>NZ_ATTE01000001.1:3197500-3517500 GCF_000419525.1 Leucothrix mucor DSM 2157
AGTTTAACTCGCTCAATTTCTCTGCGACTTAAACCGCAAGCCAAGCCACGCTCCACATGAGAGCCCCACTCGTACCAAGCTTTCATATGAACGGCGACTCGCAAGATAACCAACTCGCCTTTGCGCTTACCCAGCTCACCACCTTGTACCGAGTAGTTTCTAAAATTCCACCAAGCTTTTAATAGCTCAGGATGATGAGCCATTAGGCGATGCACATTAATAGGCCGCCCATTCATATCCTCTTTAACAAAGGAAAGTGACTCATCCCATTGATCAGGGGCTAGCGGGCTCACTGCAAGTTGGTCGGTCATGCGGGGATCCTTAGTTGATTATGATTACCCACAAATAATGGATAAACCTTAGTTTCGATGCAATACAAAATCCGCGAAGTAGCCCTGCCTGTCTGTTAGCAGCCGGCTAATTGTGAAGTCGGTTTTTTCTAAGATCAACTCCAACACCTGTCGACTGTATTTACGCGACACCTCAACATGGATTTTTTCACCCGCAGCGAAGTCATACGTTTTGTTAGTCGCAGCAATATGCACCTGCTGCGCGGTCTGACTAACAATAAAACTTTTGGCAATACCTTCCGCTTCAGTGTACTCAGCCAGATGATCGAACTGCTCAATCACAAAGTTTGCCCCCAGCTCATTATTCATTCGGTGCAGAAGATTCATATTGAATGCTTTTGTCACACCCTGCGCATCATCATAAGCAGGCAACACAATATCGGCAGACTTAATTAAATCGGCACCCAATAACATTTTATCGCCAGCGGCTAGGTTGGCTCCTAAGTCATAGATAAAATTTGCTGCCTCTGCATCGGTCATATTGCCAATATTTGACCCCAAAAACAGCATCACCTTTGGCGCACGGCTCTGCTTCAGGTTCTGCAGTATTTCAAAATAATCACCCTGCTGAGCTTTCAGCGATAAGGTCGGTAGTTCCGCTAACAAGTTACTTGCCAGCAACTCCAACACATACCCTGAAATATCGATCGGCAGATAATCAAACTGATAACCTTGCTCCAGCAATGCTTTTAACAAGTGTTTTGTTTTACTACCATCACCTGCGCCCAACTCAATCAGCTCGAAGTGCTGTTTGGGGCTAACACCCAAAGCATCAATCAATTCCTGAGTTTGCTCAGTGAAAATTTCATGCTCCGCACGCGTCAGGTAGTACTCTGGTAGTTCCATGATCTGCATAAATAGCTCGTCGCCTTTCTGATCATAGAAATATTTAGAAGGTAGCGTTTTATTTTGCTGACTCAGCCCAGCATCGACATCGATCGCGAATTGTTTATTCATTTTGCTAACCTGATTCCAGAGAATTGCCATTGCAGCGGCGGATGAAAGAAGTTGCGATAGGTCAATCGACTATGCCCTGCTGCCGTAACCGTCGCGCCACCTCGCAAGACAATTTGATTCACCATGAATTTCCCGTTGTACTCACCAACTGCGCCGTCACTAATTTCAAACCCGGGATATGGTTGATAAGCAGAGCTAGTCCACTCCCAACGCTTCCCCCATTCCAATGAAGGCGCGGCAACTTCCCATTCAAACTCAGTAGGTAAGCGCGCGCCCTTCCAACAAGCATAGGCATTCGCTTCATAATAAGAGACGTGACACAACATGGCGTCTGGGTCGAGCTTTTGCAATCCGGCTAAGGTGTAGTAAAACCACTCTCCATCAATCTGCTGCCAGTACAGTGGGCTAGCGACTTCATTATTGCTAACCCACGACCAGCCCTCATCCAACCAATAGCCGAAGTTCTGATAACCACCCGCTTCGATAAACTTTAGGTACTCGCCATTGGTCACCAGTGCTTTAGCGATTTCAAAGCGATGCAAATAGACTTTGTGTGGCGAACGCTCGTTATCAAAACAAAAGCCATCACCTCGATAACCAATCGGATAAACATCCTCTTCAACCGTTAGCCAACCCGCTTGTGGATTGTGATCTGCCACCAGACTACTTTCAGGATGATAGACAGGATGTAAAGGATTCAGCGAAAACACGTACTTCAGGTCCATCAGTAATAATTCCTGATGCTGCTGCTCGTGGTTTAGGCCCAGCGTAAGCAGATCTGCAACGTCGGGCGCTAAGGGCTCGGCTAATAATGTTGCCATGTGTTTATCAACATGCTGACGATATTGATAAACTTCATCCACCGTGGGGCGCGTCATAATTCCACGCTGCCCACGAATGGCTCGCGCACCGGCTGCTTGATAATAGCTATTGAATAGAAAGTTAAAGTCTTTATGAAAGACTTCATAGCCGGGCAAGTATTTTTGCAGGATCATGGTTTCAAAGAACCACGTCACATGAGCCAAGTGCCATTTCGGCGGACTGGCAAACTCGACAGCCTGAGGAATGTAATCTTCCGTACAAAGTGGCTCGCACAATTGCTCGGTGCGCCTGCGTGTGCGGAGATACTGTTCTGCTAAAGAGTCGGTCATAAAGTGCCTGCTTAAAATGCGCGTTTTAGGTATTTTAGTAATACGACGCATTTTATCAGGCAGATGCTGAGATGATATTTACCCTGCCATTTGCTTGGTTAAAGCTAACTCACCCAGCCACCGGTATTACCAAAGAGAAGTATTCCTTAGCACCACCCAGCACACTATTGACCGCAACCGAAGCCAGTATTAAACCCATGACACGGCTAATAATACTCGCCCCACTATTTCCAATTAATCGATGTATCCAGCTTGCACCAATTAATAACAACAAGACGATGGCAAGCACCGCAAACATTGATAACGCGGTGAGCCCTTGCTCCATAATATTGTATTCACCATTTTCAGTGAGCAACACCGCCGCCAACATCGCCCCAGGGCTCGCAATGGAAGGCACTGCTAATGGGAAAATCGCCGTATCGGTGGCACTGACCATTTTCAGCTCCTGATCCGGCTTGCTATCCCCAAAAATCATGCTCAAAGCAAACAGGAACAACACAATCCCGCCTGCAATCTGGAAGGCCGATAACGGTACTTTAATTGCATCCAGAATGACTTCGCCCGCGACCAAGAAAAATAGCAGAATGGCCCCGGAAATGAGCACTGCTTTAATTGCGATCTGTCTTTTCACATGCTCTTCGTAAGCACGGGTTACAGCGAGAAAAACAGGCACCGTTCCGATGGGATCAATCACTGCAAAAAAGAAGATAAAGGTAGCAAGGAAGTCGCTCATAACCGTTTTAAAGCTCCATAAAATTGAACAATCAAAATGTGTGGAGCGTCTTGCACCGGTAGGTTAATGCACTCCAAGCATAGGTATGGACAAGCGCTGGCGGTAAACTATCCTCAACTCACACTAAAAAAGACAAATACTAGGCACTTATCCAAATACTACTACAATACGCAAGACTAATGCGCCAAATCAAATCGCTTAATATGAAAAGCCACCCACCAAAACAAACCTGCATCGCGCAAATACAAAAACGCCCATCGTGAGCAACTCACAACGGGCGTTTTTGATTCGAACAATAACTTAGAAAAGCGCGTTAAGCCGCAGCGGTATTCTCAGCATCATGTTCAACCGGTGTTACCATCGACGCGATAACATCATGGATGTCCAGCATACCAACAGCCTTCCCGGTGGCATCAACCACCAAAGCCATCTGCTCATCGGCATCGGTCATCATTTTAGCTGCTTCTTCCAGCAATGCACTGCGACGGACTTTCACCGCGTTATCGCTAAGCTCAGCAGTCACAGGCTTCATGACTGTACGCACTTTGATAACACGACCACGATTCACTTCTTTAACGAAGCTGGCAATATATTCATCCGCAGGCTGCAGTACAATATCTTGTCCTGTTCCCTGCTGAATCACCGCGCCATCACGCAAGATAGCGATCTGATCACCTAAGCGCAAAGCCTCATCCAAGTCATGTGTGATAAACACAATCGTCTTTTCCAGCTCATCCTGAATATCCAACAGTACTGTCTGCATATCCATACGAATAAGTGGATCGAGTGCAGAAAATGCCTCATCCATCAACAAGATATCCGCATCGTTAGCCAGCGCACGCGCCAAACCAACACGCTGCTGCATACCACCAGACAACTGATTCGGATAGTTATCCTCAAAGCCAGCCAAACCAACACGGTCTAACCAACGCTGAGCGCGACGCTTGCTCTCACCCTCTGGAACACCCTGAATCTCCAAACCGAAGACCGTGTTTTCCATGACAGTGCGGTGTGGTAGTAGAGCAAACTTCTGAAACACCATCGCTGTTTTATGACGACGGAATTCACGCAGTGCGCTCTTCTTCATTTGGCAAACATCAACGCCATCGTAAAGTACTTCACCAACCGTCGGATCAATCAAGCGATTGATGTGACGAATCAACGTCGACTTACCAGAGCCGGATAAGCCCATCACCACCTGAATCTGACCTGCTGGCATATGGATATTAATATCCTGCAAACCTAGTACGTGGTCATACTGATCATTCAAATCTGTTTTCGACAGGCCGTTTTTGACCATGTCGACATACTTTTCGCCGTGAGGGCCGAAGATTTTGTACAGATTTTTGATTTCAATGCTTTGACTAGCCATGAACTACCTCTGAATGTTTTTGCAGACGCTTACCGTAAGCCTGGCTGGCACGGTCAAAGATAATCGCAATACCAACAATCGCTAAGCCATTGAAAATACCCAAAGTGAAATACTGGTTAGCAATCGCTTTAAGTACTGGCTGACCCAGTCCCTGTACACCAATCATTGAAGCCACAACCACCATCGACAAAGCCATCATAATGGTCTGGTTAATACCGGCCATAATAGTCGGTAGCGCCAAAGGCATTTGGATTTTCATCAGTCGCTGCCAAGAAGAGGCACCGAAGGCATCACCGGCTTCCAGAATATCCTTATCAACCAAACGAATACCTAAATTGGTCAAACGAATAATGGGCGGAATGGCATAAATGATAACGGAGATCAGACCCGGCACTTTACCGATTCCCAGTAGCATAACCACCGGAATCAAATAAACGAAGGCAGGCATCGTTTGCATAACATCAAGTACGGGGGTGACGATTCGCTGAACCAGCTGCGAGCGTGACATCAGTATCCCGATCGGTATACCGACTACGATAGCGAGCATGGTCGCCACAAAGGTCATCGACACCGTCTTCATGGTGTCTTCCCACATGTCAAAGAAACCGATCAGTAATAGTGTGATGATGGTACCTATCACAATTTTCCAGCTACGGCTCCCTAGCCAAACCAAACCTGCGATTAGCACCATAATGATGGGCCATGGCGTGTCTAGCATAAAATCTTCGGCCAGAATCATAAACTGCTTAACTGGCTCGAAAATCATCTCGATTGTCTCGCCGTATTCGCGAGTAAATCCCTTAAAACCCGCATCAATTCCCTTCTTCAACGCCCGAAGGCTGTCGATGGGCATGTGCGGAAACTCGTTATACCAACTCAATATGTATTCCTCGTTTTAGACGACAAAGAAAGCCCGCAATGTATCTGTGCATTATTTTCAGAGACTTTCCTTATCCAGAATTAAAAAAGGCGACAAAAATTCTGCCGCCTTGCCTGCTTATTTTGCTTTATTTCTTAATCTTTTCAGCAACGTCTTTAGATACCCACTTAGTCCAGATATCTTCACGAGTCTTAATAAACTCTTCTGCCGCTTCTTCACCAGTTGCCTGGTTATCTGTCATCCATGCCAACAGCTGACCAAGGTCATTGTTACGAATAGAACGACGTGAGAAGTAGCTCAGTGCAATCGCAGAGCTATCCATGAAGTCTTTAGTTACAACGGTAGATACGCGTGATGCTCTCCAGTCATTGATCTTTGGATCTTCACAATCTGCAACACCCGTACATTTTTCCCAGTGCTCTTGATCGTGTGGCGCATCAATCTTCAGCTTAACCATGTCGTACTTACCCAGTAATGAGGTAGGTGCCCAGTAGTAAGTCATGAAGCCTTGCTTACGCTCGTAAGATTTAGCGATTGCGCCGTCAAGACCGGCTGATGAACCTGGATCAACCAGCTCAAAGCCTTTCTTTTCCATATCGTACGCTTTAAACAGATTCTGCATGATCAACTGGCAATTCCAACCAGCAGGGCAACCAATGATCGCGCCTTTATCATCATCTTCAGGATGTGGGAACAGCTCAGGACGCTTCAGTGCATCTTCAACAGACTTAATGTCTGGATTAGCATCTGCCATGTACTTAGGAATCCAGATACCTTCTTCACCACCATCCGACAGAATATCAACTGTGCGGTATAAACGACCTTCTTCGATCGCTTCTCTCAGTGGCTCTTCCAATGAATTGGTCCAAAGCTCAGTTGCGACATCTGGCTTACCCTTCTCATTCATCGAAGTGAAGGTAGGCATGGTGTCACCAGCAACCATCTCTACGTCACAATCGTAACCCTTCTCCAGAATTAGCTTGTCCACTGCAGATAATACTTCTGCGGACTGCCAGTTCATTGAGGCAATAGTGATGTCTCCACATTCGTGTGCGCTTGCTGAACCTGCAAAACCCAAACCAGCTAGTATCAATGTTGATGCTAGGAGTTTTTTCATCGTGATCTCTCCAATATTTTCATTACTTGTAATAGAGCGGCATACCCCATTTAACGCCCTGCTTTTGAGGGCTACCAAATTTTCTGCCGCCGTTAATATAACACAGTCAATCATTACTTCTGGCCAAACAGCCTTTTAATCTGAGTAATAACGTCTCATTTTTGAAAATATAACCGCCCTCAGAGACTAAACAAAACTTAATATTAGCAATTATTCGCCTAAGATAGACGTCTATTTGTTTACTATCAATACAATTCTATAAAAACTAGATGCTATCGCAATTAACTGCCTGAATCGGGATAACCTTGCTTTGTCTTGGTGTTTTTTCCAACGCTTTCTCGATCATATTCGCTTTAACCGATGGCTTTGCTAAACGCTTATCAAACCAAAAACCAACCGGCTGCTCAAAGCCCAAACCGTGCATATAGTTGTACAACGCCTTTTTCAGCCCTTTACCCAGCAATTCGTGATCAGCCACCACCGGATCGCTAAACTCAATATCGTTACTGGCAAATCCTGCAAAGGCTGGCGGGTGCAATGTCACCCCATATTGCTCTGGCTTCTGCCCAACCGGACTGTGAATCGTTGCTGAGAAACGATGCCAATAGGCAGAGTGAATGCATTTGTGCATCATGAGCTGGCGTACATATTCTAACGAGTCGACAGTTTCCGCTTCAGTCTGCGAGGGGAAGCCATACATAAGATAGGCATGCACCAAAATGCCCGCATCGGAAAATGCTTTGGTCACTCGCGCCACTTGCTCGACCGTTACGCCTTTTTTCATCAGCTTCAGCAATCGATCGGAAGCCACTTCCAAACCACCGCTGACCGCTACACAACCAGAGTCCGCTAATAACTGGCAACGCTCTGGCGTGAACGTCTTTTCAAAACGAATATTTCCCCACCAGGTAATAACGATGCCTTTCTCAATCAGCTTACGCGCCATGGCAAACATGACTTTAGGCGGTGCCGCTTCATCCACAAAGTGAAAGCCCGTTTGACCCGTTTCGGCGATTAGCGTTTCAATGCGCTCAACAATAATGTCAGCTCCGGCCTCATCGTAGCGCCCGATATAATCCAAGCCGATATCGCAGAAGCTGCACTGCGTCCAATAACAGCCGTGCGCCATGGTGAGCTTATTCCAGCGCCCATCGCTCCAGATACGATGCATGGGGTTTAGCATTTCACATAAAGATAAGTAGGAATCCAGCGGTAAGCCTTCATACACCGGCGTACCAATCGCGCGATGCGGAATATCCGGTAGCGCGGACTGCTGCTGATAACACACCGCGCCATCATCCAAATAATAAGTACGGTGTAAATCCTGACGCTCGCAATTACCCAAAAGGTGTTTGTACAAACGCAATAACGGCTGCTCGCCATCATCCAGCAGGATAAAATCCACAAACTCAAAAATACGCGGATCACTCAAGCTACGCAGTTCAGTATTAATATAACCGCCACCGAGCACGATGTGCGTGTTAGGCGAATGCTCCCGACAGGCCCGCGCAATTTGTAACGCACCCAGCATATTGCCGGGGAATGGCACGGTGATACCCAAGACATCGGGCTGCGTTTCTTGTAAATGCGCAACGACTAAGTGCTGAAGTGTGGCTTCGACCAAACTCACATCCGCATTGAGAATGCCATACAGATCGTCAAATGAAGGATTGGATGCAGCAAGGCTTTCACCGTAACGGGAGATTTCAAAGTTAACATCAACACCTTGATGAATCACCTGCACTAAGTCATCGATAAACAAAGTGGCCAAATGCTTGGCTTTATCCTGCGTGCCCAGCTCACCAAAAGCCCACTGCAAAATATCACCAGTGGCTTCGTCCAAACCGTGCAATCCTTCAAACGCAGGACCCTCCGGTAAAAATCGTCGCGACACAATCCGCAGCGCCAAACTCGGGTCTTTGCCTTGCAGGAAACGAATCGCAGGCGTTACACATTGGCGATATTGCTCAAACTCCGCCATAAACTGATAAATCACATCCGGCAGTTCGTCATCCTCAAATTCGGCGTAGTTATCTTCAACCACTCCCAGAATCTGCTCCAGCCCCTCGGGCGTTAGCAAGGTGAGTAACAGCTCAATGGCCAGATCGCGCTGCGCCACGACAAAACCCTGTTCACGCAAAAAGCCAGTCAGATACGCTGTCGCAGGGTACGGCGTATTAAGCTGGGTCATCGGAGGAATGCAAAATAATGTTTTCATCGTCGTATTTTATATGATTTTAAGCAGAAACGGCATCAGCATGAATATGGCCTTTCATTAGCCCAGTCATGCACTATCGTCCTTACTTGTCTTGTGTTAAATTGACTTAAACAATAATAAAAAAAGAGAGTAAAATCGGCCTGCCTGATTAATTTTACTATGACGTCATGCATGCCTAATACATACAATAAATAACCCGCAGCTCTCTGGGTTTACAAGTGCTCACACAATGGACAAAGACGTATCAGCTAAAACCGAATCGGAGAAAGTCCGGCTCGAGAATAAAGTGATTAAAACAGACCTACAATATCTTGTAGGACTGGTTCGCGCACACCTGAATTTAGACATCGCTTTTATTGCTAAATATGAGAAAGGGCAACGGGTGTTTTTGCACATTGATAGCAAGACCGAAGACAGCCCAATAAAGCCGGATGACTCCGACCCCTTTGAACAAACCTATTGCTACAAAATCACCCAAGGCGAACTGCCTGAAATCATTAATGATACCAGCGCAAACCCCATTACCCGTGGCATGGCGGTCACCAAAGCTTTGGACATTAAAAGCTATATTGGTGTACCGATCAGAACCGCTGATGGTAAATTATTTGGTACATTTTGTTGTATAGGCCATCAGGTTGAACCGGCTTTAAGCGAGCGCGACCTTGCCTTTATTAAAGTGTTTGCTGAGTTTGCAGGCAAGCAGATTGACCAAACCCGCCAACAGAGTAAAGATAGCCGAATCGTTGAAGATAAAATATTAGCGATGATCGAGTCACTCGACTTTGAAATTGCGTTCCAGCCGATTTATAACATGAACTTACAGCGCGTGGTGGGTTACGAAGCACTTTCCCGCTTTCCCGGCATACCTTACAACTCCCCTGATTACTGGTTTAAAGAAGCCTCCGATGTCGGGCTTGGTGAAGTGCTTGAAGCGCTAACCACCAAAAAAGCGCTGAGCCAAATGGACCTACTCCCTGAAAATACCTACCTCTCACTAAATGCCAGCCCGGAATATATTATCAATGGCTCGGTTGGTCGTTTATTAGAGCAGGTTTCAGGCAAGCAGATTGTGCTGGAAATCACCGAGCATGCCCGCATCAGTAATTATGATGCACTCAGAGCAGCCCTACTCCCCTTGCGAGCCAAAGGCATTCGCTTAGCGATTGATGATGCCGGTGCAGGCTATGCCAGTTTCCAGCATATTTTAGAGTTAGGCGCAGATATTATTAAGCTAGATATTAGCCTGATTCGCAATATAGACAAGGATTCGGCGAGACGTGCACTCACCTCCGCAATGATTTCATTTGCTAAAAATACGGACTGTGAAATTATTGCAGAAGGCGTTGAAACCGCTGAAGAGCTTGAGACGCTCTGTGTGATTGGCGTTAGCAAAGCACAGGGATATTTTATTGGCCGGCCAATGTCGACCGCTCAAATTGCCGAATCCAGCGCATTTACCATGCCTCCTGAGATAAGCAAAAACGCTTAAGCTCAGGTGGCAGTCACAAAATAGGCTTTATTTCTTTTTATACCACGCGCCACAGCAGTGGAAACTTAGGATTAAAGATTGTCATCGAACCGCCTGCAACCGACAACTTCTCTGAAATATCCACTGGCTGCGTCTGCTTTTCCAAAGTCATCATCGCCTCGTTCACAGATTTGCCGTAAAACACTGGTCCATTCAGTGATGCAAAGCGCTCCAAGTTTTCCAGCTTGCCTTCATTTTCAAATACATGTGCCAATACCGACATCGTCACCGACACATTGAAAATACCAGCACAGCCGCAAGCACTCTCTTTTGCACCATCCAAATGCGGCGCAGAATCTGTGCCTAAAAAGAAACGCGCATCACCTGAGGTTGCCGCTTCGACCAAAGCCAAACGATGCGTTTCGCGCTTAGCCACTGGCAAGCAGTAATAATGCGGCTGAATACCACCGACCAGCATGGCGTTACGATTAATCGTTAAATGATGCGGAGTAATAGTTGCTGCCACATTCGACTCACAGGATTTTACAAACTCGACGCCATCGGCCGTTGTAATGTGTTCAAGCACGATTTTCAGCTCAGGGAACTGCTTGCGCACACCCGATAAAATCCGCTCGATAAATACCGCTTCGCGATCAAAGATATCAATCGCCGCATCCACGACTTCACCGTGCACCAACAATGGCATGCCAATATCCTGCATGGCTTCCAGTACCGGATAAATCGCTTCGATATTTTTAACGCCAGCAGCGGAATTCGTGGTTGCACCCGCCGGATATAACTTAGCCGCTGTGATATCGCCATTGGCAAACCCCGCACGCACATCGGCAGGATCTGTTTGCTCCGTCAGATACAACGTCATCAAAGGCTCAAAGGCCGAACCCGCTGGCAGCGCATCCATAATACGCGCGCGATACGCAATCGCATCCTGCGTTGTAATAACTGGCGGCACCAGATTTGGCATAATAATGGCGCGCCCAAAATGGTTGGCGGTATAGCCTGCAACGGCTTTGAGCATCTCGCCATCGCGTAAATGCAGATGCCAATCATCCGGTTGGTGTAATGTGATTTGAGTCGCGTCGGCCATGCTAATTCCCTGATTGACTATGTGAATGCGCGTAAGCATAGCATTATGCAGACGCTTAGTAATCAGTCGGCATGTGTCACGCTCGCGAATCAATGCTCACCAAGTGATGCGTCCATTTTGGCCGACTGGCAAACTATTTTCCTGCTCAAACTTAAACCGGACTTCCTGAGTTCTGGCTTGCCCCGTAACTATCGCCACAACCGAGCGCAGCGTGACTGGCAGCTGCTTATCCGCCACCTCAAAATAAATCTGCTTAGCCTGCTTTAAACTCGTCAACTCGTTGACCGCTAACGAGGCCGTCACTTCAGCATCGCTAATCGCAATTAACTGAAACGCTTTTTCACCCGGCGCAATACGCTGCCCCAGTTGCACCATGCGTTGCACAATCTGCCCATCAAACGGGGCGCTTATCGTACAGCGGGACACCATTAAGGCTTCTGTTTTCAATCGGGCTTTGGCGGCGGATAACTTTGCCTCAATGGCTGTAATATCGGTTTTGGCCGCTTCCACATTACTCATTGCCGCGCGGGTTTTAGCTTGCTGCGCTTTGACCATTGCCTGAGCAGCGGTCGCCGTTGCCTGAGCGGTACCAATATCTGACTGCACTCCCACCAAAGCAGACTCCACCGCACTGCACTCCGCTTGCGCCGCTCGGTATTCGGTTTGAGCTTTATCCAACTCTTGTTGCGAAATTAGCCGTTGCTGGCGTAGGTTCCGGCTACGTTGCAATTCGATATTTGCCAGCTGGCATTTAGCCGCATCCGCATTAACTCGGGATTTCGCTGCATTGTATTTTGATTTTGCCAAGGCAATTCGCGAGCGCTCTGCATCGGCTTGTGCCTGAGTGAGCTCCTCATTCGCTTTGCTGGCTTGGATATCGCTCAAGCGAATTTGAATGATTGATTGCGCTGATAGCAATTGCGCGCTCACCGTTTCAATATCGGCTTGTGCCTGCTCTAAGCGCGCATCATATTCCCGACAATCCAGATGCGCTAATTCATCACCCTGCTTTACGGTATCGCCAACATCCACATTAATGCGGTTGATATTCGCTGAGACTTCCGCACTCACCAGCGCATCTTTCAAACTTAAAATGCTAGCTGGAACACTATCGGTCGTTTGCAGTTTTGTCACACTTGTGGCGACCACCTCTTCCGCCAAAGCCAGGTTCACCGGCAAATTCGACACACATAACAAGCTAACACTCAATACAGATAACGCAGACAAACGATTCATGACGGACTCTCAGTTTTATTATAATCAGGCCTCACCTGTGAGGTTCAGGTGAGGCTTTCAAACAGTCGCACGGCATTAATACCCCCTCGCCGTGCAACGAATGGCTTACATTTTCATATCTTCGCCATCGACAACGGTGCCGCCAGCAATTTTGTCGCACGTGCCTTTAGGCAAGGTGATCCACTCTTCCGGGCCGTAATCTTCCTTCGCCATTCCGGCACAGGCGTGCTCGCTCGTGCCGCACTCATTCATGCCCGCTTTGACAATACCGGAGCAACGCTCAGTTTCTGGCTTCGCATCATCAGCGGTTGCACTGCCTGCACCCACTACGCCCAACGCCAATACGCCACTAATGGCAGCACTCATTAACAATTTATTTTGAGACATTATTTATTCCTCATTTCAGATTTAAAGTAACAGCATTAAAACGACCGGCGTTTCCAGATCAAATAGATCGCCGGAATTACCAGCAGAGATAGCAATGGCGCTGTAACCATGCCACCAATCATGGGAGCTGCGATGCGCTGCATCACCTCCGAGCCTGTTCCGGTACCCAACATAATTGGCACCAAACCAGCAATAATAACCGCCACCGTCATGGCTTTTGGCCGTACCCGCATCACCGCGCCTTCCATAATCGCAGCGCGCAAATCCGATTCTTGATTGATTCCGCCCTTATGCTCTTTCAAGGCGTTATCTAAGTAGACCAACATAATCACGCCGAATTCCGCAGCGACACCCGCTAACGCAATAAAGCCGACCATTACCGCCACCGACACATTGAATTCCAGAATCCACAAATACCAAACACCACCCGCCAAGGCGAAAGGCAATGACAACATCACCACCAGCGCCGAAATCATATTGCTAAAGGTCAGATACAGCAGGATAAAGATAATCACCAATGCCATTGGCACCAGCAGCTTCAACTTTTTCTCTACGCGCAGCATGTATTCGTATTGCCCTGCCCATGTAATGGAGTAACCCGGTGGCAACTTGATGCGCTCAGCCACTCGGGCCTGTGCAGACTCAAGATAGCCGCCCAGGTCTACGCCGCGAATATCCACAAACGTCCAACCATTGAGGCGTGCATTCTCTGTTTTAATCATCGGTGGGCCTTCGGTGAATTGCAGGCTTGCCACCCGAGACAAGGGAATGTGCTCGCCAGTTGGCGTTACGATTGGCAGCTCCAGCAATTTATCGATGCTGTCTCGGCTATCGCGCGGATAACGCAAATTCACCGGATAACGCTCTAGGCCTTCCACGGTATTGGTAACATTCGCGCCACCTACAGCCGAACCAACCACCGTTTGAATATCGGCGATGTTTAAACCAAAGCGAGCGGCCGCTTGGCGATCAGGAGTCACCTCGATATAACGCCCACCAGAAACACGCTCTGAGAAAACCGACGCAGTACCGTCTAAATCACCCAGCGCCGACTCAATTTCTTTACCAATCTCCTCAATGACCTTGAGATCTTGCCCCGCTACCTTGATACCAACCGGCGTTTTAATCCCAGTCGCCAACATATCAATACGGGTTTTGATCGGCTGCACCCAAGCATTGGTTAAGCCCGGAAATTTCACTGTGGCATTGAGCTCAGCGATTAGCTTTTTCAGCGTCATCCCCTCGCGCCATTCGGATTTATCTTTAAGTAAAATGGTGGTTTCGATCATGGTTAACGGTGCAGGATCGGTTGCCGTTTCTGCCCGACCAATTTTGCCAAATACACGCTCCACTTCAGGTAGAGTTTTAATCAGGCGATCCGTTTGCATCAGCATTTCCTGTGCTTTACCAATCGACACGCCCGGTAAGGTGGTCGGCATATACAGGAGGTCACCTTCCTCCAGCTCTGGCATAAACTCAGAGCCTAACTTTTGGTAAGGGAAAATCACCGACACCATCACCAGCAAGGCAATAACAATCGTCGCCTTCGGCCAGTTGAGACAAGCTTTAAGCGCGGGTTTATACAGCGCTATTAGCAATCGGGATAAGGGGTTTTTCTGTTCGTTTGGAATATGTCCTCGAATGAAATATCCCATCAACACGGGAATCAAGGTGACCGATAAACCGGCTGCGGCGGCCATCGCATAAGTTTTGGTATAAGCCAGCGGCGAAAACATTCGTCCCTCTTGAGCCTCAAGCATAAACACTGGCACAAAGCTCAAGGTGATAATCAGCAACGAGAAAAACAACGCTGGCCCTACTTCTGCCGCCGCTCGCTCAATCACTTCCCAACGGTCTTCAACCTGACCATTTTCCTGCCAACGCTCCAAGTGTTTATGAGCGTTTTCAATCATCACAATCGCGGCATCGACCATCGCGCCAATGGCTATCGCAATACCACCCAGTGACATGATATTGGCGTTAATTCCTTGCTGCTGCATGATGCTAAACGCAATCAATACGCCCAGAGGCAAACTGATAATCGCCACCAACGCCGAGCGCAGGTGAAACAGAAACACCAAACACACCAGCGCCACTGCAATAAATTCCTCACCCAGCTTAAAGGTTAGGTTATCAACAGCGCTTAAAATCAGCTCCGAGCGATCATAAGTCGTCACAATCTCGAAGCCTTCTGGCAGTCCGCCCTTCAGGGTTTCGAGCTTGGCTTTGACGTTATTGATCACCTCTAACGCATTTTCACCATAGCGCATGACCACAATGCCGCCGACTACTTCACCTTCGCCATCCAAGTCCACAATGCCGCGACGCATTTGCGGACCGAGCTGGATATCGGCCACATCGCGTAGCAGAATTGGCGTACCGCTACCGGCATTGACGCCGACCGGTATCAGCTCAATATCTTGCAGATTATTCAAATAGCCTTTGGCGCGAATCATGTATTCGGCCTCGCCCAACTCCATCACCGAGCCACTGGTTTCCTGATTACCACGCTGAATTGCGCGCTTTAATTGATCTAATGTGAGGTTATAAGCACGCAAGCGCTGCGGGTCGGCAATCACCTGATATTGCTTAACCATGCCGCCAACCGTTGCCACTTCCGAGACACCGGGAACCGTTTGCAATTCAAACTTCAGGAACCAATCCTGCAAGCTACGCAGCTGTGATAAATCCTGCGAACCCGTGCGATCGACCAGTGCATATTCATACACCCAACCCACGCCGGTAGCATCCGGCCCCAGCCTTGGTTGAACATCGGCTGGTAATTGGCTGGCTGCTTGGCTCAAATACTCCAACACCCGCGCACGCGCCCAGTAAATATCCGTGCCATCCTCAAAAATCACATAAACAAAGGAGTCACCAAAAAAGGAAAAACCGCGCACGGCCGTGGCTTTAGGCACCGATAGCATGGTGGTGGTAATCGGGTACGTAACCTGATCTTCCACCACTTGCGGCGCTTGTCCGGCATAGCTGGTTTTGATAATCACTTGCACATCAGAAAGATCAGGAATGGCATCCAGCGGCGTCATCTTCACCGAGATAATGCCCCACACCATAAGCAGGCCCGCCAGCATCAATACCAAAAAGCGCTGCTGAATGGATAAGGCAATCAGTTTTCTTAACATTATCCGACCCTTACTGGCTCATGCGCTGAAAGCTAGCTTGCAGATTGCTTTCTGAATCAATCAAAAATTGCCCTGACAGCACAACTTCATCCCCAACCTCTAAACCTTCAGTGATTTCCACCTGAGTCGCGGTTTTAATTCCCACTTTCACTACCACCGGTTTGTAGTGGTTTTCCTCAGTCACTTTCACCACCCGATAGCCTTCTGAGCTTGGAATAAGCGCCTCACGAGGAATGGTCACCGCGCCCGCTACGGGGCGATTATTGATTTTCACGCTGGCAAACATATTGGGTTTTAGCAGGCCATCTTCATTTTTAAACTTTAGCCGTACCTGCAAGGTGCGCGTTTTGGCATTTAACTCAGGATAAATATAATCCACCCGTCCCGTCCATTTTTCACCCGGCAGCGCATCCACTTGCATAGTGGCCTGAGCGCCCTTGCGGACCCAATTCAACTGATCTGGAAATACATCCACGATCACCCACACATTGCTTAAATCCGCAATCGCATACAGCAAGGTCGCTGGTGTGACATACATGCCATCGCGCACGCCAATCTCTGTGACCACGCCATCAATCGGCGCAATAATGGGCACATGTGGCGTAATGGTTGCACGCTGCTCCAGATCTTTAATCACCGACTCCGAGACTTCCATCACGCGTAAGCGTGTCAGCACATCAACCTGTTTTTGGCGCTCGCTGGTGCTGCGCAAGGCCGTCAGGTAATCCTCTTGTGCGGTGTAAATTTCCGGAGAATAGTAACTGGCTAAGCGCTGACCTTGTTTGGCTTTATCCCCCAACACTCGCACCACGGGGTCTTTAATCCAACCACTGGCGCGTGCGTGAATATGAAAGAGTTTGCTCTCGTCATAGCGCACATAGCCAACCGTATCAATCGCGCGCGATAAGGTTCGTTTGGTAACTTTGCCTGTTCTCACGCCCATGCTTTGAGCGGTACTGGAAGAGACGCTGACAATCGGCATGCCATCACCACCGCCTTCACCCACCACTTTAAGTACCAGATCCATGCCACAAATCGGGCACGAGCCTTCCTCGCCCTGCTGAACTTGAGGGTGCATCGGGCAGATGTAAGTTGGGTCTGCGTGTTTGTTTGCGTGTTGCTCGGGCGAGTCCTTACGGGCCTCAACTAAGGGCTCAGAGCCAGGAATAATGCGCTCCAATCCGTCGGCGTGGGCCGTGCTAAAAAGACCGATAATAGCCAAGATCGCCACACCCGCAACGGGCGTAGTCCAATACTGTTTCATGCGTCATACTCAGGTAAATGAAAAGAACTTCAGATAAAACTAAGCTGGCATAACCCTGGGAGGTCGGTGATTTAGCGGGAGAAATAGCGTGAGAACGCTAGGAATGGCCATGGCCAACGGCATCGAGAAACCAATAAAATTGGCGGCATAAGGATGGATTTCATCCGGCACTTTAGCCGTATTAAAATGACCGCATTGGCAGTCATCCATATCGCAAAGCTTATAACTTGGAGACGCTGATTTGGCCGCTTCGACCATATCATCTGCGGGCATTTCCATCATGTGTGGCTGATGGCAAGGCGGCAAGGTTTGCGCAACCTTTTCAACCGATTCAGGCCCAGACATTCTCACCCACATCGACGCGGACGACACTGAGTTCAGCGTCATCAACAACAAGGTGAATAGAATAATGAGTGCTTTCAACGGAATATTTTGCTCGATTAATTAGCAAAAACTGTTACATAAAATAGTAGCTCGGGCAAGCTAAATAAAGGAACTCACCCATCCCTGCTGCACAGCGCTCGCCAATAAAGTCGCGACCTCTGCCTGAAACTCAGAGCTTAAGCCCTCCAAAGTAACGCCCTGCTGAACGGCTTGCAAAAACTGCCACTGCGCCAGCGATAAACGACTCTGCTGCAGCCTTCGCCCTTGTCGCCAAATGATGAGATACGTTTCATTTTCCAGCTGAATATTCGCTAACTGCGCTGAAACTTGTTGGATATCACTTGATTGATGCGCCAGCCAAACCTCATCCGCTGCGACATCACAGTGCAATAATTGTGCCGATTGCGGTAAGAAAAAGCACAAGGCCGCTTGTTGCTGTTCATCCAAATGGGCCAACTGAGCAAAGTCACTAACTGCCTGATTCGCTTTATGCCATGCCACATGCCGCGCCCATTCCAAACACGCAACATCCACAATCCAGCCAAGGGTTTTGAGCGCTTCATGTTGCTTTAAAAAGTCGACAAAGGTCGCGCCAAACTCTGGCAAATAAGGCGTACCCGGTGGCTGCTGGTCGATATACACATCACACAATAAATCAAACCGTTGCTCGCCAATCAGCTGCCGACACACCGGATACAAAGCCGCTAAATGCTGACTTAAAATGCCATGCGCACTATTGCGATAAATGCCCACGCGCTGTGCGGCGCTTAACTCGCCCTGCGCTTGCACATAGCCACTAGCAGCTTCCACATCAGCCTTGGCATTGGTGCTAAATAGGGCTTGAGCAAATGCCTGTTGCAACTGGGTAAGATCCATTATGCCAGCTTGCCAATGCGATCTAGAATGATCGTGGCTTTATCCGCCTCGGCTAATAACACAGCCAGTGAAGGAATATTATTATCCCACTCGATTAAGGTCGGGACTGGGCCAAGCGTTTGCAGGGCAGTTTCATACAATGCCCACACAGGTTCGGATACCGGATAGCCATGCGTATCCAGCAAATGCGTACCGCGATCCTCAAAGCCGGCCAAATGTAATTGACGCACCCGCTCTGCCGGAATCGCACTCAAATAATCCTCAGCCTCAAAGGCATGATTACGCGCGCTCACATAGATATTATTGATGTCTAACAACATGCCGCAATCCGCCGCCTCAGCCACTTCGCTGAAAAACGCCCACTCCGGCATCACCGAATCTTTATATTGCAAATAGCTGGAGACGTTTTCGATAATCAATTCACGCCCTAAAAATTCCTGCGCCTGCTGAATACGGGCTGCAACATGCTCAATCGTGGCTTGGGTATAGGGCAAAGGAATCAAGTCATGTGTGTGCATACCATGCACCGCCGACCAACACAGGTGATCAGAAATCCATGCCGGATTCACCTGATCAGCTAAGGCTTTCAGACGTTTTAAATAATCCTGATTTAAAGGATCAACCGAGCCAAGTGAGAGCCCAACACCGTGCATCACCAGTGGATAATGCTCCACAATCTCCAGCAAATAATCCTGCTGCACACTACCCTCAACCAGATAATTATCGCTCAACACCTCCAGCCAAGGAATCGCAGGACGCTCCGCTAAAATCTGCTCGATGTGTGAAAACCGCAGCCCGATACCGCAGCCCGAAATTATCTGATTCATTGTATTAAACACCCTGAAGGAGTTGGCAGTATCTCAACTCTCAGCGTGCCTGTCACATACCCCTGCATAAACATTACACTTCCAAATCAACCCATTGATGAATTGATTTATCACGGCCTTGTCTGCAAAATGGCCTGAGTAAGCTTTCATTTCCCTAATCAGTTTAGACAGTAAAAATAACAGGAGGTTATTATGAAAAGAGCCATGACAATACTGGCTTCAGCCATCACTTGTGCGCTGATCAGTAGTACCGTTATTGCTAAAGAATCCCGCTATCCGGAATTTGGCCACGGTCGTATTGAGCAGAATCTGGTAAAAGCCAGCGAGTACATGGTGTCATCCGCCAACCCTTATGCCAGCGAAGCCGGTATGCGCATACTAGCCAAAGGCGGCAGTGCGATTGATGCGGCGATTGCGGTGCAATTAGTGCTGAACCTGGTTGAGCCTGAGTCCAGCGGAATCGGTGGTGGAGCCTTCTCACTGTATTGGGATAATGCTGAGAAAAAACTCTCCAGCTACGATGGTCGCGAAAAAGCGCCAATGGGCGTTGATGGCAAATTATTCCAGCAAGATGGCAAGAACATGAACTGGTGGGAAGCACTCGCTGGTGGTCGTTCGGTCGGTGTTCCCGGCGTATTAGCCATGTTGGAAAAAGCGCACCAAGCACACGGTAAACTGCCATGGGCTGAGCTGTTTGAAGATGCGATTCGCTTATCGGAAGAAGGCTTTGAAGTCTCGCCTAAGCTGGCGGCATCGGTTGCTGAGAAAACGAATCCGGCATTAGGCCGTTACGAAGCCACCTGGAACTACTTCTTCCCTGATGGCAAGCCACTAGAAGCTGGCACCATGAAGAAGAACCCAGAGTTTGCAATGACCTTGCGTCGTATTGCCCTACTTGGTTCTAAAGGGTTCTATAAAGGTCAGATTGCCATGGATATCGTGGGCGCTGTGCAATTTACAGCCGCTGATAACCCTGGAAAAATGATGCTGAGCGATTTGGCCAACTACGAGGCGATTGAACGCCCACCAGTTTGCGCTGAATACAAAACTTACAAAGTGTGTGGCATGGGACCACCAACCTCTGGTGGAATGACGGTTATCCAGATGCTTAAGCTGCTGGAAGATAAAAACCTCAGCCAATACGAGCCACTCTCTGTTGAAGCCGCTCACCTGTTTGCACAAGCTGGCCGCTTAGCCTATGCCGATCGTGGTACTTATATGGCCGATGCCGATTTTGTAAATGTGCCGGTTGAAGGCCTGATCAATCCGGAATACCTGAAAGAGCGCGCCAAGCTGATCGGCGATAAAGATATGGGCGATGCCACCGCGGGTACCCCACCGAATGCCAATATCAACTGGATTGCGTCCAAGTCACCTGAGCAGCCAAGCACCACGCACTTCAGCATTGTCGATAAAGAAGGCAACGGCTTCTCAATGACCTCTAGTATTGAAATGGCGTTTGGCTCTACCGTGATGGTTCGTGGCTTCCTACTAAACAACCAGCTGACCGACTTCTCATTTAGCGATGAAAAAGATGGCGAGAAAATTGCTAACCGTGTCGAGCCGGGCAAACGTCCTCGCAGCTCAATGTCGCCATTCATGGTGTTTGATAAAGATGACAACCTGAAAATGCTGATCGGCTCACCGGGCGGCAGTCGCATCATCAACTACGTGGCGCAAACCATGTTGGGTGTGCTGGAGTGGAATCTGGATGTGCAAACAGCGATTAGCATGCCTCACTATGTGAACCGCAATGGCGCAACCGATCTTGAGCAAGATACCGATGCGGCTAAACTAAAGGAAGGCTTGGAAGCCCTAGGCCATACCGTTAGCGTGCGCGACCTTAACTCGGGTCTGCATGGTATTACCATTGGCGAAGATGGCATGGAAGGTGGAGCTGATCCACGCCGTGTTGGTCGGGCTTTAGGTAAGTAACACTCGCTTAAATTCAGGCTTTGATTGCTCGCTTCAATGGGAGTGATCAGAGCCTGTCACTTAAAGTAAAGCAAGCCTATCCGGCAGATTAAACTCTCCTTGCTCTGAGGTTTGAAACGTAAGCACCTCAACCACCGCATCAGCATTAATCGCCCCATAAATATGCGGATACAGTTCACCCAAATCCGATAGATCTTCATCCACAACCTCACTCTCTAGCTGGCTGCGATCAATGCACAGTATCAACGGCCCTTCGACATCCTTAAAATATTTATTGGCAACCCGAAGTAGTTGATGAGGGTAGGAGCAATGAATGAAACCTTCCGCCTCCAAGCTTGGCTCTGTGTGTATACCTTTCTGTTTTGACTGACTCCACTTTTCGGCGGTTGTAATGCAATAGATCAACGTGTTCTCTATGCCCATGGCTGTTTTCCTCATGATATTTACCCAACGGTTGAAACACTCTTTTCAGACCCCATCGTCTGTAGGGTACCAATAATTGGAGAGTTTAAATGAACAAGACACTTATTATCGGCGCTAGCGGACAAATCGGTAAAATGACCACCCAGCAAATGCTGGACAATGGCCACGCCGTCGTTGCACTCGTGCGTGATAAAAGCAAGCTAGCTGATATTTCCAGCGACAAGCTACAGATCGTTGAAGCCGACCTAGAAGAAGATTTTAGTCATGCATTTGAAGGCTGCGATCAGGTGATTTTCAGTGCTGGCTCCGGTGGTAAAACCGGTGCAGACAAAACCATGCTGATTGATCTATGGGCTGCCTGCAAAGCCGCAGATTACGCTAAAGCCGCCAATGTATCGCACTTTGTAATGGTAAGCTCAATTGGCGCGGATGAGCCATCTTCCGGCTCTGAAAAAATGAGACCCTATCTAGTTGCCAAGCACATGGCTGATGAGCATTTGATCCGCAGTGGTCTCAACTACACCATTCTCAGACCCGGCTCATTAAACGATAATGACGCCACCGATAAAGTACAAACCCAGCGCCCGAGCAACAGAGATGACATGGTAATTAGCCGTGAAGATGTCGCTCATGCGCTAAGTTATGTTGTGGGTAAGACTGAGCTGAATGGCAAGATATTTGAGCTGTTTAATGGGGATAAAGACTTCGCCGAGGTGTTGAATTAACTAGCCCTCTAACCGCTTAATGGCACATCCTATATTTAGTGCCCTATGCCACTCATAGGGCACTATAATTTTTGCTCCGCTAGTGTCGCTTCAACCTCTCACGGCAACTCTTCTTCATTAGACAGATAAAGCTGGCACTTCTGAACAAAACAAGCCTTTATCCATTCAATAGGCCACATACTCAACCAGCAACTCATTTTTATCTTTACTGAGAATAATACCTATCAGTAGATTACCATCTTCAATATTTTTCTCAGCTGCAAAGTACACCATCTGTTTACTCGTAACCCAATTTACGTAAAGAGCCCGCCATTTCCTTTTCTAATACCGCCAACTCATTCTGCAACTCCAAGCGCTCAGCCCACACAGCCCTTAAATCAATCTCCACTTTCTCTTCAAATGTATCGACATATCGCGGAATATTGAGGTTGTAATCGTTACTATGAACCTCCTCGAGACTGGCAAGATAGGAATATTTATCAATGCTTTCACGAGCATGGTAGGTATCGACAATTTTATGGATATTCCTAATAGTTAGGCGGTTTTGGTTTTTGCCTGATTCAAACTCGCGGGAAGCATCGATAAACAGGACTTTATCATCAGTTTTTTTCTTTTTAAAGATCAGAATCACAGCGGGAATACCCGTCCCAAAGAACAACTTTTCTGGTAAACCAATCACCGTATCCAGCAGGTTTTCATCGATCAGTTTTTGACGGATTTTACCCTCGCTAGAGGAGCGAAATAATACACCATGGGGTACTACAACGCCCATGCGACCGGTATCAGGCTTGAGGGTTTCAACCATGTGAGAGATAAATGCGTAATCAGCTTTACTTTTGGGTGGCACACCCCGCCAGAAGCGCCCAAAGCGATCCTCAACTGCGTTTTCATATCCCCATTGAGACATACTAAATGGGGGATTGGCAGTCACTACGTCAAAATGCAGCAAGCCGCCCGCTGAGTCTTGAAGCTTGGGATTGCGAATGGTGTCGCCCCATTCAATACGATGGTTGTCTTCACCATGCAAAAACATATTCATTTTTGCCAGCGACCACGTTGAGCCAACTTTTTCTTGACCGTAGAGTGTGTACTTTCTTGAGCCATTGAAGTTTTTCTGCACCTGTTTACCACACTTTATCAATAGTGACCCCAAGCCACAGGCAGGGTCGCAAATGGTATCTCCTTCTTGTGGTTCAAGGATAATCGACAACAAATCAGAGACCTCAGATGGAGTGTAGAACTCCTCCGCCGACTTACCAGTACTCTCTGCGAAGTGTTTAATCAGGTATTCATAAGCATTTCCAATCACATCTAGTGTGCCAACACAACTCGGTACAAGATTAAGTGCATCCCGACCAAAGTCTTCCAACAAGTGACTTAATATATCGTTCTTTTGCTTTTCAACACCCAGTCTATCCGTATTGAAACTGATTCCTTGAAACACGCCTTCCAGCTTGCTGTTAGCTTCTTCAATGGAGTGTAGTGCTTTATCAATTCGCTCGCCGTTTCCTTCTCTATGACGCGCCTCATACAAATCCCAAAATGAGCAACCATGGGGAATGTTATAAGACTCAGCGGTTAACCCCGTCGCCTTGTTCCGATGCATGTCTGAAATGTACTTCAGGAAAAGCATGGTGAGGATGAAATCTTTATAATCAAATGGCTCCAATATGCCGCGAAAAGTGTCACAAGCGTACCAAACGGCCTTGTTGATTTTATCTTGGTTTATTTCATTATTCATTCTGAACTCTCCATCTGAATCTGCATGCATAGTTGACCGTATAGCAAGTCGCCATTATCAACTATTCGTTTATATATCTCCTTTTGAGCCAGCCAATTTTTATGGATTACTTCAATCCTTTGTTGCTGCTCCCTTGAAGGCAGTAGCAATGGCATGTTTGAAACAGTTTTAGATGAAACTTTCGCTATATTCGAGCCTTCACTCCCTCTCTTAAAATAGTACTGCCCAAGTGGTGAATTAATAAACCATTGTAGATAATAAGGAGAAACCCACTCAGTGTTACAACGAATTACTGCCGTTTGATTAGTCGAAACAGCAGGCTCAGAGAGAGTATTTTCAAAAACTGCTGCTGAAAAAACAGGCCCCCTAAGACGGAGAAGAACATCACCAGATGCTAAAAAATGCCTTTGGGGTGACCCCTCGGGCTCAACTCTAACTAGCTCACTCAGATCCACATAGCCATCAAGCGTAATATTCTTAGTTTGAATCAAGTAACAAGATCCCTTATCACCTAAATCCTTGATTGCCGAATTAAATGCTAAGCCTAATCTTACTTCTGCTAAATCACCTAAAACATTAGACTTACTCACTATTTGCTCCATAAAGCCTCTCTCCTTAGTTCTGAGTAAAATCAACAGAAAGGGTTTGCTTCACATCAATCTCACCAATAACAAGATGATAATCCATATTTACCGCAAAACTTGAACAGTGAATAAAAATGACGATGAACAAATTTATTAGCAGGACCAAGATACGTTCTTTTTTAATCACGTACTTTTCGCGAGCAGGTTGTGTTTCTTTCATAGGTTTTCTCCAATACAGTGTTATTTCATTAGTAATATCATCAAATATAGTAGAACTCTACTACACGATTGGCACACTATAGACTAACTCTGCATTCAAAGTAAATAGTAGAGCTCTACTATTTCATCACGAAAACTACTTAACGCTGTTTTTAACATGTCTTTCATCAGAAGCTAGCGACGGGGTATCGCCTAAATTATACGGGCCAACCACCAAACGGTGTCCATGCTTCATCGGATCCAGATCAAGTAGCACACGTATCATGAATGAAAGCACTCTTATTCCCGAACAAGGTTTACTTACCGTCAGTAGAATGCTGATATGTCACAAGGCTCAGCCATACGACCAAATTGCAACCACTCTTAAACTATCTAAGGAATTCTTCTGCGCAGATGATCAGAGAGTGATTGCTGAAAAATTCTTTGGGTTTTATCGAGATAGCTTTTGCAAAAGCTGACCTATCCACAGTGGTCATGCACAACCAGATGAAAAGCGAGCCAACCTAAGCTGCCCCCAATGAATTTAATTTAGGTGCTGGAATACACCTTTAAGCTCGTGTATCCGCACTAGTTTACGGTGATTTATTGATTCAAGCCCATTCCCGACAGCAAACAGCACTAGGGGATAATATAAGACTGGCATTCGGCAATTAGAACAACTAATTCGAAAAAGAGGCCAGCATCCTAAGTAGCCAGCTCTAGATCACTTGCTTATTCGTGCCTCATCAATAATCAAGCTCATTACGCTAAGCCAATTTTATCTCTGTTTGGCGACCATCCTTCTCCACAAACTTCAGCGCCGCCTCCAACGCCTCAATCCGCAGTGAATAAGTATTCTCCTCTGCCACCAAGTCAATCACATGAAACTTCTCTAACTGCTGGCGAGTTTGTTGATTGGGGCATAACAAAATCACCTCACAGTTCACTTCCTGCGCATCCTTTATGGCATTTTCCAGCGCTAGCCCAACTGTCACATCAATCATTGGCACATCGGTCAAATCAAGCACCATAACTTCATAATCCGCAATGCGACGGTGCTGTCGAGAGATGGCTTTCGACACACTAAAAATCATTGGCCCAGACAGGTAGAAAAACAGCAGCTTTCCTTTTGCCCGGTCCAACAAAGTGCGCTCACTTTCAGTTAGCGGCACACTATTGCCATCGGCATCACTAATCGCCCGAACTTGGCGCACATGCTCACGACTCAGGCGCTCGATAATGATGATGTTCGAGATAAACACCCCAAGCCCAACCGCCACAATCAAGTCCACAAATACCGTCAACAGCATCACGCCATACATAATGGCCATCGCCGGAACGCTAACTTTATGCGCGCGCTGAATAAAGCTCCAATCGAGAATATTAAAGCCGACATACACCGCAATACCTGCCAGTACCGCCATCGGAATCGGCTCAGTCAAGCCACCCGCAACCAACACCACTAACGCCAGCACTAAAGCACGAACCATACCCGACACTGGTGAACGAGCGCCGACCTGAATATTAGTCACCGTCCCCATTGTCGCGCCAGCACCTGGCAACGCCCCAAACAAACCGGAGATCATATTCGCAAAGCCCTGACCACGCAGCTCCTTATCGGAGTCATGCTCTTTACGGGTTAATGAGTCGCCAATAACCGCTGTCAGCAAGGTATCAATACAGCCCAACGTTCCAAGCACCAGCGCATCAATCACCATCGTGGTGAAAATTTCTAAGTTAAATTGCGGGATAACCAACGATGGTAAACCGGCCGGAATTTCACCAATGCGGCGAATGCTTTCGCTACTGAAAAACATGACCGAAATCAGTGTAACAACCAGCAAAGCGACCAATTGCGCAGGGACAAATTTTCGGAGCTTCTTAGGAAAAAGAAATAAAATTGCCAAGGTGAGCGCGCCAAGCAGCAACTCATTCGGCTTCATATTGGCGATGGTATTTGGCAACTCTGACAAGGTGCCCATGACGCCACCGGAAGGTGCCGCGTGACCAAGAAGCGGTGATATCTGCAAGAGAATTAAGATGATGCCGATTCCCGACATAAAGCCAGAAATCACGCTATAGGGCATTAAGGTGATGTATTTACCGAGCTTTAGCGTGCCAAGCAGGACTTGGAAAGCACCCGCCATCATCACTACGGTAAACGAAATCGCCATGCCGGATTCGGGATATTTCGCGACCATGCTGGTGAGCACCGCCGTCATGATCACCGTCATCGGGCCGGTTGGTTCAGAGATCAGGGTTGTCGAGCCACCAAACAAGGCCGCAAAAAAGCCCACCAAAATAGCGCCCCAAAGCCCCGCCTCAGCGCCAGCCCCAGATGCCACACCAAATGCTAATGCCAGTGGCAACGAGATGACCGCCGTGGTCACGCCGCCAAACACATCACCCTTCAGATTAATATCTTCAAAACGGTTTCCAAACAAAACCCAGCCCTCGTAAAAATGTTTCGCAACTGTAACGAATGATACTTTGTTTTGTCTAATACCCTATGGCGTAATAGCTATTCGGAAAAGGCTGGCCAGGCTCTGGTTATGAATTTCTCGACAGTGCCATGATACAAAACACTTGGCGCTAAACACCTTGTTACATACTCTTATCAAACTTAAAGCAGCCTATGAATTTGAAAAGCTTGTTTTCCTTGATCCTTGTTACTTTAGGGTCATAGATAAAATCGTACATCAGGTAAAAAGTACCCACTGATTGAATATCACAAGCTAATGAAGCTTCTTTACAGAAAGATTTCCCATAGGACGCATACATAAGCTTTTGCTCGTTAGTAACACCATAATCTCTCGCATTCTCTGCCGCGTCATGATCGTAGTAACCAAAGCCAAAGTCTGAGCTAAACTGATTGAAGGGCTCCTCTTCATCCTCACTGTAATTTTCAGTAAAGTAATCTTCTGGTATTTCTTGGTTGGGAACTTTTGAAGCCCAGATCGAAACGATATCTGAATCTTCTTTGTCGAAGTGCGGACCATCAAATCTACTCATTTTTTCTCCTTTGTATCGCGCATTACTAATGGGCTAGCCATTTGAAACATACCAACTAGACAACCCAACAAAATCTCTCAATAATCAACCCATCTAAACAATGACAATAATCCCGCCCTATGTCCACAATAAAAAATGCAGAACAGCAGCGCTTAAACGAACACTACTCCCATGAAAAAAAGTGGTTGGAATGGGGCCCATATCTCAGCGAACGCCAATGGGGAACGGTGCGCGAAGACTACAGCCCCGACGGTGAAGCGTGGGATTATTTTCCGCACGAACACGCCCGCAGCCGCACCTATCGCTGGGGAGAAGATGGTATCGCGGGTATTTCAGATCGCCATTGCGCGGTTTGTTTTGCGGTAACTTTATGGAATGGCAATGACCCTTACCTCAAAGAACGCCTGTACGGTTTAACGGGGCCGCAAGGTAATCACGGCGAAGACTGCAAAGAGCTGTACTACTATCTGGACAGCACGCCAACGCACTCCTACATGAAGCACCTGTATAAATACCCGCAACAGGCTTATCCCTATCAAGACTTGCTGGAAACCAATCAACAGCGCAACCGACAAGAACTTGAGTACGAAATACTCGATACCGGCGTGTTTGATGACAACCGCTATTTTGATGTGTTTACCGAGTACGCCAAGGCCGATGAAGAAGACATTCTGGTCAAGATTACGGTGCACAACCGAGGGCCGGAAGCCGCTGACATTACCGTCCTCCCTACCCTGTGGCTACGCAATTTATGGAGTTTTGGGCAGACTGAGCGTGAGCACAACATCACCAAGAATTCTGAGAATAATGACTTCGGCTCAGTAAAGCTCACTCACCCAAAACTGGGCGATTACTACTTAGCATTCGACAAGCCAGAGCAATGGCTATTCACTGAAAACGAAACCAATAAAGACAAATTATACGGTCAGCCAAATGCAACGCCATACGTTAAAGACTTGTTTCATGACGCCGTGGTTGGAAACGACTTTAGCCTGACACAAGCAGTTTCAGAGGGCTCGAAATTTGCCCCTATGTTTCAGCAGAGCATCGACAGCCAAGGCCATATCGAAATCCGCTTACGCTTCTCTAAACAGCACTACACTGAAACGCCACTCACTAATGAATTTGATGCTGTCTTTGCGCTAAGACAGCAAGAAGCTGATGCCTTCTACGCACCATTTTGTCAGAAACAACAAGGTAAAGACGCCGCCAATATTCAACGCCAAGCCTTTGCCGGAATGCTGTGGTCTAAGCAGTATTACAATATCGATATGGAGACGTGGATAAAAGGCGACCCCGGACAAACGCCCCCACCCAAAGCCCGTAAAAAGGGGCGCAATAAAGACTGGATGACACTCAATAACGAAGACATCATCTCGATGCCAGACAAGTGGGAATACCCTTGGTATGCGGTGTGGGATCTGGCATTTCATACCCTACCGCTGGCGATGATCGACCCTGAGTTTGCCAAGAAGCAGCTGATCATGGTGTTACACGAATGGTATATGGCACCGAGTGGGCAGATTCCCGCGTATGAGTGGCACTTCTCCGATGTGAACCCACCAGTGCATGCCTGGGCGGCTTACAAAGTTTATGAGATCGATAAAAAGAAAACCGGCAAAGGCGACATCACCTTTTTAAAGCGCGTGTTTAACAAGCTATCGCTTAACTTTACGTGGTGGGTCAACCAAAAAGACCGTAGCAATAACAACGTGTTCGAAGGCGGCTTTTTAGGCTTAGATAATATTGGTGTGTTTGACCGCAGCAAAGAAATTCCGGGTGGCGGCCACTTAGAGCAAGCCGATGGCACGGCGTGGATGGCCATGTTCTCACTCAATATGTTGCAGATCGCGTTAGAGATTTCCACCGAAGACAATGCCTATGAAGACATGTGTACCAAGTACTTCGAGCACTTCGTGTATATATCAGAGTCACTCAACAAAATGGGCCATGACTGGGTTGGTAACTGGGATGAAAGCGAAGGCTTTTTCTATGACATTCTGGCCTTACCCAAAGATCAATACATTCCGATTAAGGTGAGATCCTTAGTGGGCTTGATGACGCTGAACTCAGTGTTAGTACTGGAGCGCGAGAAGTTAGACAAGGTAAAAAGCTTCTACGCCAAGTTGAAATGGTTCTTTAATTACCGCAGAAAGCACAATAAATACCGCGTGCTTGAAGAGTTAAAAGACGATGGCGACCTGCTGCTGTCACTGGTACCAAAGCAGCGACTAAAGAAACTGCTCAGCGCCTTGCTGGATGAGAATGAATTCCTCAGCGACTATGGCATTCGCTCCTTGTCGAAACGGCACAGCGAGCCTTACAACATACACATAGAAGGCCAGCATTTCTCTGTTCAATACGACCCCGCAGAATCCACCACCAACCTATTTGGTGGCAATTCCAACTGGCGCGGGCCGATCTGGATTCCCATGAACTTTCTGTTTGTGCAATCGCTGATGGAATACCACAAATACTATGGCGATGAGTTCACCATCGACTGCGCCATCAATGTAGAAAGGAACATCAACCTCAAGGAAGTGAGCGATGATATCAACCAGCGTTTAGTAGCGATGTTTAGGAAAGACGCCGCTGGCAACCGCCCGATTCATGCGCTTCACAAAGACACCTACAGCGACGAGCACTTTGAGGATTTAATCCTGTTTTATGAGTATTTTCATGGTGATAATGGGCGCGGTGTTGGCGCGACGCATCAAACCGGCTGGACCGGCTGCGTGGCGTACTTGCTGGATGGGAGACCAAGTTAAGCCCGAGTCCGTATTACTCATCACTAGCCATCGGCCCTACTTCAGGTCGTTAATTGCATCCTCTGGAGTGCGGGCATTTTTATCCGCTATGTATCGGACTTTTTAATGTATTCAAAAGTGCCTGCACCATCAAACTCTCTGACTTTAATGCCATGGGTTTGTTCGGGAGCTACCATTCTTGAATTTATCGCTACTCTGATACCATCGTCCCGTATTTGGGTATAATGCGTAACGCAATGACACACACTGCAAGAGTGATAGGTACGTGTTTTATCGCCCCATAAATACGTGTTTGTCATTTCGGCACCCACTACTTTTACTTGCTCTTTAAAATAGTAAGCCCAAATCGCTCCTATACGATAGCAGATAGAGCAATTACAGCTTGTGACTGTTTCTGGAACTAGCTTTGCTTCCAGAGAAACCTTACCACAGTGACATTTAGCTACGAACATTGCACATTCCTTTACTTTAACTTGGAGCTACTAGGAAATTTCTTCGTCAAATCAGCTTTGTTCAAGATGCTTTGGAAGCCGGTAGCGCCAGTAAAGCATCACTAAGAACCCGGTAAACGCACCACCTAAATGAGCGGAGTGCGCGACCATAAAGCGGCCAAACGGCGAAAAACCGCTTAGTTGAAGTACTAAGTCGATACTGATTAACCCGAGAACAAAGTACTTCGCCACTATTGGGAATGGGATGAATTTAAACGGCACTTTTGCATTTGGATAACGCATAGCAATTGCAACGATGACCCCATATAAAGCACCTGAAGCACCAACGACTTCTGTGCGGTACATCCGAGATAGCGTATAAACCGTTTTTTGATAAATTTCATTCCCTGAGAGGGCTTGTGAACTGCTTCCAAGGGCTTCAATCGCACTGACTAATGCAACGCCTGCGGAGTACTCGTAACTTTGTACCAAGGTGTAGATTAGCCCTGAACCAATACCCGCCAAAAAATAAAGCGTCACAAATCGTTTGCTGCCAAGCGCACGCTCTACAATGCAGCCAAAGAAAAATAGCCCCGCCATATTAATGATGAGATGCATCACGCCATGGTGCATAAACATGCCGGTGAGATATTGCCAAACCGCGAATTTTTCGTTGACCGGTAAATACAGACCAAGTATTTCGGTCAGCTTGTACGGTATCACACGGTCCAGTAAAAACAGTGCAACATTAACGACGAGTAAAATACGTACTGCGGGTGTCATTTTATTCATGGCAGTCAACTTGACCAGGCTGTTTATTTTCTAAATTGCGACTGGAGCTGCTGCTAGTTGCTCGATAACTGTATTCACCTGTGCAGATTGCACCGGGTCATCCTGCGTTAGGTAGCGCACTAAAACATTAGTATCTAGTCCTATCATGAACTGACCGCTTGTGCGATGGCTTCGTCCATTGCTTCCAGACTGACGGGGAAAGTTGGTTTTGGCAGCATGCCTTTTAGGGTTTTTACTGAGCGTGTTACCGGTAGGATGAACAAGCGGCCATCGTCGTCGATGATGAATTCTACGCGGTCACCAGCATCTAGGTTTAAGGCGTCGCGGGCTTGTTTGGGGATGGTGACCTGGCCTTTGGAGGTTAGGGTGGCTAGCATGGCGGACATTCCTTACTTATTAATTTAAGTTTAGAAGTAAGGAATTTACATGAATTCTCTAATTTCTCCAATAGAACTAACCTCAATGCTTGAGGTATCTGGTCACTCCATCACAGATCATTTTGTTGACGTCAACAAAATGATCAAGCTTGGTAAGTATGCCTCTTACCTGATCGCTCTCAACACACCTGCCTCAGCCGTTGGTGTACATAGAAAAAATCGTCATTAGGGGCTGTTGCTCAGATGCGTCGCGTACTTACTAGATGGGGATTAGTAGTTCGGATTTTCGATCCATTCTTTATAAACGAGCTGAACGCTTGGCCTTTGAACGACTTCATTAGCAATGCGCTTGATATTGGGAAAATCATCGAGGGACGGATGACCCCGAGCCGGTCGTAGCCAAGTAGTCAGCATGAAAAGATAAATATCCACAGCACTGAACTGGTCGCCAAGCACCCATTTATTACCCGCAATCTGATCATCAATCACTTGCAAGGTTTCCTGAAGACGCCGGTTTCCACGACGCTGCGCTCCAGGCTCACCCTCAGGAGTGTCAGCAAAGCGATCAGGGTAGTAAGTGAGCTGAAAGGCGTTCTGAATGGAGCTGGAAAAGTAGACCAGAGTCTGGAGATAAAGCGCCCGCGTCGGCGCATCAATCGCGGGAGCCAAACCCGCTTCTGCATGACGATCGCACAGGAACATAGTGATCGCGGCACACTCGTACATGGCCCCATCATCCCAAACCAGAACCGGTGCCCAGCCATTGGGATTGATGGCCAGCTGCTCCGGTGGACAAGGGGTGATCCTATCGACCGACGTTGAAATTAATTCGTAAGGCGCGCCAATCTCCTCCAGCATCACGCGGATGCACATAGACGCGCTCTTGGCTGCGTAGAAAAGTTTGTACATCTTCGTATTCTCCTAATGGGCTTAAGCGTAGATAAATTCTGACCGATTGGTTAAAAATTCATGCCTGTGATCGAACTCAGAAGACCGCTTTTTCATCATCCCGAAGCGTTAACACTTCAAAGCCAGTCTCTGTCACTAAAATGGTATGCTCCCATTGAGCAGAAAGCTTCTTATCTCTGGTCACGACAGTCCACCCATCTTTCTTCGTTTTTACTTTCTGCGAGCCTTGATTAATCATTGGCTCGATAGTGAATGTCATTCCCGCTTCAAGCACCAACCCTGTGTTGGCTTTCCCATAATGAAGTACCTGCGGGTCTTCATGCATTTCTTTACCAATGCCATGACCACAATACTCCCGAACGACACTATAGCCAGAGGACTCAGCATGTTTTTGGATTGCATGGCCAACATCACCCAGTGTTGCTTTTGGCTTTACTGCCTGAATGCCTTTCCACATAGCCTCGTAAGTCGTTTTAACTAAGCGCTTGGCTTCTGGGCTAGTTGTCGCAAAGGTATACATTTTACTTGAGTCGCTGATGTAACCATTTTTCTCTAAGGTGATATCAACATTTAGAATGTCTTTGCTTTTCAATTGATGGGTATTATTTGGCACACCATGACACACTACGTCATTGACGGATGAGTTCAGCGAATATTGATAGCCATACTGCCCCTTACTCGCTGGACGAGCATTTAAAACATCCACAATATAGCGCTCAACCTGAGTATCAATCTCTAAGGTCGTCATACCCTCACAGATAAAATCATCAAGCATTTTAAACACTTGAGCTAAAAGCTTGCCTGACTTCCGCATGAAATCAATTTCTGCATCCGTTTTTATCATTGCTTCATTCATGCACGAGCTCCGCAATCGTGAGCTTTTCTTTTATTAGCTGTTTTTTGATTATCTCATGGTAAGTCAGTGTCGGATTGAGCTCAGCCAGCATCCCGATCTTCATCCAAAACTCGGCTTGCGAGTTTATAGATCTGGACATTACATTACTCGACTTCCTGATTTCTTCATGCAAGTCGTCTGATATTTTCACTATTCCCATTATATAAACCATATACGAAACGTATACGCATCATATGCTCGTGAAATTTGGATGTCAATCAGCGCTTAGTGTGTCCCGGTAGCGCTTCATAGCTAGGCACATCATCTAAATTTTTAGACCAGTTTGCACAACTACCAACAAAGATTTTAGCGGTAGGCCTAATTGAAATTGAGCTATCCAGACTTCCTGCGGGAACCACCACACTGTCAATACTTTCAGTAACCGTGGGAAGTGCTGACCCGCATTGCTGACAAAAGCTTTTTACATGCATGGAGTTTGGTTGCTGGTAAGTTTTAACATCACGTTCACCTTGCAACCAAGTCAGCGCGCTGGCTTTAGCAAACAGGTTAGCTGCATGCGCTGAGCCAGTATCCTTTTGGCAACGGGTACAGTGACACAAAAAGAAAGACTGGAAATCGCCTGAAAGCTCATATTTCACACTGCCACAAAGGCATGAACCTTGATATTTATTGCTCATAAAAGCCTCCTTACTTTTGATTAGACCTCTATAACCGGAGTCGCTTTGTTAACGGCCTACACTTCGCTGTAACCTCTCGTGCCCACCCGAAGCAATTTCTTCGAATTTGTAATCGAGTTCAGTAAACAAATCTCAACGATCTTTTCCCCTTCTGGTTCGTGCTCCGAACCCGGCCCTGTCAGTTCATTGATATGAACAGTTTTCCCAATATCATGAATCACTACACCAGCTCGAACAAACTCAAAGTCCAATTCGATGCCAAGTCTACCAATTGCTTCGATTAAAAGATCTGCCGCTTCCCCTACGAGGGTTACATGAGTCTTTAAATGCTCTGGAGCTCCAAGCTCATCAATTAATTCAAATGCTTCTTTTCTTGAATTTGGCATTTAATATCCTTTGGCAGTTAACGGTTTACTCACATAAAACGGTAGTGTTCAGAATTCTGTGTTACCTCTCTAAACTAACAGCCTAAAAAGGATGAGATATGAAAGACAACATCAATTTCGACATGAATGCCGCACTCAAAGCCTTGCGTGACAGTTTGCTCAAATTGCTCTACCCTGGAATACTAAAGGTATCCGAACATTGGAGTCACCTAGTACAAAACTAGAGCCTCACGCTCTCGCAATTGGCGATTAACTTCGAGGGACGATTGGATGATCATTTAGAGTTAGAGCTATGATGATCCGCTGACACAAAATTTTGAACACCCTCCTTTCAGCTGGTTGTTATCAAAATAAAACGCTCCACTAAACTCCTGTCGGCCATAATGATGATTTGAGGTAAGTGAGCCACCAATAACACCTTTCTCACCCAACAATGTCCAAACTATTTCAAAGCCATTCTCACTTAACATTTTTAAAAATGGTTCTTTTTTAACAAGTAAATGTGCTTTTGAAGCATGTATAGCTTCAGCTGCAAAGCAAACGATGGTACCGTTTTGATCCTTGAAACTACCTTCTATTTCCCCATTCGCTAAGTCCATTTTTTCGAAGACTAAATTGCTTGGTTTCAAAAAGCTCAAAGTTTCTATTTTTGATTTATCGAACTCTTCTTCCCAAAAATAATTAACAGAAGTAATACTAACGTCAGCTATCTTAGATCTCGACTCTTGATCTGATACCGAGGTCCAATCTGCGCCACCATAATAATCTGATTTAAAAAACTGAAATGCTTCGGACCAATAAAACTCTCTATTAAATAACTGGTACCTATCACTACGTAACCCTTCACGGGGGGCTTACGCTGATATAGCGTGCTGACCTAAGGGTAGCCGTACGGTAATAGCCTCACCACACAGGCCTTGTTCACAGACTTTTCTCAATAGTCCATAAACGCCTAAGCCCAACCGCTTACAGGTTTCAGTCAGAGTCAGAATCACCGGACGGAACTGATCTCCTCTGGCAGACTGACTGAAGAAACTGGTTTTACGCCAGATCACATAAGGACGTATCGCACGTTCTGCTTCATTGTTGGTCATGGGAATCGCGCGATCCTGCAAAAACGTCCAGAGCATCGATTCATCCGCCAGCAGTCGTTTGCACTGATTGGCTGTTTTGCTGGCTTTTTTTAACGGGTCAGCGGGCGCGGTCTCACACCCCAGGCACAGTAGCGTATGGATCGCCTGTTTGAATCGTCGCATTCGTGTGTGGTAGCCAGCATCAGAATAGCCGCCCGATCGCCAACGATTACGACAGTGTACAATCAAGCGGGATAATCGCCAGAGTTGTTTCCCCAGCACCCCGGCCCGTCCCACACGTTCTGATATTTTCCGAAACTTACGGATAATATGCGCCCAGCAAAGCTGGCGCTTTTCGACCGGATAATCGTTGTAGCCGCCATGTTGGTCAGTGACCAGTATACCCTCAAAATTATCCAGTAAACCCTTCGCGGCACCTTTACCCAGAGAATGATGCGTTAGAAAGTAGACGACTTGCGAGGAACACAGCACCCAAAGCCAACGCTGCTCATTATTGCGGTAATGACTGGTTTCATCCGCATGAGCAACGGGTAAATTCCGTACCGCCTGACCCACTTGCTGATACAGCGGCAGCAACCATCCCGTGACCGAGCGGGTGGCCTGGCTCACGGCACCGGTACTGAAGGCGAGTTGCCAGTGATCTTTCAGTAAGCGTTGAATGTTTGACACCGATAAGGCATAAGCGCCATTCATCAGCGTAATCCAGCTGACCAGTCCCGGCCCCATTTGCCCACAGGGAACCGTGTCTGGCAAGCGAGCCACCTGACGCTTGCGGCAACCCGGACAGATTGCCTCATAAAGACAATGTTCAGTGACTTGACTGCGAACCTCAGGCAGGTCAAAGACCTGATGTCGCTGATAAGGCTCCTGAGCGACATCACACACCGCACCACAGGTGCATTGAGTGCCTGGGTAGTAATGAACTTGCTCATCCGTCGCAGACAGCTCTACCCGAACGCGTTGATGACCCTGATGACCCGGCTGGGCTCCTTGCTTGCGAGGACTCTTAGGCTTCTTCTCGCGCTTAGCCCGTTGTTCCGGTGAATCCTGGGACGGTGGTCTGGAGGAGTTTCTGGAAGAACTCCCGCTGCCTGCGATGTCTTCCAGCTCAGCGACACGCTGTTCCAGTTGGGTCACTAAATCCAATAACTGACGATTGAGACGCTGCGACGCCGCCAGATCCGCGGGCAGTTGGTGATTGAAAAGCGCCTCAGTTAGTTTGTTCATTGTTTAATCATAACGAATTGTGGCCTAAATGCAACCCCGTGAAGGGTTACATCACTACCTTCAGGCATCCATCTGCCCATGAAATGTTGGGTTGATGCCCAGTCTCTAAATTTTCAAATTCTTCTACTTTGACGATATAACTTCTGATATGGCTCCAAACCTCTTTTCTTGGGTGCCCCCAGTCATCATTGCCAATAATTTTTGGCTCTTTCCAAGATGGATAACTTTCTAATATCAACCATTCATCACCGTTGTTGTCTTTAACTTCAATCAAACCATATGGATTAGTTATTGTAGCAGGGCTTTTAACCCATTCTTCATAAGAGCAATCCCAATCAAATACTTCATCATTAAGCCACCACATGTCTTGATTGCTTACCACCTTGCTTCCTGTTTCTTTCAATAAGATCGTAGGATCTATATCTCTTACGTAAGGCTCCCATGGTCCTTGCTATGGGCTTTCCTTTCGTTTATCCCCATAGCCTTCAAAACGAATGAAATTATCGGCTAGTTTTGCCATGTATTCATAGTAAGCAATCCATTGATATTTTTTTCCAATACGTTCTTGAAATGACTCTCTGCGCCCACGGCCACTTCCTATTTTTCGGTCAAAATCACCATGTTTGTCTGGATCCCAACCTAAATCCACAACTCGCGTAAATATAAAGCGCTCAGCTATTCTAAGATCAAAGTGTTTATCCGTTTCCAGCAAGTTATTATTGTGATCAAGGTACGGCTCTATATCATTTTCAAATTTAATCAATAGATCGTCCGGCAAGGACTTCTTAAACAATTCTTTGTTCGTATTTATTTCATTCTGATCTTTTCTGCCTATTGCGCTACCAAGTCTAATTGTAGCATCAACAAATGTAATTTCTTTGGCTTTATCATCATAAATGATAGGGTCAGTAGCGTCATATAGCTCTTTCTGGATATCAGTTAATTTACTTTGAAAAGTTTCAAAAACTTGTTTACGGTCGACAGGGATTTCACCAAACTTGCAACCTGACCAATCAGAGTGATTATGATTTGTTCCTATTGTATATCGAGAGAAATCACCACCTCCCATAATAGAGTTCCAGAGTGCCCCATAAGAGTCTCTGTCATAGAGAGATTCTAATTCTTCTTTTGAAGGAACCCTGTCAGGCCAATTACTGCTGTATGGAGGCTTAGTCTTAGCAGGTTCAACACAGTCAAGCACCAGCCCAGAGTGCATAGCAAATTCGATGATCTCTCTCGCATAATCTCTAAGTAGGATATTTGGATACACATATTCATTACCAAATACCCTTTGGTAAACAGTTTCGGCTAAATATTTTAATTCCTGCACATTTATAGTTCGTAATGAACAGCCTAATGCGACTGCAAATATTCTTTCCCAAACATAAGGGTCGTTCACCCCATCAAACTTCTCAATTATTCTTATCACAACAGAGATTCTATTTTCGAGTAAACTCACCAAAGCCTTTGTAGAACAATCGCGAAGTTCTCTGTTACTCGAAGTTAAAAGCCAACATAAACTAGTTGCCACCAATTCAATTGACTCGTCTGATATGTAGCCTTTGTCTGTTCTAGCCCACGCCCAATCTACTAGGTGCCTAAATGCTGAGTCTTCACTATATTTATATTCGAGTTGTGTAGTCCAAAGTGCATCTCGATCGGCTAAGGTGTGTTGTATTAACCAACGATGCAAGAAATTAGCATTGAAGGGGTGGTCAACTAACCCTGAAATAGAGATTATTGCTTCTAGAAAAAGATCAAAGCTATTACTATCCCCACACACTTGCTTGTTGATAAAAGGTTTTATTTTTTCGAAAACAATGGCATTGATATCTCGCCAAACCAAACTTTCAATAAATGCTTCTAGTAAATTATGATTATCACTAAACTCAGGCAATAATTCATAAAGCTCTTTCCCAAATTTTTCTGGTAATTGAATGGATAGTGCCTCTACTATCCCCGAGTTTCTGTAAAAGTCATATTCATCTTTAAAATAACTTTTCAGGCGACCATCAGTTTTAAATTCATTTTCGATATTTTCAACATCGTCTAATAAGAACTTAACTGTTAAATGATCATCAAATCTTTCAAAAGCCACATACACCACTTCCTCGGTAGAGTTATCATCATTTCTCACTAAGCCTTTAGTCAGTAATCCTTCATCAATTAAGGCGCTAAGAAAAGTTTTATCATTAAAATAATCATTAACAACAGATTGAACCGCCGAATGTGCATCTTTAAGTGAAATATTACTACGACCGATACTCAATTTAACTTTTACTATTTCGTTGAGGGCGTCTCTTACAAGGGGGAAGCTGGGGTCAAAATCGTATTTTTTTGGTGATGCTAATGACTTATTTACTCCTTCCACCAAAAAATTCAGAATATTTGAAATACCATTAAACCCAATAGGCACCCTAGTTAAGCCATTTTTCTTAATCCCCTCACATAACAGCTTAAGAAACAGAGGATTTTTAAACTTTGGATTAAGGTTTGGTGACGAAGGTCTCTCTATCTTGTAATAGTCATAAAATAAACTGACTGCTTCCAACTCGACATTTTGAAATCCAATATGCTCATGAATTTTAAAATTATTGCGCTCCAAGTTCTCTTCCGAAATTGTTACACTTTTATATGTTGTTCTGACTGACAGGACTAGACCTAGCCATTCAAATTCCTTGATTTCATCCACAAAACTATTGATGTTATCATTCCAGAACTTGTTGCCACTTCCTTCATTAATAGCATCAATAAAAATTAAGACTCTTTTTCCTGTTTTTTGACCCAATAAATTCAATTTTTTTAGGAACTCACGAGAAGTAACTTTAAGCTGTAACCTCTTAAATATTTGTGACCAAGGTGATTCATCTGAAGTAAGTTGTTGCCCTAGTATAAATAGAGAAGGATAACCCGAGACAATTCGTGTTTTAATCACGTCAGCAAGTAAATGAGACTTACCTATTCCAGCTTTTCCTTCGAGAAGCAAGAAGGGATTGTTAGCTAACTTGACTGTTATTGAGTTAATAAATTCAAGTAAATTATTGCACGTATAATCAAGATCCCGAAGCTCTCTCAAAGTGGATGAATACTTATCGCTGTAGTGATTAGTTTCACCTTCTTTTTTGGCCTCCTCCCGTAAATCCCACAATACTGATTCCGATTCATTAATAGCTTCTTGGCATCTAGAAATATTATCAATAAACTTATTTATTGGAACATAACTTAATTTATAAATGTCGACTTCTTGATATAGATTTGCAACATCTTTTAAGGACTGAAATATTACAGACAATGGTGTATAAATTTCATCACATTGACGAATTTTGTTTCCTTTTATAAGAAAACTGTCGATATGCGAATAAAATATATCAGAGAACACTTGAGTTCTTCCAAGCCCCTCAAATACCTTTGCAATATCAAGTTCTACGTGCAACTCAGGTGTATATCGTCCACCCAAATCAGCTATTGCTTGTCTACTTTTCTCATTTAACCAATTATCACTCAAGTGAAACGTTAGCTTCTCATCTATAGATCGCAACAAAAGTTTCACTTGAATAAGTTCGTCACTGATATCGAATATTTTTTCTTTATAAGCTTCTTCGATATGGAGTCTTTTTAACGTTTTGCACTTGTTTATTTTAAGTGTGAGAGTCGCATAGAAACACTCAAGTTGCTTTTGAGTTGGAGGAAGTATACTTGGATAATCACTAAACTTATTCAATAACTCAGTTTTATCAGGCAACTCTTTAAACAAAATATATTCGTTCAATACATCAAATAATGGCTGAGAGTGATAAAATGGGGCCTTATCCGACTCAATTGGATATTCGACTTCAAACTCTGTAGCCGTTTCCTCAATCAGTTGATAGAGCCTGTCTACATATCTTTGCTTGGGAAAAAACATCTTACGAAACCACCCATACCCTTCCTGAGATATAAATTGGTCTAAAAGTTTTATTGCAACGTAGTAAGTTACTCCACCAATTGCCATTGAGACAGGTTCCATTTTTTATCTATCCTATATTTTCTTGTCTTAACGAAGTCTCGTGACCCCTATGAGATGCTACATTCCACTATAGGAGAACCAAACAGAAGTTGCTCCTATGCGTTGCTTGATATATTCATAGCCTTATCTATCTGTTTTTAAATTACGCGTTTCCGACCAGAGTTTTGTGTCGATGTATTTACCTTGATCAGCAAACTGCAAAATTATCGAATCTAGATTTATCTTTGCAACGCTTGATAAAGGCTCACTAAACGATATAACTGAGTCAAAAGGTTCAAGTTCTGAAAACTTGGCTTGAACTATTTATTGCTCTGTGGAGTGCAATTACTTCTCCTAAAATTTTAATTTAAGCTTGAGCATTCCATTTCCTATGAAGCATAAAAGTATGCTGTATGGAATCCAAAAACCTGACTTCCGCACAAGTTAAATAACATTGCCATATTTCACCCACCCATATCTTTGATATTATTGATAATTAACCCTCTAATTCTGTAAATACCAGAACTATACGGAAACTTACCAAACTTGCTCAACTGGCGACCATTAATACAAAATATAGCACCTAGATTGTCCGCTCAACTAACACTCCTGACAACAAAAACATCCAATAAGATTTCACGTCTACCCCCAGAAAAACCAACAACCCTCACCCCATTTTGCGTACCATGCCTGCTTTACTCAAGCGACACTAAAACCAATAGTATGAACCACCAACGCGTCATTATTACCAACCCGGACGACGTCAAGCGTACCCGCCGGTTTATTATCCGACTCGGCAAAACCATGCACGAATACGGAACGCACTCCTACCGGTTGGAGCAGCTACTGACCGAGACCACCTACCTAATGGGTCTCAACGGTGCCTTTCTCATCACCCCAACCACCATGAACTTTGTGTTTTGGGAAGATGGCTCGGAAGATGAGATTACGCACATTGCCCGCGTGCGCCCTGGCGGGATCGATCTCAACCGGCTGGCGCTCTCTCACGATCTGGCCGAGCAAGTCATCGCCGCACAGGTGAGTTTGGATGAAGGCATTGAGCAGCTCTCACAAATCCGCAACTCGCCCAATCTGTACTCCACCGCGCAAGACTTTTTAGCGTGGGGTATCGCCTCCGCTGCCTTTGCCGCGTTATGTGGTACCGGTATGTTGGATGTGGTCGCATCCCTATTTGCGGGGTGGATTATCTTCTTTCTGGTGCTGTACTCCGGTCGTAGCGAGCGCATGGAGGAGATGATTGAACCCCTCTCCGCCTTGTTAATTGGCTTTCTGGCCAGTGCGGCCGTGGCGGTGGGTTTTCAGATCAATATCGGCATTGTGATTTTGGCCGGTATTATTACCTTTATCCCCGGTCTCTCGCTCACGCTGGGCTTGCGGGAGCTGGCGGCACGCGACTTGGTATCGGGTACGGCGCGTATTATGGATTCCACCATGACCTTGTTTAAGTTGTACTTCGGTGCGGCTTTCGGTCTGGCGCTGAGCACCTTATTCTGGGATATCGAGCCGCACACTGCCGAGCCATCCATGGCCCCTTGGGTGCATTATCTCGCCGCGCTTAGCTTGTCCATTAGCCTATTGGTTATCTTTAAAATCCGCGCCAGTGATGCGCTCTGGGGGATGATGTCAGGCATTATCGCCTACCTCGGCGCGGAGATTGGCAGCCATTATTTTGGTGCCGAGCTCGGTGGCTTGGTGGGTGCGATGATTGTTGGCCTCTACGCCAATGCCTATGCGCGCATTAAAAACACGCCCTCGCATATCGTACTGCTGCCGGGCATCGTCTTGCTGGTGCCGGGCAGTAAGGCGTTTATGGGTTTGAATAGTGTGATCTCAGGGCAGGAGATTTTATCCAATGCCTCGAATGGCGCGCAGATATTCCTGACCTTTATGGCGCTGATTGCTGGCTTGATGTTTGCGAATGTGCTGTTGCCGCCGAAAAATCGTCTGTAAATTTATCTGGCGATAATTGATAAAACACAATGATTCGCACTTGCCGTCATTCTAGGATGATCCCTTAAATTTCACACTTTAAGGGATTAATAATGAAACAGTGGCTATTGCTTGTAAGTTTAACAACACTCTTGGCGGCCTGCGGTACAGATGAGAAACAAGCTGCCGCACCCAAAGCGGATAAAGCGCCTGCTGCGCAACCCGCGCCAGCAGCTGAGCCCGTGGCTGAAGTCAAAGCACCAACGGCCGCCGAGTATGACAAAGCGGCATTGGTTGCCGATGCTAAGCTCGCAGTTCAAGCACTGGGTGGCAATCTAAAGAAAGAGCTACAGTTAGCGATGAAAGCCGGCGGCCCACTCAATGCCATTCCGGTCTGTAATGAAAAGGCACCCGAAATTGCCAATACCGTCTCTGCTGAAAAAGGCCTGCAAGTCTCACGCGTCAGTTTGAAAAATCGTAATCCAGTGATGGGTAAAGCCAATGACTGGCAGAGCGCGGTATTACAAGACTTCGATACGCGCAAAGCGGCTGGCGAAAGCCCCGACACACTGGCCTTCACGCAAATCGTTGAGCACGACGGCAAGTCGGAGTTTCGTTTTATGAAAGCCATTCCAACCGGCAGCCTGTGCTTAAGCTGTCATGGCGCTAATTTAAAGCCTGAAGTCACGGCTAAAATTGCTGAGCTATATCCTGAGGATAAAGCCGTCGGTTATAAAGAAGGCGATCTTCGCGGCGCGTTTGTTGTAGTAAAAAGCTTAAACTAACAACCAAAATCGCCGGATCAACTCAATGATCCGGCGATTCTTTTATCTCAAACGCTTATGCGCGTTAAGCCGATGGTGCAGCAGGCCCACTGGCCGCAAAGGCCGTTAACACCGCTTGCAATGCCGCCGTTGAAATATCTTCATTCACCGAAACAGCGGTATACGACTGGCCATTCACACTCAGCCCAATACAGGCTTGCGCTAAAGATTTCGTGCCGCGAGATAAGGAGTGCTCATCAAAATTCGTCACTTGAATATCCAAACCATAGACTTGCCCCAACGCATCACATAAAGCTTCAACTGCGCCGCCGCCCTGCCCTTTAATCACAGGTCCTGCATTGCCCAGCGTAAACTGCGCGCGAATCTGACCGGCTTCTGTTTGAAGCTCATAGCGATCTAAACGCCATTCGGCTGGCGATTGCACGAAGTGTTCTTCATACAAGGCTTTAATCTTCGGTGGGGAAATCTCTTCACCACTGGCTTCCACGGCTTGCTGCACTACGCGGCTCAGCTCAACGTGCATCCACTTTGGCAATTCGATGCCGTAGTCACGCTCCAATACCAAGGCCACGCCACCTTTACCGCTTTGGCTATTAATCCGAATCACGGCTTCGTATTCACGGCCAAGGTCAGCTGGGTCAATCGGCAAGTAGGCGACATTCCATTTTTCTTGTCCGTGTTCTTCGTGGTACTTAATCGATTTGCGAATCGCATCCTGATGGCTTCCGGAAAACGCGGTATACACCAACTCGCCGGCCCAAGGGTGACGCGGGTGCACGGTCAACTCGGTGCAGTGCTCCACCACATCAATAATTTCCTGCACATTAGAGAAGTCCAACTTAGGATCAATCCCCTGTGAGTACAGGTTCATACCCATGGTCACGATATCCATATTACCGGTTCGCTCGCCATTACCCAGCAAAGTGCCTTCGATACGATCTGCGCCAGCCATCACGCCCAGCTCTGCCGCTGCCACACCACAACCACGGTCGTTATGTGTATGTAATGAAATACGCACCTGATCGCGTTGCTTTAACTGGCGACAGAAATATTCGATTTGATCGGCGAAAATATTCGGCGTCGACATTTCAACCGTCGCAGGCAAGTTGATCACCACGCCACGCCCATCTTCAGGACGCCATTCAGCAATCACCGCATCGCACACTTCAACCGCGTAGTCCATTTCAGTGCCGGTAAAGCTCTCTGGTGAATACTGGAATGCCCACTCAGTCTGCGGATACATTTCTGCATAATCGCGAACATAGCGCGCACCGGCTACGGCAATCGCTTTAATACCCTCGCGATCCAATCCAAACACTTGCTCGCGCTGTACGGTGGAAGTGGAGTTATAAACATGCACAATCGCTTGCTTCGCGCCTTCCAACGATTCATAGGTGCGCTTGATTAAGGACTCACGCGCCTGAGTCAGTACCTGAATGATGACATCATCAGGAATCATATTTTCTTCAATCAATTTGCGCACGAAGTCAAAGTCAGGCTGCGAGGCGGATGGGAAACCGACTTCAATTTCCTTAAAGCCCATTTTGACCAGCTGCAGGAACATGCGGGTCTTCTTCTCTACATTCATCGGGTTGATCAGCGCCTGATTACCGTCACGCAGGTCAACGCTGCACCAGTCCGGCGCTTGCGTGATTTGCTGGTCCGGCCATTGACGGTCAGTCAATTTGATCGGAGTGAACGGGATATACTTATTGTGATCAAACACAGCGATACTTCCTTATGAATGAGATTATGTCGAGGAACATAGTATAGGCCTGTGTGTCAGCAATGAATCAGCGTATTTCTGACTTTTTTCAGTTTACGCGCAAGCAATCACTACAATAGTCGCTATACTTGAAAAATAATTGCGCAACTGGAACAAACCATGCAATCAAACATCAACCTCGATCGTTTTGATTTAAAAATATTGCACGAGCTACAGCAAGACGGCTCGTTATCCAATCAGGACTTGGCCGAGCGCGTGGGGCTAACCGCTGCACCTTGCTCCCGGCGGGTCAAACAGCTGGAAGAGTCGGGCGTGATTTCAGGTCGCGTAGTGCGGGTTGATGAGCGCAAGGTCAATCTCAGTATTATCGCCCTACTGTATATCAGTATGGATAAGCACATTCCTGAGCGCTTTGAGGTGTTTGAGCGGGAGATTCGGAATATTCCGGAGGTCATGGAGTGTTACATGATTACGGGTAACAATGCCGATTATCAGCTGAAAGTTGCCGTGGCCGATCTTGATAGCTATTACGAGATTTTGCTGGGAAAGATTACCCGCATCGAAGGCGTCAGCGGGGTGCATTCATCGTTTATCTTACGCAAGATTGTCGATACGACGGCGGTGCCATTGCACTATGTGAAGCGTAATTAAAGTGCTCAAGCAAACGCGCCACTTTGGCTAAAGACTGTCATCTTAGTTATTGAGCGTGCTACCGGAAAGCTGATCGGATTATTGGGGTGTTTTTTGAGCAGAGCCTTGGGCCGCTTTCAAATCTGCTTCAATGCGCTCCAGCGTGTTACCAATGCGCTCAAACTCGTCATTGTAGTTGGTTTGGTAGACATAACTTGAAACCATGTCCTCCACCTCTTGCGCATAAAAGCCAATCAGCGGTAGATTGGTAAACAGGCTGAGCACCCAGATGATTAAGGCAATCACAATAGAGGCACCGATCACCGCGCCTAAGCCACGAAAGATACCGGCCACAAAGTTCACCCAGATCACCCGCCAAGGGCTGGAAACGTACAAAACGAAGTTTTCCATGCTCTCCGCTGCACGCTGATGGTGCGTCGTAGAATCTGTTTTTTGTTCTTCACTCATAAGCTTGCCAAGGGCGGTTTGAAGCCCGAATTATAAACCATAATCAAAACTCACCCTCAGGAAAAAAATAATTAAGTCTCCTTATACTTAATGCTACTAATTATTAGTATTTGTTATTATAGGTACTTGAAGCAGCCCTACAAAGTGTGTAACTTAATAAACATCAAAACCTATCCCGAGGATCTGAATTTCGATGAGCAACATCAAAGGTGCGGCAGTTCGCTTCGAGAAAGTCCAAAAGAGTTATGATGGCGAAAATCTAGTCGTTAAAGATCTTAATCTGGATATCGCTCCTGGTGAATTTCTGACAATGCTGGGCCCCTCGGGCTCAGGAAAAACGACTTGCCTGATGATGCTGGCAGGTTTCGAACCCGCCACTAACGGCGAAATCTATCTCAACGACAAGGCAATCAACTCGGTCCCGCCTAACAAGCGCGGCATCGGAATGGTTTTTCAAAACTACGCCTTATTCCCTCATATGTCTGTTGCCGAAAATCTGGCATTCCCACTTAAAGTTCGTGGCAATAACAAATCAGATATTGAAACCAAAGTTAAGCGTGCGCTCGATATGGTTGAGCTCGGTGCTTTTGGTAATCGACGCCCTGCGCAGTTGTCCGGTGGACAGCAGCAACGTGTGGCCGTTGCCAGAGCCTTGGTATTTGAGCCCGAACTAATCCTGATGGATGAGCCGCTTGGCGCACTCGATAAGCAGCTGCGCGAGCAAATGCAATACGAGATCAAACACATTCACGAAAACCTTGGGGTGACGGTCGTCTACGTGACGCACGATCAGACTGAGGCACTAACCATGTCAGATCGCGTGGCCGTGTTTGAAGCCGGTATTATCCAACAATTGTCTCCACCCGATGAACTCTATGAAAGCCCGAAGAATTCATTCGTGGCGCAGTTCATTGGTGAGAACAACAAGCTAACCGGCAAAGTGAGCTCGATTGATGGCCACTTGTGTGTGGTGGAAATGGATGATGGCACGATGCTGAAATCCGAAGCCGTGAACATCGGTGGGGTCGGTAGTCGTACCACAGTATCGCTGCGCCCTGAGCGGGTTGAGGTAGCACCTGAGGAGCCGATGGATAATCAGCTGCAAGGGACAATCAGTGAAATTTTGTATCTGGGCGATCATCTACGCATTGTGATGAACGTTGCAGGTAATAAAGACTTTATCGCCAAGGTGAGAAACCGTGGTGAGTTAAGACCGTTGAAAGCAGGTCAAACGGTAACCGTAGGTTGGGCTTCCGGTGATTGCAAAGCGCTTGATCCGGTTGCATAAGAGACAACGTTAGCATTTGGCTTCGGCCAGGCTCGCGTGTTTATGTATCCTGCACATAGCAGGAACAAATCTTTAGGAGTAGAGAATGGAATTAAAAGCAATAATGACCAGCACTGTTTTAAGTGCAAGCTTGATCGCTGCAGCATCTGCACAAGCTGGTGATATTACTGTTGTATCCTGGGGTGGATCCTACACCAAGTCTCAGGTTGAGGCTTATCACAAGCCTTGGATCGAGAAGACCGGCAACGAAATTAAATCCGAAGACTACAACGGCGGTATCGCCGAAATTAAAGCTCAGGTTGAAGCGGGCAATGTTAGCTGGGATATCGTCGATGTTGAGCTGTCAGACGCCGTTCGCGGTTGTGACGAAGGCTTACTGGAAACGATTGATGCAACGGCCCTTCCAGACGGCGACGACGGCACTAAAGCTGAAGATGATTTCATCAAAGGAACCTTGCATGAGTGTGCAGTTGCCAACATCGTTTGGTCGACTATCTTCGCTTATGACAGCTCTAAGATCGAAAAAGATGGCCCAACAACTATGGCTGACTTCTTTGACCTGAAAAAATACCCAGGCAAGCGTGGCCTACGTAAAGGCGCTAAAGTAAACCTTGAGTTTGCTCTGATCGCTGATGGCGTTCCTGCTGCTGAAGTTTACGATGTACTGGCAACGCCTGAAGGTGTTGATCGTGCATTCGCTAAGCTAGATAGCATTAAAGGTGATGTGGTTTGGTGGGAAGCAGGCGCACAGCCTCCACAGCTTTTGGCTGATGGCGAGGTTGCTATGACAACTGCTTACAACGGTCGTATCTTCAACGCAGTTGCTGGTGAAGACAAGCCATTTGAAATCGTATGGGATGGTCAGATTTGGGATTTGGATCTTTGGGTAATTCCTAAAGGCGCGAAGAACAAAGATTTGGCAATGGACTTCCTGAAGTTCTCAACAAGCACAGTGCCACTAGCGGCACAGGCTTCTTGGATTTCATACGGCCCAGCGCGTAAGTCTTCTTCACCATTGGTTGGTAACTATGCAACTAAAGAGTCTATCGATATGGCTCCACAGATGCCGACTAACCCAGACAATATGAAGAACTCAGTACAAAGTAACTTCGAATTCTGGGCAGACAATGCTGACCAGTTGAACGAGCGCTTTAACGCTTGGCTTGCTAAAGGCTAAGTTGCAACACCGATAGTCATTGCGCGGAGCAGCCCGCTCCGCGCAATCTGTTAACTTCAGGGATCATTGGGTATTCCTTCAACCAGAGACTATTCATGTCAGACCCGACTTCACCAATTCTTGGCGCCGATGGCGTACCCCTCAAAACAAAACTGGCACGTACCACCAGAACCCTTCGCTGGAAGGCTTTCTTGCTGACCGTACCCTTGGTTTTGTTTATCCTTATTACCTTTGTTTTACCCATCGGACAAATGCTGTACCGATCGGTGAATAACACCACCGGCACCGACGTGCTTCCGCACTTTGCTGAAGCCATTCAGGAGTGGGATGGACAAGGTCTGCCGGATGATAAATACGTTGAGCTATTCGTTAAAGATCTGGTACTTGCCAGAGCCAGCCGCGAAGTGGGTAAAACGGTGGGTAACCTAGCCACGCGTGTTAACTACGAAATGCCCGGCTCGCGCAGTCTGATTACCTCGACTGCCCGCAAAGCCAAAAATATTAAAGAAGGCCCCTATATGGACGCCTTGATTAAAGTGAATAAGAAGTGGGATGACCCCGCGCTCTGGCTCACTTTACAACGTGTATCCAAAGATTTTACGGCGGCTTTTTATCTGGCAGCGCTCGACCGCAAGTATGATGATAAAGGTGAGATCGTCATGGCTGACGAGCTCTACCAGATCTACGTACCGATACTGATGAAAACACTCTGGCTCTCTGCCGTCATCACCATCATCTGCTTCTTACTTGCTTTCCCAGTTTCTTACTTGTTATCCACGCTGCCACTGCGCGCGTCTAACCTGTTAATGATACTGGTCCTGCTGCCCTTTTGGACTTCATTATTAGTCCGAACCACCGCTTGGATTGCCATGTTGCAGACGGAGGGAATAATTAATGACTTCCTCGTGTTCCTCGGCGTGATTGGTGACGATGGTCGAATCCAGATGATCTACAACCAAACCGGTACCATTATTTCAATGGTGCACATTCTCCTGCCATTTATGATTCTGCCCTTGTTCTCGGTGATGAAAACCATTCCACCGTATTACATGCGTGCCGCTAAATCGATGGGAGCATCCACCTCTTACGCTTTCCGTAAAGTGTACTTCCCGCAGACCGTTCCAGGCATTGCCGCAGGAACGCTATTGGTATTCATTCTGGCGATTGGTTACTACATTACCCCTGCGCTAGTGGGTGGAAACGACGGCTTGCTGATCTCGAATCTGATTGCTGATCACATCCGCAAAACACTGAACTGGAGCTTAGGTGCAGCACTCGGAAGTATTCTTCTGATCGTCGTAATGACGCTATATTGGATTTATAACAAACTTGTCGGTGTCGACAAGCTGAAGTTCGGTTAAGGGGGCAGAATGAAAAACAAAAAATCATTTATTACGCGTCCCGGCACCATCGCCTTATTGATTGCGACGGCGCTGGTATTAGTTGTTACAGGCGCGATTTCGGTCGCAGTGGTCTTCCTGATCGTGTTTGGTATTCCGCTGTATTACATGGCCGAGATGCCAAGCTATACCACCACGGCAGAGAAAATCGGCAAGTACTTGTTTTTAACCTTGTGCTCGATGATTTTCATTTTCCTGATCACACCGATCCTGATTATCATCCCGCTGTCATTCAACGCTGAGCCTTACTTCACGTTTACCGAAGGCATGCTCTCGCTTGATCCTGACGCCTACTCGCTGCGCTGGTATGCCGACATTTTCCAATTCGGTATGTTGAATCCACAAGGCACTGAGAACTGGTGGTCGGAGATGTGGAATCAGGCGACATGGGTTCGCGCTGCGCGTAACTCCTTCTTTATTGCGTTGGTCTCAACCGTACTGGCAACCTTTTTTGGAACGCTGGCGGCATTGGGCTTATCACGTAAAGAAATGCCTTATCGTGCGGCGATTACCAGCTTGCTGATCTCACCCATGATCGTGCCACTGGTTATCACTGCAACGGGTATGTTCTTCTTCTACTCGCAAAAGGACTTGTTCCCGTTCTACCCGAATGGCTTAGCGAAGACGTATCTGGGTATTATTCTGGCGCATGCGACCTTGGGTATTCCCTTTGTCATCATTACCGTGACAGCGACTTTGTCAGGCTTTGATCAATCGCTGATTCGTGCCTCACAAGGCATGGGCGCCAGTGGCCCAACCACCTTCTTTAAGGTGATTATGCCATTGATACTACCGGGTATGATTTCAGGTGCCTTGTTCGCCTTTATCACCTCGCTGGATGAGGTGGTGGCGGTTATCTTCCTCGCGGATGTGGATCAACGAACCATTCCACGTCAGATGTTCTCGGGTATTCGTGAGCAGATCTCGCCGACGATTCTGGCCGTTGCAACCATACTGGTCGTATTGTCTATCGGATTGCTCAGCGCTCTGGAACTTCTGAGAAGACGATCAGAGCGCCTAAGAGGATTGGCTCCAGGTTAATTCTTCTGGGCCTCAATCAAGGCTAGTCGAATCGCCTCTTTCAATTTATCAGGCGTTCCGATATCGGTTAGCGGCTCTCCGTTCAAAAAGAACGAGGGAGTCGCAGCCACTCTGGCACTCTTCGCACTCTGCAAATCAGTCGCTACCTTTTCCTTCACCGCTGATGACACCACGTCTTTAGCAAATTGCTCTTTATCCAATCCCAGATTTGCTACAAAGCCATCAAACACTGGCGTCACATCTTTTAAGCGTGACCACTGCTGTTGCTGGGCAAACATCAAATCATGCATCTCCCAGAACTTACCCTGCAACGCCGCTGCTTCAGCATAATAGGACGCTTCCAGCGCGTGCGGGTGTGTTTGAGTGAGTGGGAAGTGACGGTACACAAAGCGCACACTGTTTTTGATGGGTGGCCATGCTTTGGCAATCACATCACTTTGAGCACGACACGCCGGGCACTGTAAGTCGGAGTATTCAATCAGAGTCACTAAAGCATCCGGATTACCCTTCACATGATCGCCGGCAACCACTTCAGAAACCGTCGGTGGCGAGATAGCCATCATACGAATTACTGCAAATGCGATGATCGCGATTAGGAGGACACTACCACCCAAAATCATCTTTTTCTGATTGGCGGCCTTCTTATCGGCCAGCGCCTGTTTTTGTTCCCGAACTTCACGTTGATGTTGCTTCTTATTCATTGTTTATCGCCTGACTGGTTAGCTGTTAAATAATGGGCAGAATGTATACTCTGCCCAGTGTGAGCACAAGAAAGCCCTATTTCAAACCGATTGCCTTTAAGCGCTCGTCCAGATAGCTGCCTGCGGTATAATCATCGGACAATTTCACTTCCGGACGCGGATGCAAAAATAGCGGAATCGACAAACGTGCTTTACGACGATCGCCGCCTTCCGGATTAATCACACGATGAGTTGTTGATGGGAAATGTCCACCGGAACACATCTGCAACATGTCACCGACATTCACGGCGATATTCCCAGGATCGCAATCCACATCATGCCAGTTACCTTGTAAATCTTTGACCTGTAAACCGGGCTCAGTGCTGGCTACCAAGCAAGTAATCAGGTTGATGTCTTCATGCGCCGCTGCACGAATGGCACTGGGCTCTTCATCACCTTGAAGTGCTGGATAGTTCAGAATGCGCATCAAAGTGCCCGGACTTTCGCGCACCATTTCACTCAAGCCCATGGAGTAGCCTTCGCGAACGTCTTGAGGGCTTTGCTGCTCAACCCAATCCAGTAACTCAGAGGCTAGCTCGCGTAGTTGTGAGTACAAACTGTCCGTATTTTTTTTCAGATAATCCGGGCATTGTCCCCACGGATAATAGTGATAGAATTCCTTGAGATCCTTTTGAGCAACCCCCTTGGCATTTTCACTTAAAAATGGGAAAAAGCCATCTTGCGACGCAGGATCAAACTTGAACGAGAGCTTGGTATCGCTGGCAAAAAAGCGCTCCCAATCTGAATACACCTGTCGTAACAACGCCGCATCAATCGGGTGATTTTGTAAGATGGCAAACCCGGTGCTCCGTAAGGATTCGGTGAAATCTTTAGCCGCAGCGTCAGCTTGATAATCAACTTTTAAAACCTGCATAATATTCTGTGCCTCCGTGGGCTTTTGGCTTAATCAGCCATGATAGAATATTTTCTTAATAAATGCGTCACTAGGAGGGAGGTCTCATGAAAGTCTTTAATTTTGGCTCAATCAATATCGACCACATTTACCGCGTTAATCATTTTGCGAAGCCCGGCGAAACACTCGCCAGCGACAATTATCAAATGATGTTGGGCGGCAAAGGCGCAAACCAATCCATTGCACTGGCACGGGCAAAAGTACTGGTACAACACATTGGACGAATCAGCTTTCACGACGAATGGATTTGTCGCAAGCTGCAAAAAGACGGCGTTGGGGTGTACTGCCTGCAACACGTTGACGAACCCACCGGCCATGCCATTATTCAAGTTAGCGATGAGGGTGAAAACTCTATTTTACTATTTGGCGGCGCTAACAAAGGCTTCACCGAGTCTAATCTGGCGGAGTACTTAAGTAACTCAAGGCCTGGCGATTGGCTGCTAATGCAAAATGAATGCACTCACACAGCAGATGCACTCAGGCTGGCCAAGCAACACAAGATGATCACTGCGCTAAACCCCGCGCCCATGACCGATGAGATCAAAGCCTTACCGCTGGACTTGGTGGACTATCTGATTGTGAATGAAATCGAAGCGGAGCAATTAGCCGATACCGAGGGTTTAACTCGCGATCAGCCGGAAGCCTTGCTGAAACACTTGCACCAACATTATCCCAAGATGAAACTGGTGCTGACCCTTGGCTCACGCGGCGTGATGTACAAAGACGCGACTCAGATGGTGTTTGTACCGGCGCAGAAAGTCGAAGTGGTGGACACCACGGCAGCGGGTGATACCTTCATTGGCTACTTTATCCAACAAATTATCACCGGACACGATGTAAAGACCGCGCTGGAAGTGGCGACTCAAGCCTCAGCAATTACTGTGCAGAGCCTCGGTGCCTCTGCTAGTATCCCAACCCTACAACAACTCATAGACTTAGGGGCGATTCATGCCTGATAAAATAATAATTGATACAGATCCCGGCGTTGATGACGCGATGGCGATCTTTTTTGCACTTAACTCTCCAGAATTGGACGTGCTCGGACTGACCACTACCTTCGGCAATGTGTCGGTGGATATGGCAACCGATAACGCACTGCGCCTGCTGGAAATGATTGGAAAAGATATTCCGGTTGCGCGTGGCGCATCCACCCCTTGGGCGCAAAACCTGCTGCCCTACCCTGACTTTGTCCACGGTGCCGATGGCTTTGGTAATGTGAACTTACCCGCGCCTAAAGGCAGCCCGATCGAGCTGACTGCGGCGGAATTTATCGTGCAGCAAGTACTGGCAAATCCCAATGAGGTGACGCTGGTTGCAGTTGGTCCTTTAGTGAATCTGGCGCTAGCGCTTAAGCTAGATCCATCGATCGCTAAGCTAGTGAAGAAAGTCGTGATTATGGGCGGCACCATCAATGAGCCCGGCAATGTGTCGCCAGTGGCTGAAGCCAATATTTTCTGCGACCCACATGCCGCTGATATCGTGTTTAAGGCTGACTGGCCTGTGCATATGATTGGCCTTGATGTGACGCACAAAGTGTTGATGATGGATGCGCTGCAAGAGCGTGTTCGCGATGCGAATCCTGCTTTTGGTGAGTTCTTATATAAAGCCGGTCGCTTCTACTCTGACTTTTATAAAGCCAACCGTGGCGCTGAAGGTTGCTATGTGCACGACTCCTCTGCTGTTGCTTATGCCATCAACCCAGATTTATTTGAGGTGGTTAAAGGCCCGGTGCGAGTCGCTACCGATGGCTTGGCAAAAGGCCAAACCATTCTCAAGCACACGGACTACACTTATCCTGAAGATCATTGGGATAATATCACCGACAGCTATGTGTGCATGGGCGTGAATGAGGCCGGTGTATTAGCGCTGTACGAAAACGCAATGACCCGCGGCTGAGCCCTTATGCCTTTTGACTATATTATTTCCCCGCAAGCCATTGAGCAGGAAAGCTTTCGGCAGATCCGCGAGCTAACCGCGCTGGACGGATTGAGTTTGGAACAGCAGCAAGTGGTGATGCGCATTGTGCATAGCGTTGGCATTCCTGAAGTGGCTGAGCTGGTGCGCTTTAGCCCAAAAGCCTGCGAAAGTGGCTTGGCGGCGCTCTCTGCGAGTGCTGCCATTTTGTGCGATGTGGAAATGGTAAAACAAGGCGTGACTAAGCGGATGATTCAACAGGCACCCTTGTGCTTTTTGAATGATCCGCGCACGGCTGATCTGGCCAAAGCGACTGGCGAAACGCGCTCGATGGCGGCGCTCCAACTCTGGCAGGAAGACTTGGAAGGCAGCGTTGTGATTATTGGCAATGCGCCGACCGCCTTGTTTCGCTTGTTAGAAATGATTGAGCAAGGTGCGCCAAAGCCTGCTTTGATTATTGGAATGCCGGTGGGCTTTGTCGGCGCGGCGGAGTCTAAGCAAGCGCTGTGGGATGTGCATGAAAAGCTGGGCATTGAGTGCATTACGCTACTTGGTCGCCAAGGTGGCAGTGCTGTTTCGGCAGCGACTTGCAATGCCCTACTGCGCTGCTTGAATGGCGAAATCTATTAATGCCAACGGTAGGGAAGTCAGCTCCGATGATTCATATCATCGGCTTGGGTGTTACTGATTATGCAGCGCTTAGTGATGAAGCGGCAGCGGCTTTAGTTAGCTCTCAGTTAGTGATTGGCTCTGCGCGGCAATTGGCGGTTGTTGAGCATTATTTAAATGATGTAGATAATGGCTATTTCTCTAGCCATGGAAACACTAATCATAAGGAACACGCTGGTCCTCGCACTGGTGATAACGAAAACACCAAGCGGCAGATTCAGGAACTCCCACCATTGCGACAGCTAAGTGAGCTGCTAGAAAACTCCACTGCCAACAATATCACTCTGCTGGCTTCTGGCGATCCGCTTTATTATGGGATTGGGCGTTGGTTCTCTAAGCGTTACTCGGCGGAGCAACTTCGATTTTATCCGGGAATTTCCAGTATTCAAGCGGCTTGTCATGCGATTGGTTTATCGCTGCAAGATGCGCAAGTGATTAGCTTGCATGGGCGACCGTTGCAGACGCTTCGACGCTATTTGGCAAAGCATCGTTATTTAGTGATTTTGACGGATCAGTATAGTCATCCGGTAGCTTTGGCTGAGGAATGTGTGGCTGCAGGATTGAGCCAGTCGAAGCTTTGGGTGTGTGAGCAATTGGGTTATCCGGAGCAGCAGGTTCGGGAGTTTACGGCGCAGGCTTTAGTAGAGCAATTTGTTGAACAGAATGCAGCAGAGAGATTAGAGTTGGTTGATCAGCACGGCACTAGTTCCAGTTCCAGTTCCAGTTCCAGTTCCAGTTCCAGTTCCAGTTCCAGTTCCAGTTCCAGTTCCAGTTCCAGTTCCAGTTCCAGTCTCGTGTTTGACACGCTACATGTCACTATTATAGAGATTAATCGTGATTCTGTTTCTGTAACGGACTCCAGTGCAAAGCCCAATAAACACTACTTACCCAGCTTCCCCGGCATTCCCGATGAACACTTCATTACGGATAATGAAGCTGGCAAAGGCCTGATCACCAAGCGCGAAGTTCGACTAGCTATTTTATCTCTATTGCAACCTGCGCCAGATGATATCGGCTGGGACATTGGCGCGGGCTGCGGTGGCGTTACCGTAGAATGGGCATTATGGAATCCGCTCGGCAGCGTGCATGCTATCGAACACCATCCTAAACGCCTTGATTGCCTGCAACAAAATCGCGATCGCTTCGGTGTCGTCGACAACTTACACATCGTTGCCGGACGTGCACCACAAGCTTTAAGCGAACTCCCCGCTGCCAATAAAATCTTTATCGGCGGCAGCGATGGCGAGCTACCCAATATGCTGCAAACACTCTGGCAATCACTGCCGCTTAATGGCTTCATTGTCGCCAGCGCAGTGATGGAAACCAGCCGCATGCAATTGCTACAGTTCTCGCAATCCCCCGAATTTAGCGAATCAGGCCGTTTAGAAACCCTGCAAATTGCAGTGAGTAGAGGCGGTGAGCTTGCCGGTCAATTACTCTATCGCCCTAACTTACCGGTGACGCTGTTTAAATTCACCAAAACCGCAGGCGCTGCAAGCCGCCACTCAGATTAAGGAATGACTATGACTCAAGTTGCGCGTGGCACTTTTTACGGTGTCGGTGTTGGACCCGGAGACCCGGAATTACTCACACTAAAAGCCCATCGTTTAATTCAATCGGCGGATGTCATTAGTTATATCGGCGTGGCCGGTGGCCGCTCTCAGGCGCGTGATATTGCGGCGGACAGTATTGAAACTGCCAGCAAGCCACCTCGTGAAATTGCAGTGCCAATGCCCATGTCGAAAGATCGTAGCTTAGCGAATGCGGCTTATGACACCGCTGCGGTTGAGATTCGTGAAGCGCTAGAGCAAGGGCTGAATGTGGCATTTCTTTGCGAAGGTGATCCGCTTTTTTTCGGCTCGTTTGCCTATCTGCTGGATCGCTTACAGGATGATTATACCTGCGAAGTAGTACCCGGAATTTCCTCGGTCAATGCAGCAGCAGCGCGTTTACTAAGACCACTCACACTACTTAAAGAATCATTCGCCGTCATCAGTGGCCGTCATAGCGATGCGCATATTCGTGACACGCTGGAAACTCACGATACGGTAGTGATTATGAAAGCGGGCAACTCACGCCCACGCATTCTGGAATTACTGGAAGCAACAGGACGTAGCAAAGATGCCAGTTACCTTGAATACATCAGCCGCGAACAGGAACAAGTCGTGCGCGATGTAAGCCAACTTGAAGCAACGGCTGGCCCCTATTTTTCGGTGTTTGTAGTAATTCGTCAGGAGCGTGACCGTACGTGATTCGCATTGTTGCACTCACTGAGGCGGGTCAACGGCTGGGGCAAAGGCTTGTCGAGCTGATTGTTGAAACAAGCTCTGGCCCAGCTGAGCTCTGGTACAAACCAAAACCATTTCAAGCTTGCGTGCAAGCAGCTTTCAGCAATGGCGATCCACTGATTCTAATTTGCGCTACCGGCATTGCCATGCGCACCTTAGCGCCCGTGTTGCAAGACAAACACCGCGACCCGCCGGTATTGGTCTTAGATGAGTTAGGCCAATTTGTAATCCCCCTACTCTCCGGTCACGAAGGTGGCGCGAATGACTGGGGTGCAAGCATTGCCAAGCTTCTCAATGCGCAATTAGTGATGACCACAGCCAAGCCATACTTACGCCCTATCTATGTCGTTGGCATGGGCTGCGAACGCGGTTGCCCTGCGGATCATTTACAAGAATTACTAGAGCACTGCCTGCAACAAGCCGGTATTGAACTATCACAAGTCGCCGCCATCACCAGTATCGATGTAAAAGCCGATGAAGTCGGCCTTATCGAACTCGCCGCTAATTTGCACAAACCCTACCGCACGTTTAGCGCCGCACAATTAAACACAGTCGAGTCACAACTCAGCACCCGCTCCGATTATATCTTCAGCGTGGTCGGCGTGTATGGCGTGGCAGAGTCAGCAGCGTTGTATGATGCCGGCCAACTTACCGGCAATAGTGCCGAGCTTGTTCTGAACAAACAAAAGACCCCGCGCGCCACCTGTTCTATCGCGCGCAGTTACCCAAAGGCACCGGTTAAATAACTCGACAAGCCTGTTTTAACATGGGATAAACCCTTCACTCAAAAAGCCAGAAAGACATACGAACTATGAGCAAATTATTTGTAGTGGGCACCGGCCCCGGCGACCTTCAACTACTGGCCCCAAAAGCGGCCCAAGCGATTCAGGCCAGCAGCGATCTCGTTGCATACGGGCTGTATCTGGACTTACTGGGGCAAATTTGCGATGGCAAAACCCACCACGACTTACCTTTGGGCGAAGAAATTGGACGTGCGCGCTTAGCCTTAGATTTAGCCGCCAGCGGTAAAACCACCGCACTGATCTCCAGCGGCGATATCGGCATTTACGCCATGGCGACCTTGGTATTTGAATTGCTTGATTTGCAGCTAGCCGGTAAAGAGAGTCATCCGGAATGGTTGGATGTCGAGATTGAAGTCATCCCCGGCATTAGCGCTATGCAAGCCGGTGCGGCCGCGGTTGGCGCTATGCTTGGTCATGATTTTTGCACCGTGTCACTCTCCAACTTGCTCACGCCATGGGAAACCATCGAAAAGCGTATTCATAGCGCAGGCCAAGGTGATTTTGTGGTGTCATTCTACAATCCGGTCTCCAAAAAACGTGATTGGCAGCTCAACACCGCCCGCGATATTTTGCTGACTTACCGCCCTGCCAGTACCCCCGTTTTAATTGGTCGTCAATTGACTCGCGAAGATCAGGAAATTACGATCATCACGCTGGATCAGTTGGATGCCAAAGATGTGGATATGTTTACCCTGGTTTCGGTCGGCAATAGCGAATCGCGCCACATTGTGAACGGTTCCAAAGAATGGGTTTACACCCCGCGCGGCTACAGTAAGAAGTTATAAGTTAGCTTTATTTAGACGGCAGCAAGTGGTTGATGCTCATTGAGTCCCGCACTGTCGTTCAAAGTACAATCAAAGGAAACACCATGAAAGTTTATTTTATTGGCGCAGGCCCCGGAGACCCGGAGCTAATCACCGTAAAAGCGCAACGTATTTTAAAGCAGTGCCCGATTGTGCTGTATGCAGGCTCGTTAGTACCTCGCGAAACCTTGGCTGATGTCGAAGAGACCGCGGTTAAAATTGCCGATACCGCCCACATGGATCTGGATGAGATCATGGTCGATATCGAAGCGGCTCATGCGGCTGATCAGGATGTGGCACGCGTGCACTCCGGCGACCCAATGCTGTATGGCGCAATTGGCGAGCAGATTCGTCGCTTAGAGCAAAAAGGCATTGAATACGAGATTATTCCAGGCGTAACCGCAGTCTCTGCCTCGGCGGCTTGGCTGGGTAAAGAACTGACCTTATCCGGCGTTTCTCAGACAATTATTCTGACTCGCTACAGCATTAAAACGCCCTTTCCAGAGCGTGAGCAATTACCTGCACTGGCCAAAAGCCGTGCGACGTTAGCGATTCACTTGGGCGTGACCCATATCCATAAAATCGTGGAAGAACTGATTCCGCATTATGGCGAAGATTGCCCCGTAGCCGTGTGTTACCGCACCTCTTGGCCGGAGCAGGATAAAGTCACCGGCACGCTCAGCGACATTACCGCCAAAGTACGCGCTAAGAAATTCACCCGTACTTGCTTAATTCTGGTTGGCCATGTGCTGGCGACTGAAGAGTTTAATGATTCCTATCTTTACGATACCGATCAGGCACATGTCTATCGCCCGAAAAACAAAGATAAACAACCAAAAGCCATCGTTCGCGGCGTGATCGACACACTGCCCCGCGCGGATGACTTTAATACCTGAACACAAGGATAAACCATGCAACTAAATAAAATCCCAGCCACGATTGTGACCGGCTTTTTGGGCAGTGGTAAAACCACCCTATTATCCAATGTACTAAAACAAGCGGCGGGCAAGCGCATTGCCGTGATTGTGAATGAATTTGGCGAGTTGGATATTGATGCGGACTTGCTGCGCAGCTGCCCGCTGGATTGCGATGATGATGCCGCCGCGCCGGTGCAAAGCAATAATGGTATTTACGAGCTCGCCAATGGCTGCATTTGCTGCACCGTGGAAGAAGAGTTCTTGCCGGTCATGCAGCAGCTAGTTGAGCGCCGCCATGAAATCGATCATATCCTGATTGAGACCAGCGGATTGGCACTGCCTAAGCCCTTGGTACAAGCCTTTAACTGGCCTGAGATCAAACAACACTGTACCGTTGATGCAGTAATTACTGTGATTGATGGCCCTGCGGTGGCTGCTGGCCGCTTTGCAAACGATGAAGATTTGGTGCAAGCGCAGCGCTTAGCGGACGAAGGTTTAAATCACGACCCTAGTTTGCGCGAGTTGCTAGATGATCAGCTAAGCGCCGCTGACTTGGTAATCGTCAGTAAAAATGATCTGCTAAGCGATGCTGAGCGTGAGCGCGTGAAGCAAGTAGTGAGCGCTGCCGTTCCTGACTCCGTGAAAGTCATTTATGTGAATGATGGCGAAATTGCCAGCGACATGTTGATGGGAATTGATGCGGCCGCTGAGTCACATATCGATCACGTGCATAACCACCACGACCATCACCATGAGCATGGCGCACATCACGAACATGCTCACGATCATTTTGATTCGTTTGTGATTAAGCTGGGTGAAGTGGATAGCGACAAGCTGCAAACCATTCTGAAGCAACTATTGGCCGATAATAATATCTACCGCGCTAAAGGCTTTGCGGCCTTGCCGGGCAAGCCAATGCGTCAGGTATTACAAGCAGTGGGTGAGCGTTTGGATGTGCACTTTGATCGCTTGTGGACAGCTGATGAAGCGCGTGGCACTAACTTAGTGTTTATCGGTAAAGGCATTGAAAAAGCGGATATTGAAGCTGCGTTGAAACAAGCCGAAGCTTAATAACCAAGGCTTAAGTCGTAAAGGCTTACACCACGGTACCAGGCAAGCGCAGCGCAGGCACTTCGGAGTCAGGTTGGTATAAACACACCTGATTTCGCCCGCTGTGCTTTGCCTTATATAAAGCAGTATCGGCACGAATTAATACCTCAGATGACTCTTTATCATTCGGGTCGACCTGCGATACTCCCAAGCTCATTGTCACCTTGATACTACCTTTGTCGGTGGCGATGACCGATCTCTCGATCATCATCCGCAAATATTCTGCCATCGGCTTGGCTTCTTCTTGCGTTTTGCCCCCTAAGATAATCGTAAACTCCTCACCACCTGTGCGCCCAACGCAACCAGATGAATGAAAGGCTTTTTTGCTTAACTCAGCCACTCGCTGAATCACCGCATCGCCACTGTGATGCCCATGCTGATCATTCACCGCTTTAAAGTGATCGATGTCCATTGCCAGTACAGAGAATGTTTCACCGGTTTCATAAAAGTGCGACAGTGCCATTTCCATCTTTTGATCAAAACCACGACGGTTTAGCAAACCACTTAATGGGTCGCGCAGGCTCATTTCACTCAGTTCAATTTCACGCTCTTTGCTTTCGGTGACATCACGCTCAATCGCCGCAAAGTGAGTCACCTCACCATTATCATCGCGCAGTGGCAAAATGCTCATTTCAATCCAGTAGCCAATCCCAAGCTTATTGTAATTACGAATGGTTACTCGCACTGGCTCTTGTTTGATTAGTGCTTCGCGGATGACTTGTCTGGTTTCAGGATCGGTATCGCGCATTTGCAGCATACGAGGATTACTGCCGACCGCCTCATCGAAACTATAACCCGTGAGGTCGGTGAAGGCTTGGTTTACATAAACAATTTCAGGACCTGGCGCGGAAAACGGGAACGCCTTGGTGATGACCACAACATCGTTGGCCTCCTCAATCACATCCTGAAATTTAAAGTCGAAATTTGGCATGGAGTATTTGTCGTATTAAATAATTCTGACTGCACTGACGTGGCTTATGCAGATTGCTTTTAGACAAAGCTAGCACGAAGGCAATTAATGAATTATTAATATTACACAAATACTTACTTAAAATCGGCCTCAGCTAAGTGTTAAAGGCAAAAAATATTATTTATCAGCCAGAATAGCTGCGGCGATTTGATCAAAGCCCTGCCCGTGAGAACCCGTTGTCAGATAAGTCGGCAGCGTTTTGAGCTGATCTTTTACTGCCAGAATATTCGCAACTCCAACCGATAGCTTGACCGTTGAGAACATCTCCTGATCATTGGGCGAGTCTCCCGAGTAAATGAGCTGATCCGGCAATTCAGCAATGGGCTGCTTAAAGTACTGCTGTACCACCCGCTCACACATGGCGCGCTTAGAGTTTTGTGCAACCCAGGTATTAATATGAATCGACGATACACTATGCGAAATCCCTTCCTGCTGGCAAAACGCTAACACAGCATCGCGTCGCTCAAGCGCTGGCATGGCCAGATCCTGATTCACATTAATCGCCACTTCAGCCAACCGGTAATGCTGATCGTGGGTTAGGTATTGATCGAAGTCTTTAAAGGTCGCTGAGAACTTTGCCATTAATTGGCGTTGATCCTGTTGGAGCTGCTCCAATGTCGACCAGTATTGACGTTGTAATTTGCCATGATCGCTCACACTGCCTTCTCGCGAGAAAAAGAAGGCACCATTCTCTCCAATCACACCAGCAATCGGCCATGAACGTGCCAGATGATCGCACCAGCCAGCGCAAGCACCGGTCACCACAATCACCTGCACACCGGCTTCATTCAGCGCCCACAGCGACTGATAGACCTCACCCGTGAGCAAACCATGCGTAGTCACCGTATCATCCAAATCCGTCAGCAATAGCTCTACTTTGGAAAAGGCACCACCTCGCTGTGACAAAGGAATTAAGCTCATGATGCAATCACCAGTTTAAGTTGCTCTTGCACGTCGCTATTTAGCACGCCAGAGGCAGGTGCCTCGTCACAAAATACCGCCGTCATTTGGTCTAAATCGGTTACTTTTCTCAAGGCATCCTTACCCCATTTGCTGGAATCTACCGCGAGAAATTTGACCCGCGCATTGGCCAGCATGGCGCGGCTGACATTGGCTTCTTCAATATAAAAATCCACAACCTCACCCTCGCGAGTTATGCCGCCGGCACTAACGACCGCATAATCAACCTTGAAACTATTAATGTATTCCACCGTATCGGAGCCACACACATCCCCATCAAACGGTCGCATTTTGCCCGGCGTCATCCACACTTCGACCGTTTCACAGCCAAACAAAGCCGAGGCAACCACCAAATTATTGGTAATCACCGTGATTGTTTTGTCTTGTAAAAATGCCGCGACCTCGGAGACTGTCGTGCCCAAGCCGATAAACACCGACGAGCCTTCCGGAATACGCTCCGCAATCGCTCGCCCGATGCACATTTTCTGCGGCAGGTTTTTCTCCGAACGCGTACTGAAAGCCTGATTGCTGGTGCCTACCGGTCGGTCCACCCCACCATGTACGCGCCGTAAAATACCGGCTTCACACATGGGATTAATCACGCGGCGAATCGACTGTTCAGTAATATGAAACTCGGTAGCCAAATCCGCAATCCGGGTAAATCCCTGACGTACCACCAGATTCAGAATTTCAGTTTCGCGCTGGGAACTTCCAGACATATCAGATCTCGATGCGAGCCTCTGTTTTGGAGTCAAACAAATGCAGCGATTCCGCGCTGGCCGCTACGCTAATGGATGAGCCAAGCTCAATTTCATAACCGGCCGGAGCACGCCAGATCAATGGTGACGCGAGACCTTCCACTTGAATGTAAACCAAGCAATCCGCACCCAAATCTTCAACCGCCAACACTTTCACATCCAGCTCAATATCACCCTCGCCTTCACTGCTTAGGAATAGCTGCTCAGGGCGCACACCAACTTGAATGGCATTGCCTGCTTGCGCTTGTGAATAAGCATCGACACGCTGCTTGAATGCATCAGAGAAGCGGCTAACATTGCTGGCTTCCAGGAAATTCATACTGGGTGAACCTAAGAAACCTGCCACAAACATGGTCTGTGGATTGGCGTATAACTCTTTAGGCGAACCAATCTGATCCACATTTCCTTTGTTCAGTACGATTAAGCGATCGGCCAAAGTCATGGCTTCTACCTGATCATGCGTCACATAGATTGAAGTCGTACCTAACTCGCGTTGCAGGCGCTTGATTTCCACCCGCATTTGGGTCCGCAACTTGGCATCCAGATTGGATAATGGCTCATCAAATAAGAACACTTTAGGGCTACGCACAATAGCACGCCCCATCGCCACCCGTTGGCGCTGACCACCGGATAACTGACTCGGTCTGCGCGGTAAAAACTCGCTCAGCTGCAAAGCTTTGGAAGCATCTTCAACCCGCTGCTTAATCTCATCTTCCGGCACTTTACGGTTACGCAGGCCATAGGCCATATTGTCGTAAACCGTCATGTGTGGATACAGCGCATAGTTCTGAAACACCATGGCAATATCACGTTCGCCAGGCTCTTCTTTGGTCACATCGCGGCCATCAATAAAGATCTGGCCACCGGTAGTTTTCTCCAAACCCGCCACCATGCGTAGTAGTGTTGATTTACCACAACCAGATGGCCCGACAATCACCAGAAACTCTCCGGCTCCGATTTCCAGCGAGACATCTTTAATGACATCAACGCCTTTCTTGTACTGCTTGTTTATATTCTTTAGCGTCACAAAGCTCATGAAAAAATCCTATTTCTCGCTATCAACCAGTCCCTTAATAAAGAGACGCTGCATAAAAATGATCACCAGAATCGGTGGCAACATGGCTAAAATCGCCGTCGCCATAATCACCGGCCAGTTTGTTATATCGTCCCCGGATGGGAACATTTGTTTGATACCCATGACGATGGTATTCATCTCAGGCTCGGTCGTAATCAACAACGGCCACAAGTACTGATTCCAGCCGTAAATAAACAGAATCACAAACAGTGCAGCGACATTGGTTTTAGATACCGGAACTAGAATATCCCAGAAGAATTTCATCGGGCCTGCACCATCGACTTTGGCCGCCTCCACCAACTCGCTTGGCATACTCATAAACACCTGCCGAAACAGGAAGGTCGCCGTGGCTGAAGCAATCAACGGAAAGATCAAACCGGAATAGGAGTTCAACATGCCAAAGTCAGCGATGACCTGATAGGTCGGCACAATCCGCACTTCTACCGGCAACATCAAGGTCAGGAAGATCATCCAGAAGAAGAACATTTTGAAACGGAAGTTAAAGTACACAATCGCAAACGCCGACAGTAGCGAGATTATGATTTTGCCAATCGTAATCCCCAACGCCATCACCATCGAGTTAAGCAGCATTTTCCAGACCGGCACATTCACACCGCTACCCAGCGCTTCGCTGTAGTTTGTCCAGAAATGCCCGCCGGGTAATAGCGGCATGGGCGGGCTTACCAGAGCCGCCTGATCATGAGTTGAGGCGATAAATGCCAGATAAATCGGGAAGATAATAATCGCGATACCAAACAGTATCAGCACATGGGAGAACGCAATGCCGGCCCCTTGTTTTTGAACCATATTACTCATTAGTAGTGCACCTTGCGCTCAATGTATTTGAACTGGACGATGGTTAGCAGACCAACCAACACCAACAGAACCACCGACTGCGCTGCAGATGAGCCCAGATCCTGCCCGACAAAGCCATCAGAAAACACTTTGTAAACTAAGATAGTGGTCGACTGCTGTGGCCCACCGCCGGTAATCGTATGAATGACCGCAAAGGTTTCAAAGAAGGCATAGATGATATTCACCACCACCAAGAAGAAGGTCGTGGGTGATAGTAGTGGGAATACGATTGTTCTGAATCGCTTCCAGAAACCCGCGCCATCAATCGCCGCCGCTTCAATCACCGAACCCGGAATTGACTGCAAGCCTGCAAGGAAAAACAGGAAGTTGTAGCTCACTTGTTTCCAAGCAGAGGCCACAACAACAAGCCCCATCGCTTCGCCACCGTTGAGCACATGGTTCCAGTCGTAACCCAATATCTTGAGATAATAGGAGGCTAAACCAATGGAGGGATTGAACATGAACAACCACAGCACGCCAGCAATCGCAGGAGCGATGGCGTAGGGCCAAATGATAATACTGCGGTAAGCACTGCTGCCTTTTATTACCCGGTCAACCAACACCGCCAATAATAAGGCCACGCTGAGCGAGCCACAGGTGACTAAAATACTAAACACCGCCGTGGTTAAAAACGAGGCGCGGTAGTAGCTGTCTTTAAACAGATACTCAAAATTTTCCAGACCAACATATTGCATGGACAAGCCAAATGGGTCGGACATATAAACAGATTGTTTAACCGCTTCGAAGGCTGGCCAAAAAAAGAAAACAACGGTTATAAACAGTTGTGGTGCAAGCAGCACATACGGCAGCCAGCGATTGCTGAAAACAGCACCAGTTTGCATGGATGAAATCCCCTGAAGGTAAAACGCTGGGGCAACGTAACGTCACCCCAGCGCGGACTTTATAACGCGTTACTTAGCGGAACGCTCAAAACGACGTAGCAATTCATTACCACGCTTTACTGCACTATCTAAAGCAACCTGAGCCGTTTTATCGGCCGTCCAAACTGCTTCTAACTCTTCATCGATAATGCCTCGGATCTGATCAAACGAACCTAAACGCAAACCTTTAGAGTTTTGAGTCGGCTCTTTGTTAGTCATTTGCTTGATCGCGATATCAGTGCCAACTTCTTTCTCGTAGTAGCCAGAGGCTTTAGTCGCTTCATAAGCTGCCATCGTGATTGGCAGGTAGCCAGTATCCTGATGCCATTTCGCCTGAATATCAGAAGACGACAGGAAGGTCATGAACTTCGATACGCCTTTGTATTCTTCAGCCGTGTGACCTGACAATGCCCACAATGATGCACCACCGATAATGGTGTTTTGTGGTGCTTCAGTCTCTGCCCAGTAAGGCAATGGACGGATTGCAAAATCAAACTTTGCTTCTGCCTTTACGCCAGCGTAACCTGCTGAACTTTCAGTGAATAATGCACACTCACCAGAACGGAAACGAGCTCCACCTTCGTTACGACGACCCGCGTAGATGAACTTGCCATCTTTCGCCCAGTCACCCATCATTTGGATGTGCTTCACTTGTACTGGGCCATTGAATGTCAGCTCAGTATCGGTGCCTTCAAAGCCGTTAGACTTCGATGCAAATGGCACATTGTGATACGCCGATAGGTTTTCCAAATGCACCCAGCTCTGCCACGCAGTTGTCAAAGGACACTCAGAACCGTTTTCTTTCAATGCCGTCAGCGCATCGCCAACTTTATCCCACGTGCTCAGATCCATTTCAGGGTCTAGCTTGGCGGCTTTCAGTGCATCTTTGTTTACATATAAAACGGGAGTTGATGCGTTGTAAGGCAGAGATAGCATTTTACCGTCGGTGGTTGTGTAATAACCGGTAACTGCCTGCAAGTAATCTTTAGGATCTAACTTCTCGTTAGACGCCTCCATCATTTCATAAACAGGATTGATAGCGCCCTTTGCCGCCATCATGGACGCCGTTCCCACTTCAAATACCATCAGCATTTGAGGATGCTCGCCCGCACGGAATGCAGCGATACCTGCGTTTAATGTTTCGGAATAGTTACCCTTGTGCGTCGCAACTACTTTGTAGTCGGACTGACTTTTGTTGAATGTGTCTACCTGCTCGTTAAGCAAATCGCCCAAACGACCAGTAAATGCATGCCACCACTGAATTTCTGTTTCTGCGTATGCCATCGGTGTTGCGGTTACCAGCGCAGTCGCTAGCGCCAGCTTCTTAATAAACGGTCCCATTTGTTTCACTCCTCGAATGTTGAACATAAACGTTCAAATGAACATTAACAATAATGAAAAAAGTTTTCCAGCCAAATATCTCTGGTGTTTCCGGACTATATAAGCCGAATGTTACATTCATATGAAATTATCGAATGCTCATTTGAAAATCGACTGAAAAATCTCCCACATCCAAAACCAGACAAACACCGTATACTTAAGTACTCCCCCAATTCGAAGGATAAGAATATGAAGTACTTACTGGCTCTTTCATCATTGTTAGTGTTTTCAATGCCAGCATTCGCAGACTCTCATGCCGAGCCTAAATCTATGGAAGCTCCTAGTACGATTAGCACAAAGCTCAGCCCACATTCCGTGAACGACACCATGGATAAATTTGAGGCTATAGTAAAAAGTAAGGGCTTTGATGTATTTGTACGCATCGATCACCAGAAAAATGCTGAAGCAGCCGAGCTGACCATGGCCCCTGCGCAGGTGATTATTTTTGGTAATCCGAAAGGCGGCACCATGCTGATGAATGATGATATTCGTGTTGCGCTGGATTTACCGCTACGGGTTGTGGTGTATCAGGCTAAAGATGAGAAGGTATATATCGCTTATCACAAGCCGGTCGACATGGTTAAAGAATATGACCTGGAAGGCCACAAGGTGATTGGCGCGCTGACAGATGGATTGGATAAATTAACTTCGGCGGCGGTTGCTTCTGAGTAAAGCGTTAAGTTTTATTAGAAAATAGCTCAACAATCCGGAGTGGCAATTGTAAATGGTTGCTGCTCCGGGTTTCAAACTCCGCCAGATACTTCAGTTTTCTGCAAAAATCCCAATTTACTACAACTTCCCCACCAAGCAATTAAATTCAACCTCGCATCGCCCACCACCATTAACCGGCAGCCAAAGTGAATTATTGGTCTAAAAATGCACACTATGTGTTAGCATATCAATCGGCTAAATCCATTGGGGGGATTCATGAAATATAAGCTTCAGAGTAACGGTCTGTTACTCCTACTACTGTTCGCACTGTCGGGCTGCGCTGTGCACATGGTCAGCGATTACGACTCTCGCACCGAAACGTCGGTATCAAATATCCGTACTCAACTCACTCGGTTGTTTTTCGAACTGGAAGATCAAGTAGAAAAACCTGAGGAATGCACCTATCAAAACCACGCAGATAAATATAAGCAAGTGTGGGTTGATCTCGACTTGATGACCATGCGGGAGCGGGCAAAAAGTAAAAATAAAACGACCTCAAAACAAGTTAGCGTGCTGGACGAAGCCCTGAAGAAACTACAGAAAAAACATCGAAGAGCCTGTCTGGATAGAGTAGAAATTGCGCTCCTAAACGAATCACTGACGGGAATGTTAGACAGTATTTTACGTTTTGAATTGGCTAAATTACGCGGCGCTCCGAAACCTTACACTTTGACTCCGGCAGGACTATGATGACAGACGAAATAAATACCATTAATGGCACAACGCCAGACTTAGAATCAGTCGCGAAAGATATGCTTATCAGTTTCCGAACATCGCTAGGGGTTCACTGGGTACAACTACGCCCTGCCATGGAAGAGCAGATTCGGGGAGTCAACGAAAGCATTTTATACATTAACAAACTACAGCTTGAGGGAGAGTTGACCGAGGAGTCAGCCCGTGAGCTGATTGAATTTCAGCAGCTAAATATAAAGATGCTAATGGTGGAGTGTGAGGGCTTAAAAGACCTCGCGATTGAAGCCGCAATCAATGCCGCCTTTGAGAAGGTACGAGGTGCGGTGAATCGCCTAGTGAACTTCGAGCTACTGTAATCATAAAAAAGGCGACCCATGTGGGTCGCCTCGAACGAGTTATTGGAAAAACGTTCCTAATTACCAAACACGAACACTGATGCTACCACCGTTAGAGTGATTGTTATTTGAGCCATGGTTGTTCGCGCCATGATTATTGCCACCCTGCTGGCGATTATCATATTGACGGTTGTCGCGCTTTGACTCTGTGCGGCAGGTTGTGCGGTTTTTCGTTAGCGTATTGATCTCTACGCGAGCCGCATGCAGTTTGTTTTGCAGCGATTGACGCTCCCATGAGCTGAAGCCATTAGCGCGGTACTGCTGCTCAAGAGACTTGATGCGGCTTTGAGTAGATCGCAACTGTTGCGCCTCTCTTGGCGTGATTTCGCACGTTTTAATGCCTTGCTGAATCATCACTGCCTGCTCGCGCTGCTCTTGGTTAATACCCGAGTTATGCCCGTTATTTGGGCTGTAAGCGCTAGCTTGCATGCTAACTAGCAAAGTAGCAGCGGCGATAGTGGTCATTGTGATTTGCTTTAACATGATGTAACTCCAGTAATGTGTAAATGGGTTGTTTGTCCTTACAATCATAAAAGCGCAGAGGCTCACCCAGCTGGGCCATTCTTTACACATCCTTACAAAGGGCTTGCGAAGTATTAATGGGTTTCAATCGGATGCTTGTTGACAGTCTCTGTAAAAATCCACACTATTCTCAGCATGAAACGTTACTTCCTCATTTTTCTATTATTTATATCCTTCAATGCGAATGCCATTGCGGGATCAGTGATGATGGCAGAAATGACGGCAATGGCCTCGGCCATGACAATGGAAGCACCTACCTCGCAACACAATCAAATGAATGCCAGTCACCACGATGCCGATCAGTTAAGCATGACCGACCACTGTTCATCAAAAACGTCTGCCGAAGCAAGTTGTGGCGAACATCAGGACTGCGGCGCCTGCCTTGCTCATTGCAGTGGCGCATTGATTAGTGAACTATCCAGTTTCAACACCAGTAACCGTTTTAGCTTTGAAGCGGACTATCGTTTATGGCTTGCACCCCGCACCTACTCCCGCCTGCTAAGACCTCCCAAACTCGCCTGAATCCTTTAAGCACATTGCGTTTTTAATAAACCGCATGTCGCTGCTTTACTTCGATTACCCTTGATTTGTCATTGAATACACGTCGTGTAACACGCTAACCCAGCGCATTATTACGTCTTCAGCTCCTCGACTAAGCAAGCGGTAATCTAAATAAAATCAAAGAATTATTTGGATTCAGCATGAACACTAAATCAACCGACAACCGTCTTGAAAACCCGACACGGCGTCAATTTGTACAAGGCTTAACAGCCTCTGCTTTTCTGGCAGGACTGGCACCTTCCGGCTTATTTGCCGCACCAACGACTGGCAACGCTCAGGTACTAACAGGCAATCACTTTGAGCTAACACTTGAAGAGGTAGAAGTTAATTTCACCGGCAAACGCCGCATGGCCACCACCATTAATGGCTCACTACCCGGCCCCACGCTGCGCATGAAAGAAGGCGAGCAGATCACCATTCGTGTTACCAATAAAATGTCGGTGACCTCCTCCGTGCATTGGCATGGCCTGATTCTACCTAGCAATATGGATGGCGTACCAGGGCTTAGCTTTGCAGGCATCAAGCCCGGCGAGAGCTTTACCTATCAGTTTAAAGCGGTGCAAAGCGGGACTTACTGGTATCACAGCCACTCAGGCTATCAGGAACAAACGGGATTATATGGTTCAATTGTCATTGAGCCGCGCGAAGCTGATGAGGTTGCTTATGACCGTGACTATGTGGTGCTGTTATCCGACTGGTCCGATGAGAAGCCTGAGCAAATCTACGCCAAGCTCAAAAAGCTCAGCCACTACTACAATACTAAAGAACGCACCTTGCAGGATCTGGCCAAAGAAGCCGCCGCCAAAGGCTTTAGTAAAGCCGTTGATGATCGCGAAATGTGGAACCAAATGCGCATGAGTGACCGCGACCTCTCGGATGTAACCGGCTGGACGTACACCTTTTTAGCCAATGGCAAAACACCTAGCGAAGGCTGGACCGGTACATTCAAACCGGGTGAAAAAGTGCGCTTACGCTTTATCAATGCCTCAGCCATGACCTTTTTTGATATCCGCATTCCCGGTTTAAAAATGCAGGTCGTGGCTAGCGATGGGCAAAATATTCAACCCGTTAATGGCATTGATGAATTCCGGATTGGTATTGCTGAAACCTACGATGTCATCGTGGAGCCAAAAGCCGGCTCGTACACCATATTCTCCCAAGCAATTGATCGCTCGGGCTATGCCAGAGGCACCTTGACCAGTAACCCTGCCCAACAAGCAGCTGTTCCTGCAATGGATGCAGTGCCCGTATTAACGCATACCGATATGGGTATGGGTGATATGAGCGGCATGGATGGAATGGAAGGTATGGATCACTCGGCAATGGCCGGAATGTCTGGCATGAACCATGACTCAATGAAAAACGCAGGCGGCGTACAAATTCAGCGTGGCCCTCAAGTCGATATGGTTGCCATGAATCCACAGGTTCGCTTAGATGACCCTGGCGTCGGCCTCAGAAATAATGGCCGTCGGGTACTCACCTATGCCGATATAAAAAACCGCTATCCAACCCTGGACACCCGCCCACCAACCCGCGAAATCGAGCTGCATTTAACTGGCAATATGAGCCGTTATATGTGGTCATTTAACGGTGTTAAATATGCAGAATCCAAGCCAATTGGACTGCGTTTTGGTGAGCGTGTGCGCTTTACGCTGATTAACGACACCATGATGAATCACCCCATTCATCTGCATGGCATGTGGAGCGAACTGGAAACCGGAGACAATAATTACCTGCCTCGCAAGCACACGATTGTAGCGCAGCCGGGAGCCAAGATTAGCTATCTCGTCACCGCCGATGCCAAGGGTCAATGGGCCTACCACTGTCATTTGATTTATCACATGGAAGGCATGTTCCGCCGTGTCATTGTCGCTTAAAGAGGGAATTGGATTATGAAAAAAACACTATCACTTATGGCTTTAGGGCTCTGTTTTTCTCCGGTGGCAAATGCAAAACACAAGCCGATGACAATGGACTGCTCACAACCCATGCATGCCGCTATGTCATTTTGTAAGCAACAAGCTGCAGAACAAGCGGCTCAAGTTATGCCGGAAAAAACAGCCCAACAAGCGCCAATGGTTGACCATTCTAAAATGGATCACTCAACCATGAACCATGCGGCAATGACGAAGGAGCAAACACCCACTAAAACTGTCGATCATTCCAAAATGAATCACGCCGCTATGACCATGGGTAAAGCGCCGAATAAAGTGCCGGCTAAAACCATGGACCATTCTAAAATGAATCATGCCGCAGCACCTGCCGCGAGTATTCCAGTTAGTGATGGCTCAATGGCGGAGGATGTGCCGATGCCATTTCCCGGTGCGATGCACATGGATGATGACCCAATCCTCAGCAAGCTAATGATCAATGCATTGGAATATCGCTTTGGTAACGACGATGAGGACTCGCTCGCTTTAGACGCAGAGGCTTGGGTCGGCAAAGACCTTAACAAGCTGTGGTTGAAAACTGATATTGAATCAGAAGATGGCGAGATAGCCGAGGCCGAATTACAAGCCTTATACAGTCGAGCCATTGCCCCATTTTGGGATTTTCAGGTCGGTGTACGCAAAGACTTTGAGCCGGTCTCACGGGAATGGGTGGTGTTAGGTTTAAAAGGTACCGCGCCTTACCAGCTTGATGTTGATGCTAGTTTATTCTTCGGCAAAGGCGGACAGGTTGGAGCCCGTTTAAACACAGAATATGAACTTATGCTCTCGCAAAAAACCGCACTAGTCCCTGAGTTAGGTGCTAACTTTTACACTAAAGACGATGAGGAAGCGGGTATTGGTTCTGGTATATCCGATCTAGACATTTCACTGCGCCTAAAGCATGAACTCAAGCGCGAGTTTGCGCCCTACATTGGCGTTAACTGGTCAAAGTCCTTTGGGAATACAGCCGATATGTTAAAACAGTCTGGCGAAGAAACATCCGACACACAGCTCATACTAGGCGTTGAAGCTTGGTTCTAAGCACACATCAATAACTATTAATCACAGGAAATAACACAATGAAACTGTTAAAAACACTCATGATCGCCAGCCTATTCACACTGAGCACAGCTGCATTAGCACACACCGGAATCAAGTCCACCTACCCTGCCAATGAGCAAATGTTAGATGCCGCACCCAAGCAACTCACCCTCACCTTTGGCGCAGCCGTTCGCCTAATGAAAGTGACGCTAATGGATGGCGAGCATAAAGACTTAGACATTGACTTCAAACCCTCTGCCGATGCGGGCACCACCTTCAAAGTGAAAGCGCCAGAAATGAGCATGGGTGAGTACATGGTCAGTTGGGTGTCGATGGGTAAAGATGGCCACAAAATGACTGGCGACTTCAGCTTTATGGTACACGGAGAGGGTATGCAGATGAGCCCTGGCGAAGATCATGATGAGATGCACAATGCCAAAAAGCATGATCACTAACGATTAGCCCTTTCGCGGGGTTGCCTTGGTGGCTCCGCGATTATCAGAGGAATAGACTCATGGACAATATCCCCCTGTGGTTAGTGGCTGCTTTCTCCACCAAACTACTGCTCTATATTGCCTTCGCCATGTCGCTAGGTGGTGTTTCCGCCATGCTGATGACGCAACGTTATGAGCCACAAAGCTTGCCGTTTCTGGGCTATGCCACTTGGGGCACAGTGCTGGGGTTACTATTTGCCAGTGCCAGCTTTCTAGTCAAAGTGGGCTCGTTTGCCGAAGCCGGTTTAGCAGGTATGTGGGATGACATGTACATCGAAATACTCTGGCAATCCGGTGTTGGCATGAGCTACAAGCTACGACTAATCGGTTGGTTTGGACTGCTGATGCTGTTGATTATCGTGCGCTTTAAAGCCAGCCTAGCTAAGCCAATATTGATGCTGTGTTTTGCTCTGTCATTTTTGATTGCTGCGTCATTTACTTTCAGTGGTCATACAACCAATCAAGCGGCATGGGTCAGAATCGCGCTCGTGCTTCATATCTTTATTGCCATGTGGTGGGTTGGTTTTTTGCACCCACTGAGGCTCTGGTGCGAAAGCTATCCGACCAACACCTTGCGACTATTAATGCATGAATTTGGAAAACAAGCCTCGCTAATGGTCGCGACACTATTACTGGCAGGCCTTGGTATTTCCTACGCGCTGGAGTCCAACTTTGACAATCTATTCACCAGTGCTCATGGCAATGTGTTGATCTTAAAAGTCAGCGCTGTCGCCGCCATCTTAGCGTTTGCAGCCCTGCACAAGTTTCGATTGGTGCCCGCTTTAAACAGCCATCATTCAGCCTTGGCGCTCCAACGGTCGATTAGTATTGAAATGGCCATCGCCCTTTTCATTCTGATCGTGACCGCCGTACTCAGTACCTTAGTTGGACCCGCTCCAATTTAATTATTTAGAAAACAGGTAATATTATGAAATACATAAAACAAACAATAACTACTTCAACACAACTAATCGCAGGCTTGATTGGTGCACTCTGCTTAGGTGCTTTATCACCGGTTGCTCTGGCGACAACGGATACAGCAACACCGGAAACAACTGCAGTATCACAACCCGTGGAAGTAGCCGCATCGACCTCAGTCAAGCCCAAGTCATTACCATTGCCGCTAGTCACCGTTTATAAAAGTGCCACTTGCGGCTGTTGCACGGCTTGGATTGAACACATGAAAGACAATGGCTTTCCCGTTGAAGCGCATGACTCAGACAACCTCAATGAATACAAAATCAAAGCAAAATTGGGCGCGGGCTTAGGCTCTTGTCATACAGCCTTTGTGGATGGCTATGCGATTGAAGGCCATGTGCCAGCTGATGATGTGAAGCGCTTGCTGAGCGAGAAGCCAGATATTTCAGGCTTAACTGCACCGGGAATGCCAATGAATTCACCAGGCATGGCACCTAAAGGTAGCAAGCCATCAGGCTATGATGTGGTGAGCTTTAAAGATGGTAAGGCAGTTGGTGTGTTTAGCGCTTATTGATATTCCAAACGCTTCAAAAGTCCACTTTAGCGATCAGCTACTAAGCGATGTATTACTAAAAGTAGGCGAGTCATAACACCGGCTCGCCTACATTGGATTTCGAACGTCTAATTCCTCAATCCAATCATAATCCGTCGTATTACGAGTAATCAGCGGAATATTATGTTCCAAGGCCGTCGCTGCAATCAGCGAATCCGCCAAGCCCATTTTCCGCTGCCGTCGTAACTCAATCGCCTTATCCACAATATCCCGCGACATAGGCAGCACGCGCGACATATTAAAAAGTGCTTCTAACTCCCGAGCATCCTCCCCTTTTAGCTGGTGATAACCCAGCACTTCAACGAGCGTAATTTCAGCGGTGGCAAAATCTTGTTTGATCATCCAGTCGCGCAGCGCTTTATGCTCCGGAAGAATGGCGTAGATAAAGATATTACTTTCGATTAACAGCATGGAAATCCGTTTTAGCTAATAAATGGCTGCGCGCATTATCACTTTATTTGTGACTTTCTACTACTTAGCCGAGTCCAATTAATATGAAAGAGGGAGAATTTCTATGACTGACGATAGCCACACAAGCCTGTTACTCGCGTTGATCATTGTGCTAGTACTAATCATATTGGGCGTGTACAGCGTTATAAAACGACAACAAACCAACAATGCCGTTTGGCAAAATGACCACTGGGTCAGCAAAGGCAGCTACACCTTAGCCAGCCTCCAAAGCCAGTGCCAACTCAACCTGCCCGAACCCGACGCACGCCTCACGGTGAGAGATGCGATCGCTCGTGGGTTAGGCAAAAACCCCAGAAGCGGCGACCAGATCGACTGCTATGGCGTCACCTTTCTCGTGATTAATGATAACCTTGAGCGGGTCAATATTTATCCTGTTAACCGGTAACTCCTCAAAGGAATCACGCAATGCATTACCTCGCCACCGCTTTGGTCTTACTCGTCGCGATCGAGCACGTCTATATACTAGTACTCGAAATGTTTATGTGGACTAAACCCAGAACCCGCAAAGCCTTCGGCACCACGCCAGAATTTGCAGAGTCGACCAAAACACTGGCAGCAAACCAAGGGCTATACAATGGCTTTTTAGCGGCGGGTTTACTGTGGGGCGTATTTCACAGCAATGCTGAATTTGGCTTTCAGATACAGACATTTTTCTTAATTTGCGTGTTAGTTGCCGCCGTGTATGGAGCAGCGACCGTTAAGAAATCTATTCTGGTGATGCAGGGAGTGCCGGCTATTCTTGCGCTGCTGAGTCTGGTTTTATTTGGCTAATCCGCACTCTGCTAAAGCCAAGTTTCACGCCCTAGTCCAATCAATCAATCAATCAATCAATCAATCAATCAATCAATCAATCAATCAATCAATCAATCAATCAATCAATCAATCAATTTTGATAAGGCTGTATTTATTTAGATAGCATTTTATCGCCATCTAAATATCATCTCACTTCACAATAATAAACTTCCATCTATTTTACAAAGACTTAAAACCACACTCAATGTCTTGGCACATCCCTTGCAATATCTTCTATGAAAATAATGACAAACAAGGAAAGTACCATGACGACAACTGGCAACTATGAAGTTCTGCACGAGGCAGGCTACTCTCCCATTAAAGCGTGGACGAAAGGCGTGCCTTTTAATGACAATGCCAAACAGCAATTGCTGAATATGGCGCAGATGCCGTTTATTCATAAATGGGTCGCGGCAATGCCCGATGTGCATCTGGGAAAAGGTGCCACGATTGGTAGCGTGATTCCAACGATAGGCGCGATTATTCCGGCGGCGGTGGGTGTCGATTTGGGTTGCGGAATGATGGCCGCGAAAACCACTCTAACCGCGTCCGACCTACCCGACTCACTCGAAGCCATGCGCAGCAAGATTGAGTCCCTCGTTCCGCATGGTCGCAATATGTCACGTGGAAAACGTGATACCGGAAGCTGGGGAAATCCACCAGACGATGTGCTGGATAAATGGCTAACCTTGAGCGATGGATTTCAGCAATTGTGCGAAAAGCACCCTTTCCTGAAAAACACCAATAACCTGAAACACTTGGGAACGCTGGGAACCGGAAACCACTTCATCGAGCTGTGTCTGGATGAAACACAAGCCGTGTGGGTGATGCTGCACAGCGGTTCACGTGGTGTCGGTAATGCCATTGGATCGCATTTTATTGAGCAGGCTAAAAAGGATATGGAGCGCTACTTTATTCACTTGCCCGATAAAGACTTGGCTTACCTGCCTGAAGGTAGCCCGCACTTTCGTGATTATGTGGATGCCGTAGCATGGGCGCAGGATTTCGCACGAGCCAACCGCGAAGTCATGATGGCGCGTACGTTACAAGCGATCCGCGAGATTATGCCAATGCCATTCACCGCCGATGTCGAAGCGGTTAATTGCCACCATAACTACATCAGCCGCGAATACCATTACGGCAAGGATGTCTGGGTGACACGCAAAGGTGCCGTGAGTGCGCAAAAAGGCCAACTGGGAATTATTCCGGGTAGCATGGGCGCGAAATCATTTATCGTGCACGGACTGGGAAATGAAGAAAGCTTTTGCAGCTGCAGCCATGGCGCGGGCCGTGTGATGTCACGTACCGAGGCAAAACGTCGCGTGTCGCTGGATGAGCATAAACTCGCTGTTGCCGGTGTGGAATGCCGTGTGGATGCCAGTGTGATTGATGAAACGCCCTCCGCTTATAAGCCGATTGAAAAAGTGATGGCGGCGCAGAGTGATCTGGTGGAGATCCTACATACGCTGAAGCAAGTGGTTTGTGTGAAGGGATAGATGATGGGATGGGGCCTTGTACAGCTAGCAACAGGCAGTGTAAATTGTTGTCATGCCGCCTTACAAAACAGTAGCGAGAATCAAGCAATGAAAAACCTGAGCGATGTGATCAACCTATCATCAAACCCCATTTCAGATCCCGACTTTCAAGCGCGCTGTAAGGCCGAGCTTGATCTGAATGGCGCTCTGGTATTGCCCAAGTTTTTCTCAGAAGCAGCCATCAAACACGTCAAGCTAGAAGGCGAGACCAAGCAGGATTTAGCTTGGTTTTGTAAGCAAAAACACAATGTATTCCTAACCCCGCCCGACACTGATTTTGCGATGGATCACCCACGAAATCGTGAAGTAGACTCCAGCAAAGGCTGCATTACGGATGATCAGGTTTCAGCGGAATCCCCCTTGCGAACCTTGTACGACTCGCCAGCGTTTAAAGACTTTCTCTGCTACGTGCTGGGCGAAGAGGCCCTGTACAAATACGCGGACGAGCTGTCTTCGATCAATGTGCACTTTGCCAGTGAAGAGCAGGAACTGGGCTGGCACTTTGATAACTCCTCCTTTGCCATTACCTTGATGATTCAAAAACCGAAAGGCGGTGGCGCATTTGAGTATGTTAAAAACATGCGTGATGCTGATCGTGGTGAGATGAATGTCGACGTCGTGGATCAGGTTTTGAATGGCGACGCTGCCGTGTCTTCATTGGAAATTGAAGAAGGCTCGCTGGCGCTGTTTCGTGGGAGAAACTCCATGCATCGGGTCACGCCAACGGAGGGTGATACCACGCGAATGCTGGTGGTGCTGGCTTATAATGGCCAACCTGGCGTTCAACTGTCAGAGTCTGCACGCATGACTTTTTATGGGCGCTTGGCTTAAGTTTTAATAAACTGAGTCCATGCAAGCTTAGCGAAGCAGTTCAATCAGGTCAGGAATAAGTATTTTGTCGCTGGTGTTTTATTCTGAGAATACCGACAATTTCAATGACATCATGTACCTTATAAAGTGCTGAGTAGCCCGATTTTCCATAAGGAACATGAATTTGGCGCACTCCAAAATGCTCTTCGTACTGAGTACCGATATTCGGATTATCAGCAAGGTTTTCCAGCATCAATCGCAAATAATCGATACCTTTAGACTCACCGGTATTCTGAACCTCAAACGTTGTCAGTTTACGCAGGTCACTTGCCGCTTCTGCAGTATAACGAATTGAATAGCCCATAGTTACTGGTTCCGCAATGTCTCTTTGAGCTGATCAATTTCTGCGTTCATTTCTTCTGCCGTGTAAGCATAGCCATTTTCTTCAGCATTTTTTAAAGCATCAACCCCAGATTGAAGCCATGCCTTTTCGTCTTCAATAGCTTGCTTTGCTTCACGAACGTATTTTTTTATCGCCTCTAACATAACCCAATGAGGTGAGCGACCTTGCTCATCAGCAAGAAATTTCACATCACTTAAAACTTCGTCTGTTAATTTGATTGTAGTCAACGTTAAGTACCTATTTTAGATATATCTCCAACTTAAACCCAATTAAACAACTAGTGTTACTTATTGTCAATTATTACCTTCCCAACCTTCAATACTTAATTGCCCCTTAGCAATCAGACAATAAATAATAGTTTTACAGGATCTTAGGAGGTTGAATCTGTTGATAATTGGGACACTTTTTGCACATGACAAAATAACCACGCTGACACTCCGAAGGGTTGGTCAGGCACGATAACCTTGCCATCACGCAGTTTACTTCTTGGCGGATCTGCGTCATTAAATTCAAGCCGGCTTACTGCACAAACAAAAAAGCCATGCTGCCATCACAACAGCATGGCTTAAGTAATATGATCAAATCCGTTTACTTGCCATCATAAACCCGCCCAAGCACCCGCAACCGACTCTGAAACTCCGTCCGATCAACATAACAACCGCGTAAATGGCGCTTACCACTGGCTTCAAACGCCGTCCGCCCATGCAATACCCGACGATTATCAAACACCGCCATGGTGCCTTCAGTAAGCTTCAACTGAATCTTATAACGCGCTGACTGTAACCGCGCCATCAGCTCGCGATACGCCAAATAATACTCATGCATAATCGCTTCCGGCAGATCAAAAATACTCGCCAGATGCGCATTGTATTTCAGCTCAACAATATTACCTTCATGGTCTAAATTAATCACCGGATGATGGTGGCGAATGTCATGCTCATCATCATGAAAACGAAACGGAATGGCATTATTTGCCAGCATATCAAACTGCTCAGGCGCTTCTTTGCGTAAGTCTTCCAGCACGCGCAAGCCATCTGCAAACACCGATTCGCCACCCTCTGCCTCATTCACCAAACAATGCAAAAACTGATAGCCCGGTGGCGTTTCTTGATTAGTCAGATCAGTATGTAATGGCAAGGCCAGCGAGGTGTAAGCCAGATTAACCGGCTTAGGCTCGGAGCGCACTTCAAAGGTCATCCCAAAGTTAGTCTGGCGCTGATAATCAATGCGATGCGCCACATCATCCAATGCTTGCGGGGTGGATGGCATGTTCTTCACCAAAATCAATCCATCGCGATCCAGCTGCTTCATCCAGTCATACAAAGCCTGATCATCCGAGATAATCGCTTCATAATCAGCGCTCTGGATTTTATCAAGAAAGCCTTTATCCCAGCTGCGATCAGTCGGGCGATTATTCGAGCGTAAGTCACCAGAGTACGCGTGTTCGCGCAGCCACTGCCCCGCAAACACACTTTGGTGCTCGCCCTCCGACCAGTTAATGATTAGTGTGTCACCAGTCACGTCATAACTCAGCGGATGAATCTCCGACGTCACACTCAGCTGATTAAACACACGTTCCTGCGTATCGGGGTGCAAGGTGCTTGGGCAGTTATCCCGCAGCCACAGAAAATGAAAGTTAGCACGCTTGCCATCACTCCAGCTCAGGCTTAAACAGTGCTCACCCAAACTGGCCGCGTCCAGTACCGGTGAGGCTTGCAATGGCGTATTCTGAATTTGTGCAGACATAGTAAGGCGCTCGTCAAAGTGTGAAGCTGCACTTTAAAGCAATAAGCACAACGATAGTAAATGACTAATTATGGGCTTTTTGATAAGTATAGCTAATGCAAAATCATCAACAGCCACTCCCGCCATTAAATTGGCTAAAAACCTTTGCCACCGCGGCGCGATTACTCAACTTTACGGCAGCCGCCAAAGAGTTGAATATGACGCAATCGGCGGTAAGCCAGCAGATTCGCTTGTTAGAAGAAAACCTCGGGCAGCCGCTATTTATTCGCGATCATAAAAAGCTGTCACTATCCAATAGTGGTATGGCGTATTTGCCTTCAGTGCAGGAAGCGCTGCAATTAGTCCAACGCGCCACCCACGATATTTTTTCACCCCTGAAATATGGCGTGCTCAACTTACAGGTGAATATCGCCTTCTTAATGTTATGGCTTGCGCCGAGGCTTCCCGAATTCACCAAACTATATCCGGGCGTCACCCTGCGCCTGAGCAGTACCAACTGGAATACGGAGTCCATTGGCTTATCCGCCGACCTCACCATCGGGCATGGCAAAGGCCACTGGCCCAATATGCACAGCGATTGCCTGATCACGCCCAAGCTACGCCCATTTTGCTCGCCACGCTTAGCCAGCCAGCTCCACAGCATTGACGACCTACAGCAATTGCCACTGATTGATATTCTGGGTAATCACCAACAGTGGGAGGACTGGTTTAAAGTCACCAACCTCAACGCTGCGCCGCGCATTCCTGTGAGCCATCAAGTCGATACCGCAGCAGCAGCCGTTGCATTAGCGGTGAATGATGGTGGCGTACTACTAAGTTATGACGAGCTATTAGCCGATAATTTAGCGCGGGGGCAATTGGTCGCGCCATTCGATGTTTACGTCGATACCGTGGATAGTTATTTTCTGATTTACAATAAAGAGCGCCCGCTAAGCAAAGCCGCTGAGTTATTTAAAGACTGGCTAAAAACCATTAAACCAAAACAAAATCAGTGACTTAAAAGAATACAACCACTCATCATGAGCCATCACAAAAAATATTAAAATAAATTGTGACTTTCCCGAGAGACCACCAGTCTCAGTTACATGCTCCACAAAAAATTTAATTATTTACACCTTAGTAAAGGGAACCTACTCATGAACATGAAAACAAAATTAGCAACAGCAGTATCGTTCGCATTGTTGTCAGCCAGCGGCGCAGCATTAGCTGAAGTCACCTTGTATGACTACACAGAAGCAACTAGTGCTTATGAAGATGCATACATCAATGGCCAGTTTAGTGCCACTGATGGTAACCAAGATCAATCAGCTTACAACGCTGAGTTGTCTTTAGATTACGATCGCGTATTCAGCAGCCCTAACCGTAACGTTGGCGTGTCTTTCTACGCAGACGGTTCAGTTAGCCGTGACTCTACGGCAGGTGCTGGTTCAGAAAGCACTTACTTGGTCAACGGCTCTGTGACTGCAGATAACTATTTCCGTCCGGGCTCAAAAGGCGCGTTCTGGTACGGCTCTGGCGCACTAGGCCTGAAGAAAGACGCTGATGACCCATATGCAAAAGTTGGTTTGGGTTTAGGTTACGGCCGTGTGGTTAACGTAACGCCAATGGCTAAAGCGATTCGCTTGGTTGAAGCATTACGTGAGCAAGGTGCTCTGACTGCGACGCCTTCAGTAGCGGTTTACCAGCAAGTGGCGAACATTGTGTCTCGTGAGAACGAGTACAAAAGCAAGTTCGGTTACGGCAGCTATGACCAGCACTGGATTGCTGACATGGAAAAAGCACTGGGCGGCAACTTAGGCGCTGGTGGCGTAATCAAAGCTAACGACGTACTGCAAAACGAATTCATCTCTAGCCGTAAATACGGTTGGTTAGTTCGTGCAGGTGTTGGTGCGGTAGTCAGCAACTACGACGGTACGGATGGCGGCGACCCTTCTTTGGATTTTGGTGCTGAATACCACCGTCCTTTGAACAACCGCACACAGTTCTCTAACGTCGCTAGCCTGTCTACCATTTACGGCGACGACGATGCAGCGTACCAAGTGAACAATGCAATGACATTGACTCACGAGCTGACTGACAAAGTTGACTGGGAAAATGCTTGGTTGTTGGATTACAGCAAGTCTGGCGACGACGCAGTTGATGATGTAACGACTAACACATTGGCTTCTACGTTCCGTTACTACCTGGACAACCAGTTAGACCTGACTCTGACCGCTAAAGCATCAAAAGTTGACGATGGCATTGCCAACAACGGCAACCAAGATGTTGACACCTCTTTAAACATGGGTGTGAGTTACCGCTTACGTTAAGCGCGTAACATTAAGCGAAGGATGTTTCCCCCATCCTTCGCTTTTTTGTATCTGGAATTTGGTGCGCTTACCAATATCAGCGAATACTGTATACTGCCCTCTTCCGGCCTTACTCCACTATTCATGAAAACTACACTCTCCACTCTGGACGACGACACATTAGTGCGCCAATGTCAGACAGAGCTTCCGTACAACTCAACAAGCTATGAAGAGCTGGTCAAGCGTTATCAAAAGCCTGTTTTCTACATGTGCCGACGCTATTTGTCGGTTGAAAGTGATGCGGAAGATGCCACGCAGGAAGTGTTTATGAAGGTGTTTCACACGCTACCCGCCTTTGAGCACCGCTCTACGTTTAAAACCTGGCTGTTTAGCATTGCCATTAATCACTGCAAAACCTTGCTGGGCAAAAACCAGCGCTTTGATCAGTTTCATGAATTTGCAAATGATGACGACACACAAACCGACTACGAGGATGAAGCCGCCGACACGGCTAAACTCTCCGAAGCCGAGGATGAACGTAATTGCGTGCAAAATGTGATTAGCAAAATGCGCGAAGATGAGCGCGATGTGATCTTGCTTCGCTTCACCAGTGAATTATCAATCGAAGAAATTTCCAATGTACTGGGTAAACAACTCAGTGCCACCAAAATGGCATTTTATCGCACGCTGGAAAAATTCAAAGCCCTGCATGAGAAGTACTGCACATGAGCAAACAAGAACAGCAGGACCTTGAATCGCTTGTTAAGAATATTTTCAAACAAAGCAAGCAAAGCAACCACCGCTCTTCCCGCTCTCGCCTGAAAGCCATTTTAGGCCGTAGCCTGCACGAGTTGGCCATCCGCGATATCTTAATTTTCTTCGGTCACTTAATTAGCGCCATGTTTACGATGCTCAGCAGCCTTCTCAAGCTGTTGGTCAACAACCGATAAATTCTTCAACGGAAGTCATTGTTTATGGATTTCAATACATTAGTTGATTTTGAAAAACTTCAGAACACCGTCGTCAGCAATCTGACTGCACAGTGGTCTGGTGTTCTTAGCTCATTACCCAACCTCATCGGTGCGGTGCTGGTTTTATTACTCGGCATTATCGTGGCGATGGTGCTGAAAAAAATCAGCCAAACCGTGCTGCGTCGGGTGGGACTAGACCGCATCAGCAGCAAAGCCGGTGTTTCTGATGTCATGCAGGATGCGGGCTTAGTCAAACGCCCTTCTATTCTTGCTGGCAAAATGGTGTTCTGGTTGGTGTTATTTGTATTTATGGTACCGGCAGCCAATATGCTGGGCCTTACCGATCTGGTGAATTTGTTTAAGAGCTTTATCGCCTTCTTACCCAAAATCATCACCGCCTTAGTGATCATTATTTTCGGCATGATGTTTTCGCAGTTTTTACGGCGAACCATTATGGAGAAGCCAGCCACCATCGGCTCCAACTCGGCTAAAACGCTGGGGAACCTAGTCTACGGTATTATGGTCACCGTGATTGTATTGGTGGGGCTGGAACAGCTAGATATTGAAACCGTCTTACTGCATAACATTATTATGCTGGTGGTTGCGGGAATCATGCTGACGTTGGCCGTCTCGTTAGGCCTTGGCTCTCGGGAAGTGGCGCACAATCTGCTGGCGGGAATCTATGCCCGTGAACAATTTAAGCAAGGTGATATTATTCAATTGAATGATGTAACGGGTGTGGTGCGTGAAGTTAGCACGCTGAGTACGATTATTGTCGTTGATGACAATGAAGAAGTCTCGATTCCAAACTCAACGCTTTACAACCACGTTGTTAAAATCTCTTCTTAAGCGAGCAATCTACAAAATACCGGGGCAAAAAAAGGCCCCGGTAAGACCTCTCTGACCGGGGCAAAAGGGTACTACTCACAACACGGATCTTATTACTTGGTCCAGCCTTCCACACCACCTAACAAGTTACGGACATTGGTATAGCCCATCGCTGTTAGTGTATTAGCCGCCAAGCCACCACGAATACCTTTTGAACTCACGATAATGATTGCTGCATCTTTATCAGCCAGCTTCTCATACGCTTCAACTTCCAAGAAGTTACGAGGAATGTTCATCGCCGTACCTTCAATACCCGGTGTCGATTCAAACTCACTGCGAGGACGCACGTCCAACAACAGGATTTCATCGCCACGCGCCATAATCTCTTTCAAACGAGTCGCTTGAATGTGCGTTGTCTTTTCCATAATGGACTGGATGTACGCATTCTGAGAGTAAATTGCGATCGATGTATCACTGATTACACTTGATTTCTCAGCATCAGCCGCATCAGTCGTTGCTTCTGTTGCCGCTTCAGCAGCCATATCAGCTTCTACATCCGCAACCATCTCGGCAGCTTCAACAGCGACTTCAGTGGCTGTCTCTTCACTCATTTCTGCATGACTTTCTGCGTATACCGCTGAAGAACCCATCACAGCCAGAAAAGCAACAAGAGCCAGCATTTTTTTGTTTTTCATTATTATCTCCTTGATAATAGATGTTCATTATTGACGATCTGATCACATTGGTGATCTTGTACTGAGTTAGACGTCTGCTCTTCCAATAAAGTCACAATTATTTTAAAAATAATTTAAATCTATTTGTGTCGAAAACATGCCCGCAATCCGGCAGCTGATATAGTACAAATTGTTTGTGACTTTTCAGCGCTTCGGTCACTCCAATCTAAATAAAGTAAAAATTCAAAAGGAAAAACGGATGGAACACCCAGCCTATAGCGTGATCGCTATCGTAGTCTTATTGGTAATCAATGCCTTCTTTGTGGCAGCCGAGTTTGCTCTGGTTAAAGCCAAGAGCTTTAGAATCAACCTGCTCGCGGATCAGGGCAATAAAACCGCGGTACTCACCCAGAAAATCATGGCCGACCTGGAGTCTTATCTGGCCGCTTGCCAGCTTGGAATCACCATGGCCTCATTGGGTTTAGGTTGGGTTGGAGAGCCAGTGGTTGCCGCCTTGCTGGAGCCAATCTTTAAGTCATTCGGCATTCCGGAAGAAATTCTGCACCCGCTGGCCTTTACGCTTGGCTTCCTGTTGTTCTCTTCCTTACACATTGTCGTCGGTGAGCAGGTTCCAAAGACCTTTGCGATTCGTAAAGCGGAGCCGGTTTCTATGTGGTGTGCCTACCCACTGCGCTGGTTCTATTTGCTGGCCTACCCAATGAACTGGTTGCTGAATAAAACCTCTGGTTCGATTCTGGCATTGTTTAATGTTGAAGAAGCCACTCACGCCGATGTGCTATCGGATGAGGAAATTCGCGGCATAATTGATACTTCAGAAAAGCATGGCGACATGACCCCGCATAAAGCAGACATGCTGCACAATATGTTTGATTTTGACACTCACAGCGTGCAGCAGATTATGGTGCCACGTAATGAGATGGACGTGCTCGATTTGCAAGCGCCATGGGAAGACAATCTGGAAATGATTCGCACCACGCAGCACTCTCGCTTTCCGGTATTTGATGGCAATCCGGATACCCCGATTGGCATTTTGCTGGTCAAAGATTTGTACAATGCGATGCTAGGCAATGCCACACCTGAAGCGCCACTGGAAGCCATTCGCTCTAATTTGCGTGAGCCATTAATGGTTCCGGAAACCCAACCCGTGAGTGACTTATTTGAATCGATGCGCCGCAACCGCAACCACATGGCCTTGGTAATGGATGAGTACGGTTGCTTTGCCGGTGCGGTGACCATGGAAGATATTCTGGAAGAAATTGTTGGTGAAATCTCTGATGAGCTGGATATTGATGAAACCGATTCCCCTGTGCGCTGGATGGGCGATCACTGGGAAGCTGATGGCCTGATCTCCATCACTGATTTAGAGCGCGTCACGCATGTTGATTTTGATGATGGCATCGAATCCAATACCATTAGCGGCCTGTTTATGAAACAGCTAAGCCGTATGCCACGCGCAGGCGATGAAATTAATGAAGCGGGCCTGCGCTTTTTAGCGCTGGATATTGAAAATAATCGCGTAGGACGCGTGCAGGTTTATCCAGTAAGCCCAGCCATTATTGCGGATATCGAAGCGCGCGCCGAAGCCGCTGCCAATGCGGACAACACCCAAACTGATACTGAAGACACTACTAAAGGAGATACACCAAATGTCTGAAATCTTCGAGCTAAAAGCCAATACGCCGGAACTGATCAATGCAGTGATTGAAGCGCTCGAAGATTATAATAAGGAAGTGCTGAATGAGATATTCAGCGACCTTGAGGCGGGCGAAATTGCCCACCTTTTGGAATCCTTACCCGACAGTTTGCGTAGTCAGTTGTGGGGATTTATTCCGGAAGACCGTAACGGTGACGTACTATTTGAGCTGGGTGATGTGGCACGTTCATCGCTCGCTAATAATCTGGAACATGAGCAGATCATCGAAGCGGTTTCCAACCTCGATAACAATGACTTGGCCGACGTGGTGGACACCCTGCCAGACGAAATTGGTGAAGCGATTCGCCAATCATTGGATGACGATGGCCTGCAAAGCTTGGAAAACACGCTATCGTTTCCGGAAGATTCTGCTGGTCGTTTAATGGAAACCGAAGCGATTGCCATTCGTTCGGATATTACACTGGAAACTGTACTGCGATTTTTGCGTATTCGTGAATCCATTCCAGATCATACCGATGGCTTGATGGTGATTGACCGCCAGCGCGTGTTTCAGGGTGAACTACCCATCTCTGACCTGCTTACGGGTAATCCAAACGCCTTAGTTCAGGATATGATGGACAAGGAAGCGCTGTATGTAACGCCAACGACCACGCAGCGTGAACTGGCCATTATGTTCCGCGATTTGGACTTGGTATCGATTGCCGTGGTGGATAATGAAGGCGTGCTACTAGGTCGTGTCACACTGGATGACATGATGGATATCATGCACGAGGAAGCCGATCACCAGATTCTGGGTGCGGTTGGTTTGGATGAGGACGAGGATTTATTCTCACCGATTCTACCCAGTGCCAAGCGTCGTTTGTTCTGGCTCGGTATCAATTTGGCGACCGCCTTTTTAGCCGCTTGGGTCATTGGTTTATTTGAAGCGACGCTGGAAAAGATCGTGGCGCTGGCGGTACTAATGCCGATTGTAGCGAGCATGGGCGGTATCGCCGGTGGTCAAACACTCACCCTAATGATTCGAGGGCTGGCAACCGGCAAAATTAGCTCGGGTAATGCCAAGTGGCTAGCCTATAAGGAAATCGCCATCTCGGGGATTAGCGGAGTAACGTGGGCGATTGTGGTCGGACTGGTTTCTTACTTCTGGTTTACCGATATTCGCATCAGCTTGGTATTGGCCGCGTCGATGGTGATTAATTTGCTAATCGCCGCGTTATCCGGCTTTGGTATTCCAATGATTATGAAACGGCTTGGGATTGATCCGGCGCTGGCAGGTGGTGTGGTACTGACTACCGCAACCGATGTGATTGGCTTTGTGAGCTTCTTGGGGCTGGCGACGTTGTTTTTACTGTAGGCACCAGCTTTTTGCATCGAGCGTTTAATAAGTCTCAGATGCTAAACTCCCAATCAAAAGGGGCATGTGATCATTGCCCCTTTTTTATGCTTCACTTTTATTGGCGATGTAGCTTTCAAGCGTAGCCGGTGTCATGGCCTTGGTTAGCTAAAGCTGTTACTGCCAATTAATGCCGTGAGACTAAGCAGTCTTTAGACCTTAGATTCCAGCAAAAACTTAGCCATCACCGCACCCAATGTACGATGCGATTCCGCACTAAAATGCACGCCATCCAACGGGCTACTTTCGATATAGTCACCCGTATTCAAAAACTCACAGCCAAGCTCATCAGCCATTGCCGCAAAGCTCTCGGCGAATCCTTGAGATTTCACCAAACCAGCCTGTCTTAGTCCAAAGCCATCTGGCCCTGCGACGATAGGAGGCGGAGCCATTAATACCACTTTAGGCGCGCGACCATTGGGGCCAGCATCACTGCTTTGAATCATCCGCACCAAACGCCCAGCTGATTTTGCAATTTCCGGCGCAGTCACACCAAAGCGATCTTTCAGATCATTGGTTCCCAGCATCACCAGCACCTTATCCAAGGGCTTTTGAGAGATCAGGCAAGGCTTTAAATAGTTCAAGCCACTCATTAAGCCATCCACCGGATCATTCCATACCGTGGTCCGCCCGTTCATGCCTTCTTCAACCACTTCATACTGATTTCCTAGCGCACTCGCCATGACTTGAGTCCATCGGGTTTGACGGTCATAACGCTCAGCACTAACCGGAATAAAGCCCCAAGTATTGGAGTCACCAAAGCACATAATTCGATACATAAGCTCACCTGAAATTAAAGTTATGGGCGCTATCGTATGTGAATAAACATTAATTTGTAATAGCTAAATTAGAAGCGAATACTAAAGATTCTCAACAACATTCTTTAGGCATCTACGATGGTAAGAGTTGATAAACTAGCAGGTATAACCACAGCGGCGATCATCGCCACGCTGTTGTTTATGCTGCTGTTAGTCAGCCAACCTTCGGCTGCCAACCTACTCAGTAGCGACCATACCGCCAGCGGATTCACACTGGAATCGATGTATGCGGTACCCGAAGCTGAGCCCTCCGAAGCTGCAAACCCAGACATTGATCACCCTGACGTTATCAAGTCATCCGTTTATCAACTACCCGGTGCACTCTCCCGCCAAGCTGTTGCTGAACTGATCTTGATGGGCAGCGGTACTCTGTCTCTCTTTGCTAATATCCGCGCCCCGCCACACTTATCCTGATTTACCTTGCAAGTCACTGTTAACCCGACCTTTTAAGCACCTCAATGGTTGGGCTTCGTGCTTGCGATGATTCAATTCGTATCGACCCGTACTACCACGAAATGTATAAAAACAGGATAATATTATGATTAGCACACTAAAGAGAATCGCAGTTAAAAACCTATCTAATAACTGTGGTCTGATCACACCAGCGCCGTTAACCGGCCACTACAATCTCAACTCATCAGCAACTAATCTGATGGTGGATTTTAGTAAGCAACACGCTATTACTGTCTCCACGACTATGACGATTAGCGATGCGCTTGAAACCATGCGCACTAATAACATCCGCGCGTTGATGGTTCTCGACATTAAAGGCAATTTTGCCGGTGTCGTGACCGCAATGGATTTGATGGGCAGAAAGCCAATGGCCTACGCCAATGAAGCGGGCGTTCCGCTCACAGAAGTTCAAGTTAAAAGCATTATGTCGCCCAAGAGCAAGCTTAAAGCCATTGCCCGTGCCGATGTGGATAAAGCCAGCATTGGCGACATGGTGACGGTACTGAAGTCGCTGAATGAACAGCACATTTTAGTGGTGCAAGGTGGCGATGAAAACATGAAGATCTGCGGCCTGTTTTCAGCCTCTGACTTCAAGCGCGCTCTGAATATTGAGATCAACCCAACCGCGGTTGCCAATACCTTCTCTGATTTAGAGCGTGTAATTTTTGCCAATAAGGAAGTCATGTAAGCCATCATCAAATGCGCTTTAAGACGCAATTGATTTAGCAAGACAGCGCCGGGGTGAGTCCTCCATCTCACTCCGGCGTTTTACCTTTAAAAACACGCAAAATCTTGCAGACTATTATTCCCTTCTGATGTTTAATAGCCCTTTAAACTCAGCAATCCAGATGATGTTGTCATGATTGAACTCTCCTTGTTAGCGGTCTTTATTCCGACGTTCTTCTTTGTTTCCGCCACCCCCGGTATGTGTATGACGCTGTCGATGACCATGGGTATGACCATTGGTGTAAAGCGCGCGCTGTGGATGATGGCTGGCGAGCTGGTTGGTGTCGGCTTGGTTGCCGTATTATCAGTAATTGGCGTAGCGGCGATTATGCTGAACTACCCGCAAGTGTTTACCGTGTTTAAATCCATCGGTGGCGCTTATCTGGCGTATATCGGGATTCAAATGTGGCGCTCACGCGGCAAAATGGCCATTAGCGACAACTTTGAAGCCGGCACTGTCGCCAGTCGTCAAGAATTAGCAATGCAGGGCTTTGTCACCGCGGTTGCCAACCCTAAAGGCTGGGCATTTTTTATCTCCTTACTGCCCCCATTTTTAAATGCCAGTATGCCAATGGCCCCTCAATTGGCAGTATTAATTGCCGTCATTCTCACCTTAGAATTCACCTGCCTGCTAATGTATGCCAGTGGTGGCCGCACCTTGCGCGCGTTTCTGGAAAAAAGTGGCAATGTACGCCTATTAAACCGCATTGCTGGTAGTCTGATGATTGGTGTCGGTGTTTGGTTGGCATTAGGTTAATTAAAGTTCTGGGAAGCTATTATGAGTAAATCGACTATCGTATTGGGTGCCGGCATGGTCGGCATCAGCACCGCGCTATCCCTACAAGCCCGCGGCCAGCAAGTCACACTGATTGATCGCAAAGCGCCTGCCATGGAAACCTCTTATGGGAATGCCGGCGTGATTGCAGTGAGCTCCATGCTACCATTTAACAATCCAAGCTTGCTGCCGATGCTGCCAAAATTGCTGGGTAATCGCAGTAATGGCTTTCGCTATAACTTTGGCTATGCGCTGAAAAACGCCCCGACCTTAATGAAATTTCTCTGGCTAGCCCGCCAGGAAAGCACGCTGCCACGCGCCCAAGCGCTATTCGATTTATTAACCTATTCGAGCGGTTTGCATGAAGAGTTATTGACGCAATCCGGCGAACTAGGCCGACTGCGTAAAACCGGCTGGCTAAAGCTGTACCGCACTCAAGAGGCTTACAGCGCTGCGCAATATGAACGCAATTATTTGGAACAACAAGGGATTGAATCCGAGTTCTTTGATAAGAACACGCTGAGCGACATCGAGCCAAATATGAAACCCGTCTTTGAGCATGGCACCCTGATTAAAGACAATCGCTCAGTGGATAACCCAACGGCAGTTGCCGAAGCCTATGTGAAGTTGTTTATTGCGCAAGGTGGCCGCTTAGAACAACACGATATTAAATCCATCGATCAAGGTGGCGACTTACGCTGGCAACTCAGCAGCGAAACCGGTGAACGTCGCCGCTGCACGCACTTGGTGCTAGCCACTGGCCCATGGTCGCGTGATGTCATGAAAAAAATGGGCATGCGCCTGCCATTGTTTTTTGAACGCGGTGGCCATCGCCAATTTAAAGCGATCGATGGTCGCTCCATTAGCCGCCCAATTTATGACGCGGCCGGTGGCTATGTCATGACGCCAATGGAAGCCGGCACGCGTATCACCTGCGGCGTGTCACTGGATGAGCAACATGCGCCTTACAGCAGTGAGCAGCTTGACCAATCCGAAATACTGGCCAAGACTGCCTTCTATATAGGCCCGAAACTGGATGAGCCGGATTGGCAAGGCAACCGCCCGACGTTTGCCGACTCACTACCGATGATTGGCGAAACCCGGCGCAGAGGCTTATGGATTAATACCGGACATCAACACATTGGTTTTTCTACCGGCCCCGGCTCCGGCGAGCTATTGGCTCAGTTGTTAATGGGCGAAAAGACCAAGATCAATGCAGAGCCTTACTCACCGAAGCGCTTTGGGGTTTAAATCAAATCATATTCCTGATCACGCTTAGCGATTCGCACCTCGGTATCGCTAAGCAGTTCAGCAAACACCTCCATCGACTCAATCTCCCCATGCACTAAGTAGGTAGTCTTGGGTTTATTGATGGAACGGTGCCACGCTAATAACTCTGTCTGCCCCGCATGTGCCGAGAATCCACCAATGGTGTAGATGCTGGCATTCACCGCAACCTCCTCACCAAAGATTTTCACCGTTTTAGCGCCATCAACAATCCGTCTTGCTAAGGTGCCTTTGGCGGCATAGCCAACAAATATCACACTGCAGTCTTTTCGCCATAGATTACGCTTTAAATGATGACGTACCCGCCCGCCGGTACACATACCCGAGCCTGCTAAAATCAGCGCGCCGCTGTGAATATTATTCAGCGCGATAGACTCTGACGTTTCATGCACAAAGTGCAGATTAGGGAAATCAAAAGGATCATGTCCGTCAGCAAACAATTTATTGGTTTCAGCGTCGTAGCACTCTGGATGACGACCAAAAATCGCGGTGGCCGAAATCGCCATCGGTGAATCCAGAAATAACTGCAAGCCATTAGGCAAGCGCTTTTGCTGTGCGCCTTCATGCAGATAATATAAAAGCTCTTGCGCTCGCTCTAAGGCAAAGGTTGGAATGATGACATTACCGCCACGCGCCATGGTGTCGTTAATTGCTTCATAAAATTCTTCAATCGATGGCTTCAACTGCTTATGTGGACGATCACCATAAGTGGTTTCCATCACAACTACATCAGCATGGGGTGGCGGTGCTGGATCTTGCAAAATTGCCTTCCCATCAGTGCCAAGGTCCCCGGAAAATAGTACTGTACGCTGTTGGCCATCCTCTTCCAGCTCTAGAAAAATGCAAGCCGAACCGAGAATATGACCAGCGTCGATAAATGTAGCTCGAATGCCTTTAGCCACGTCAATTGGCTTATCATAACTGGCACGTCGGCCAAAGAAATCCAGCGCGTGTAAGGCATCTTCGGTGCTATAGAGTGGCTCAACTAAGGCATTGGGTTGACGTAGGCGTTGTAGCTTACGGTTTTGACGACGCACTTCTTCTTCATTTAAATGCGCCGAATCCAACATGACCACTCGTGCTAATTCCTGAGTGGCATGAGTACTAATCACTTCTCCGCTAAAACCGCGCTTGGCTAGCAACGGGATACGACCACAATGATCAAGATGCGCATGAGTCAATAACACGTAATCAATATCGCGCGCTTCAAAACCAAAGGCTCGGGCATTTTCTTCTTGAGTTTCTCGGGAGCCTTGAAATAAGCCACAATCAATCAGCAGCTTCTTACTACCGATCTGCAATAGATGGCAGGAGCCTGTTACGCCCTCTGCCGCACCATGAAAACTAATCTTCATCGCCTACCTCCTCAATTGAACAATCTAAAAACCACTATCGTTAATTTATCCTGTCATAGACAGGCGCAAGGCAGTTGACGTAAGTCAATCAATACTAAGTTATTTTTGGTCGCCGCTTAAGTCCAGCGACCCACCATCATCACGCCGCCACGCTTGCGCTCCATCAGGGTGGTTACTGCACGATAACGGGTTTTAACTAAATACGTTGGCTCCGAGGAGTAGCTCACTTTGGAACTGGTAATCAGTCCGTTAGCATCCAAATCTACGATCACTTCTTCAGAATATGGATTCAACGCGCTGTAGGTCACAATGGTCGCAGAGCTGTTATCGCGCATATCATCGAATGAGCCCATTCCAAGAGTTAGCTGCCGTACACGGCTATTCTCATCGCGCACGACTTTAATGATATTCACGGTATGGTCAAAACTGCCATTGCCCGTATGATCAATAAAGATCATTTCGCCGGGTTGTAACTGGTTAACCGGCACTTCGGGTTTGCGGGTATCGCCATGGTTTTCGTAGCCAGGGTCCCAATCAAATAAACGCTTAACCGACTTGGCCACTCGGTCGGTGGCGATTTCAGGATAGTGCACATTCACGCCGTAAATCATGGAATGATCTTTATCCAGCGCCTGCACTTTTTTCATCGCAGGATAGTCATAGCGCCCTACCCGATGATCATCCATATGACTAAATAAGCCGGTGGTTTTATCCGTCGTGGCAACTATCCAGTTTTTTTCTCGTTGACCAGCGCCTAATACCGGATGGGGTAGATCAATTAAGGTATCGGCTTTGAGTTGTTTGCGGAATTGATCCATTAGGAATAGCGCGATATTTTTGCAGTCACCTTCCACTAAATTGGCTTTCATCACTTCCCAGTAGCCAGGAACGAAACGCCCGTAGGCTTCCTGAATGACGTGATGATCCCAGGTGAGGTTTTCTTCAGAGCCTGATACATAAATATCCGGCAAGCCACGCGCCCGAAAATCGGAGAGATACGCCATCGGGTCGCTTGATTTTGCGGCGGGTGACCTGAAGTCTTGTGATGAGACAGCCTTATCCAGCGCTTTGAGGGTATCAGTATCGACAATGCCGGATTCAGCTAAGCCGCTGGTGGCTCGTTGAAAAGACTTTACCGCCGCTTCGGTGATCGGGCCAAAGCTGCCATCGCATAAGTCCGTTAAATGCCCTAAGCGTCCCAGCGCATATTGAGTGGCCACGACCGTATTGCCGCGTGAACCACGCTTAAGGGTACCAGAGAAATTATCGGGAAAGGCTTTATCTAGGGCGGTATCTTTCAGGTTGAGACTCATGCGACGCTCCTGCAAATAGGGGTTTAGAATTCAATTCTGCTGCTTTGAGTATAGCCCGCGCCATGCTGATTTTTATTAAATTTCCGCCATTTTCATCAATGTGCTATCGCCTAAAACCAAACAGGCCCCGCAATTGCGAGGCCTGTCTTTATGCACTAACTGAGAAAAACTTACTCAGCCGTTTTTGTTTCTGTTTCAGCTGGCTCAGCGGCATCCATTACTGCATCGGCAGCTTCCTGGAATGTAGAGTCCATACCTTCTACTGCATCAGCAGCGGCGTCCATTGCAGCATCAGCTGCAGTTTCTGCTTCGGCAGCGGCTTCATCAGCCATATCTGCAGCGGCATCAGCGTCTGCATTGGCGGCAGCGGCTACATCAGCAGCAGCTTCGGCTTCTGCGGCAGCTTCATCGGCCATCTCAGCAGCTTCTTCAGCAACGGCTTCTGCTTCAGCAGCAGTCTCATCCATTGCAGCTTCTGTCATATCAGCGGCTTCTTCAGCAGTATCTGTTGCAGCATCAGTTGCTTCTTCGGTCATTGCTGCAGCTTCTTCAGTCGCTTCCGTTGCAGTCTCAACTGCTGCGTCTGTTGCTGTGTCAGCCATTTCAGCGGCGTCATCAGCCGTTCCAGTTAGCGCATCGCTTGCATCAGATGCCATGCCAGAAGCTGATTTCAATAAAGAACCTGCTGCTTCTTTAGTTGCATCAACGGCTTCGCTCGCTTTCTCAGTTGCTGAGTCAACCATTGCGCCGGCTGCTTCAGACACTTTGCCAGCGGCTTCACTGGTTACTTCTTTGGCTGTATCAACCATTGCTGCGGCTTTATCAGCGGCTACATCAACCACTTCTGCTGCTTTCTCGCTAGCGTCTGAAGCGACTTCTTTAGCCGTCTCAACCATTGAGCTGGCTTTTTCAGTCGTTTCTTTTGCCATATCAGCGGCAGAGTCTTTCACTGCATCAACGGCAGCATCTACTTTCTCAGCAACTGAGTCAGCCGCTGCATCGGTGGTTGCCGCTGCATCATCAGCAACTTCAGTTGCCGCGTCAGCCGTTGCATCAGCTGCGTCTTCAGTTTTGCTTGCTGCTTCGTCAGTCATTTCTTTAACTGCTTCAACCGCTTCTTCTGTTTTTTCTACAGCCGCGTCTTTAGCGTCTGCTGCTGCCTCAGTCGTTGCTTCAACGGCCGCTTCAGTGCTCGCTGCAGCATCGCTGGCTGCTTCTTTAGTGGCTTCAACAACAGACTTAGACTGCTCTGCAGCCGCATCTGTCTTGGCTTTATCATCTGAGCTACAACCAACCATTAATAAGGTTGAAAGGCTGGCCGCCAGAGCGATGATTTTATAGGTACGTAATGCCATTTTGATTCCTTTATAAAACGATTTAATAATGCCATGCAGCATACATGATTTCAGGGCTTAAACAGAACTATCAATCTATGAACGGCAGCCCTTAATTTAAGTCAATTACTAGCCACTAAAGACCCTATAAAACGAAAATAGTTCTTAAGTTGATCTGATAAGTGCTTAGATTACACAAAACACTTAAGATTCATTTTTATCTTGCGATATCCAGATTTCCGGTGATTTAAACGCATATTGGTAGAGCGCAAAGTATTGTAGAAACGCCATTAGCAACACCAGAAACACAATCCCACCCACAAACAAATAGCCCATTACCCCCCATAGCCCCAGATCTTCAACGGCAAAGCCTTGCAGATACGCGCTATAAATATCCATGACCACGCCGATCACGATCAACAGTTTCCAGTAAATGGGCGATAACAGTTTCCAGCTATAGGCGAATGCGAACACACCAATAATAATCGCGGGGTAAATCAATAGCATCGAAATATTATCCAATACCGTCATTTCAGACTCATATTCTTCAGTGCTAACTAGCATCACAAAGAAAACGGCCAGCAACTGCATCGTCAACAAAAACCACGCGAAAATCTTCCAACCCTTTTTACTCGGCGGCTCAACGATACCAGTATCAACATTCGCCGTCGGAGCCTGATAGGGATTATCCATAATGTATCCTATTCCAAACTTATCTTTGAGCACATAGTAAACAAAAGTAGCGGTTTTAACGATATAAAAACCACTTTTTTCACAGCATAGCCCTCAGCAATAGAGCTTGCTATGATTAGCCAAAATGCATTCGACATAATCGTAAAAATAGGAAGCACTTATGACCTTCTCCGCCACGCAATCATTTGCCGGTAAGCCACTCGTTACTTGGGAAGTTGGCAAGCCAGTCGCTGACCCAGCACAATCCGTCACTCGTCTGTCGGTAAACCCGTATGACGATGATCTTGCCTTTGATGAGTACTTTGCAAAATTCATGGAGGCTGCTGCCGAGCATCTGCCGCTTATGGATAGCCTGATTATTGGCGTGTGGGGTGAGTCTTACGAGGTGAATAGTAGCTTGCCGATTGGTTTATTGTGCCAGCAAAGTGAGCTATTCCCGGCATTACGCTCTTTATTTATCGGCGATATGGAGCTGGAAGAGTGCGAAGTATCGTGGATTCAACAGTCCGATATTTCCCCGCTGTACAGTGCGTTTCCCAAGTTGGAATACTTAAAAATTCGTGGTGGTGAGCATCTATCGCTGGGCACTGTGATGCACAACCGTCTGCAAAAAATCGTTATCGAAAGCGGCGGCATTAACAGTGAAGTATTAGAGCAAGCGCGCTTAGCCAACATCCCTGAATTGACGCATTTAGAGCTCTGGTTGGGTGATGATAACTACGGTTGCACGATCGGCAAGGATGACATTGCGGCCTTCCTAAATGGCTTAGGTCAGCAATTTCCTAAGCTCACATATTTAGGCTTGAGAAATTATTACCTGAGCGATGACTTGGCTGAGACAGTCGCCAATGCTGAGCTACCCACATCGCTAATCACATTAGATTTATCTAACGGTAACCTAAGCGATGTCGGCGCTAAAGTCTTATTAGAGAGCGACAAACTTTCGCAACTCACTACGCTGGATTTGCATCATCACTTTATGAGCGATGAGATGATGGCCAAGCTAAGCGCGGCCAAAAACTTGCCGACGTTGATTATGGATGATCAAAATGAGGCCGAGGAATACGACGACGAGGTGTATCGCTACATCTTCGCTTCGGAGTAAATTCGGCAGCAATGACAGCTCCCCGACAGTGGGTCATTATTGGCTCCGCACAAGACAGGCGGGTGCAAGGGTTTCAGCAAGCTTTGGAATTAGCCGGCTGCGCCCCTGCAACCGTGGTCGATTATCTTAGCGATTGGCAGGCAATTTTGCCCACCCTGCTGACGCCTGACACTTACCTACGCATTGAGTCACCCGGTAGCCAACTGCCGGTGGTACGCCAATTAATGTTAGATGGCGCTTATGGTGCGGAGGCTTCCGGCTTCAATACCTATAGCACCAAACAAATACAGGATGCAGAATTGGAGCGCGGCGAGTTTATTGCCCCGCATCAGTTTTATTACGGGCTGAAACAACGACTGCTCGGCTTGCAGGAATTACTGGATCAATACCCCATTGCCGGCTACCTGAATCACATTCCAGACATCCTCACCTTTTTTGATAAACAGGCGACTCATCAGCGGCTGGCTCAGCAGGCTATTCCTGTACCGACTGCCTTATATAATATTCAAAACTACGCCGACCTTCGTGAGCGTATGCAACAAGCAGACTTGCGTGAGGTGTTTATCAAAACCCGCTTTGGCTCGGCAGCCAGTGGCATTATTGCGCTAAAAACGGCTGGGGAAAAAGTGCTGGCCCGCACTACGATTGAAGAGGCTAATGGCCGTTTTTTTAATACGCGCAGACTGCAACAAATTAGCAATGAATCCGCACTGGCTGGTTTGGTCGATTCGCTCTGCCAATGGGGCGTGCATTGTGAAAACTGGCTGCCTAAAGCATGCATTAATAATATGAATACCGATTGCCGCTTGATTGTGGTGAATGGCAAACCTGATTTTGCCGTATTGCGCAAAAGCCAGACACCAATTACCAATCTGCATTTATTAAATGAACGCGCCAATATTGAAGAGTTAACTGATGCGCTACCGGATGACACTTGGCCGCAGGTATTAAACACGGCTCGTAAATTGGCCGGGCTATTTCCCAAGTCTTTTCACTTTGCGCCGGACATTGCAGTACATCAAGATTTGCAAGGCCATAGCGTGTTGGAGATTAATGCCTTCGGGGATTTCATCCAGAATATTCAGCATCAAGGGATGAATAGCTACCGCTGGGAATTACATCAATGGATGGCGCAACAGCAAGCGAATCCAGCGACCACGAGCCGCCAACAATGATTAACGCTCAGCACTGTATTGGCAGCCATAACCTGCTAATCCTCACCTTTGATACCTTGCGTTATGATGTGGCCGAGCGCGCTATGCGGTTACAACGCACGCCATTTTTACAAAGCCTGCTACCGGATGGTCGCTGGGAAAAACGCCACACGCCCGCAACCTTTACCTATGCGGCGCATCATGCGTTTTTCTCGGGTTATCTGCCGACGCCAATCCCTAAGCCAGTCGATTATCAACGCCTATTTGCCTGTGATTTTGCGGGAAGCTCAACCACCGGTGAGCGCACTTGGACGACACCCGAGGCGACGATTATTCAAGGCTTAGCCGCCGAGGGCTATCACACCATTTGCATTGGTGGCGTGGGCTTTTTTAATCGCAAAAATAAACTCGGCTGTGTATTGCCAGAACTGTTTTGTGAAAGCCATTGGTCACCAGAACTTGGCGTGACCGATGTACACTCCACTTATAATCAAGTGCAATTAGCCCAGCACCGACTGGCTGCATTAGATGACTCGCAACGCTGTGTGTTGTTTATTAATATCTCCGCCATTCACCAGCCAAATTGCATTTTGAGTGACGCCGTTGAGGACTCACCCGCCACTCAACTTGAGGCACTAGCCTATGTCGATCAGCAGCTTCCGCCTTTATTTGAAAGCTTACAGTCGCGCGGCGATACGCTGTGTATATTAAGCAGCGACCATGGCACCACCTATGGCGAAGATGACAGTTACGGCCACGGCATTGCGCACCCCAATGTGTGGGAAATCCCCTACCGCGAATTTATCCTAAAGGCCCGGCATGTCAGTGAATGACCTTGAATCAGACGAACAACGGTTACTGGATTACTTATCCGGCAAGCCCTACCTGCATTATGTGTATTCCTATCCGCATAAGACCAGCTATCGCGACTTTGAAACACCGATTTCGCTGGCGGAAGCTTGGCGTGAGGAGAACAAACAGGCGCTGTTTTTATACCTGCACATTCCCTTTTGTGAAATGCGCTGTGGCTACTGCAATTTGTTTACCACCACCAACCCTGAAGATGATTTAGTTAGCCGTTATCTGCGAGCACTAGACACTCAAATCCAAACCACTGCCGAGTTTTTAGGGGATGATTTTCACTTTGAACAGCTGGCATTTGGTGGCGGCACACCGACCTATCTCAACCCTGAGCAGCTACAAACCTGCTTTGATTTGCTCTCGCGTCATTTGGGGGTAAACCAGCTTCCGGCTTCGGTAGAAGTCTCACCAGCGACGGCAGATGCGGAACGCTTGGCGGTACTCGCAGAGTCTGGTGTCGGGCGCATTAGTATGGGTGTGGAAAGTTTTGATCAGGCCGATTTAAAAGCACTAGGCCGCCCACAAACACCCAAATCCGTTGCCACCGCACTGCAAGCCATTCGCGATAGCGGCATTGAACGACTCAATATCGACCTGATTTATGGCAGTGCCAATCAATCTCCTGCCAGCTGGCTTTACAGTGTCGATCAGGCGCTGGACTGGCAGCCAGAAGAGATTTTCATCTATCCTTTATATGTGCGCCCGCTCACGGGTTTGGGCAGAAAAGCGCAGCGCGAACAGGAGGATGAGCGCCTGCAAGCCTATTTCTCAGCGCGTGAACGCTTGTTAGCTGCTGGCTATCGTCAATCGTCGATGCGTATGTTTACCCGAGCCGATGCTCCAGAGCCAAAAGGCCGTTATCGCTGCCAGGAAGATGGCATGATTGGGCTGGGAGCCGGTGCACGCTCTTACACGCAAAGCCTGCATTATTCCTCGCACTATGCAGTTGGTAAGCCACACATCAAGCGCATTATTGAGGACTATGCCAATACCACCGCAGCGGAATTTGCCACAGCGAGTTATGGTATCGAGCTGGAGTTAGCGGATAAAAAACGACGGTATTTATTACTGAGTTTACTGCAAACCTCGGGCTTTGCGTTGGCGGATTATACGGAGCAATTTGGCACACAGCTATTGGATGATGCGCCGCAGTTGAGCTTGCTGGTAAAGCATAATTTAGCCGTAATCAGCGATGAGCATATTCAGCTGAATGAAACCGGCATTGCCTATTCCGATTTAATTGGGAGTTGGTTGTTTACCCCAACCATTCGCGAACGCATGCAAGGCTGGATTTGGAAATGAGTGATGCGCCAGACAATGCAAAGATAAGTACGGTATCTATTGTACGGCCAAGCCCCCCAGAAAATGTGCAGAATACTAAAGCAAGTGCGCAGAACACCACGCCAAACAACTCACCACTCAGCATTCTGTACCGTGGTTCATTACTCAGCTGCAATTATGATTGCGGCTATTGCCCATTTGCCAAAGCGCAAGACAGCCGCGAATCGCTCGCCAAAGATGCCATTGAGCTGACTCGCTTTGTCGACTGGGTTAGCCAGCAAACCCGCCCAATTCGCATTCTGTTTACACCCTGGGGCGAGGCATTTATCCGCCGCTATTATCAGGAAGCCATTATCAGGCTAGGACAAATGCCTCAGGTTAAGCGCATTGCCATTCAAACCAATTTATCGCTTTCCACTTCGGCACTAAAGCGCTGCCAAAGCGAGGCCTTAGCACTCTGGTGTACTTATCATCCCAGCCAAATTTCACGAGAGGCGTTTTTAGAAAAATGCCGCTGGATGCTAGCTGAAGGTATGCGCTTTAGCGTTGGTATGGTGGGTAATCGCAATGAGCTGGATGAGATTGGGGCTATGCGCGAGGCGCTACCGCCAGAAATTTATTTATGGGTGAATGCCAATCGTGATGAGCAACAGGATTATCAACAAACCGAGCTGGAATTACTGAAGCATCTCGACCCTTTGTTTGAACACAATCTGCATCAATACCCTAGCGAAGGAAAGTCCTGCAATACTGGTTCACAAGTAATTTCAGTGAATGGCACAGGCAATGTGCAACGCTGCCATTTTGTAAAACAGTCATTGGGTAATTTATATGATGGTAGTTTTCGCGAAACCCATGCGCCCTGCCCAAATCACAGCTGCGATTGCCATATTGGCTACATCCATTTGCCTAACTTAAAGCTGGAATCTGTTTATGGAGATGGCTTACTGGAGCGCATTCCCCAGCCAGTTTATTGGCAGTAACGTATTTATCAGTACTGCGCGATATACCAAGCGGCCTTGCTGCGCCGACTTTATTGGGAACAGCAATCCCTCCACAGCCCACAGCCCACAGCCCACAGCCCACAGCCCACAGCCCACAGCCCACAGCCAGCGTCCCACCTGTAGTTAACTCACAAACAGAAGCAGCGCCAATAATCACTATAAATAACCCTCACACGACGAAACTCTCAACCATTTAACCAAACTGAAGCGTTAGAATGGCAGCCTAAACTTCCGAAATCTCAGCTCACAGGTTTAAGCATGGACTATATTGAAAACATAACATTCGATGAGCTTAATATTGGTGATAGCGCCGAGTCACAGCGCACACTCACACAGCGCGATATTGAGCTTTTTGCCACGGTTTCCGGCGATGTAAACCCCGCGCATATGGACCCGGAGTACGCTAAAGACGATATGTTTAAAGGCGTGATCGGCCATGGCATGTGGGGCGCAGGGTTAATCTCGGCAGTATTGGGCACGCAAATGCCTGGCCCCGGCACTATTTACCTAAACCAGTCACTGAGCTTTCGGGCACCGGTGAGAATCGGCGATACCATTACCACCCGCATCACGGTCGCTGAAAAAGTACCCGGTAAAAATCGCGTGACACTGGACTGCATTTGCCTGAATCAAGATGGCAAAACGGTCACTAAAGGCGTTGCTGAAATCATTGCACCAACTGTAAAAGTTCGCCGTCTGCGAGCAGCGCTGCCAGAAGTGCATATGCACGGACATGCCGCGCGCTTTAAAACCATGCTGGAAACCACGCGTGGCTTACCGGCTATTCATACGGCCGTGGTTCACCCTTGCGATGCTGGCTCCCTATCTGGTGCAATGGATGCCTTTGAAGAAGACCTGATTATCCCGGTTTTAATTGGCCCACGCGCCAAGATTGAAGCGGCAGCACTTGCAGCTAATATTGATATTTCTGGTGTTGAGCTGGTCGATGTCCCGCATAGCCATGCCGCCGCTGCTAAAGCCGTTGAACTGGTGAGCAAAGGTAGCGCTCAGGCGTTAATGAAAGGCTCTTTGCATACCGATGAGCTGATGAGTGCGGTACTCAAAAAAGAAGCGGGCTTACGCACTGAGCGTCGATTAAGCCATGTGTTTGTGCTGGATGTACCGCATTATCACAAGCCATTACTCATCACCGATGCCGCGATCAATATCCAACCCGACCTGACTACCAAGCGTGACATTGTGCAAAACGCGATTGAGCTAGCCATTGCCTTAGGGATTGAAGTGCCTAAAGTAGCGATCTTGTCAGCGGTTGAAACCGTTAACCCAAGTATTCCTAGCACGATAGATGCTGCAGCCTTGTGTAAGATGGCTGATCGCGGTCAAATCACGGGAGGCATTTTGGATGGCCCATTGGCTTATGACAATGCCATCTCTGCTGAGGCTGCGCGGATTAAAGGGATTATATCGCCAGTCGCTGGTGAGCCGGATATCTTGCTCGCGCCAGACTTGGAAGCTGGGAATATGATGGCTAAGCAGTTGCTGTATTTAGCCAGTGCCGATACGGCAGGCTTGGTGCTGGGTGCCAAAGTACCGATTATTCTAACGAGTCGTTCCGATGGAGCTCTGGCGCGTTTGGCTTCGGCGACCATCGCTCAGTTGTATGTCCACAACCGGCCACAGTAATCGTTAGGGGGAAATATCTAACGATAACGGCGACCGGTTGCGAAACGCATTAATTGCAACCGGTTGCTGGTACAAAAGCGACAACAACCCACTGCAATCAAGGACTGCGGGTGTCACTTAAGACATGACGTGATAGCCCGCATCCACATAAGAAATATTGCCGGTTACATTTTTAGCGTAATCGCTCACCAAGCCAACCGCCATATTGCCCACATCTTCAATACTCACTAAACGACGTGAAGGCGCACGGTTACGAGCCTCATCAATCAGCTCATCAAAGTGATTAATACCAGAGGCGGCACGGGTATTTAATGGCCCTGGGGACAAGGCATTCACCCGAATATTCTTTGAGCCAAGCTCAGAAGCCAAATAGCGTGTGGTCCCTTCCAGCGCGGACTTTACCGGCCCCATTAAGTTGTAATGGTCGACCACTTTTTCAGCGCCGTAATAACTCATGGTTAGCAGGCAGCCACCGTTTTTCATCAGCGGTTCGGCTAAGCGCGCCATTTCGATAAAGGAATACACCGAGACATTCATCGCCTGCAAAAAGCCTGCGCGAGAGCAATCGGTGATTCGCCCATGCAAATCTTCACGCGGTGCAAAGGCAATCGAGTGCAATACAAAGTCCAGCTCACCCCACTCCTCTTCAATGCGATTATAAACTGCGGCCAGATCGCCATCTTGCTCAACATCGCAAGGCAGAATAATCGGCGAATTCAAACCTTCAGCTAGCGGGCGCACATAGGGCTCGGCTTTTTCATTCACATAGGTAATGGCTACCTCGGCACCCGCATCGTGAAATGCTTTAGCACAGCCGTAGGCAATCGAGTGTTGATTAGCAACGCCAATTACTAACCCTTTCTTTCCTTCGAGCAAATTCATTAGTCGTTTCTCGTGTGATGTTGAAGGTTTCAATGGTAGTAATTATATTGCACCGCACAATTGATTTAAGTCAAATGTTGAAATCATTATATAAATTTCATATCACCCCCATTTTTTCATGAGAGCAACTAAACTTAGCGTTTAATCAACTGTCTTTATAGGTACAGAAAAACCCTAATCAAACCCCAATGGTCAATTTTAGGATTGCCATTATTGCTTACAGGAACGAATACATATGACTGCTATCTCCGACCGCCTTAACCACTCCCGATTATTACTGACTGTCCCGGCTGCACTGATGGCTATGACGCTCAGTACCAGTGTCGCCCAAGCTCGATTGGTCAATATCGAAACAGGCCTGATTTCCAGCGCAATCGAAGCCAATATCCGTTGCAATGTGATCGCCAACCAAAATGATGGTGATTGGAAAGGCCGCTGGTGGACCACGCCATCACAAGCCTCTTACTGCCAAATTGAAGTTGATGATGCACCGGTGTATAACGCGCCTCCAGTTGCAGTTGTTCCGCCTCCATCACACGGGCTCCGCACGCGTTCAATTGATGTGGGAATTATCTGGAATTCAGACCAAGCCAATCAACGCTGTAGCGCACTCGCCAGAACTATGGGCGGAGAGTGGAACGGCCAGTGGACGACCTCAGACGATGGCAAAACCTCTTATTGTCAGATTCAGGGTGGCAATCCCCGCTTAGCCAACGCTGGTGACGGGCGCCCCCGTAGCAGAACCACGATTCGCGAAATAAGCGCTGGCCCAATTCGTGGCGATCGTCAGGCAGCACGTCGCTGCGCTCGGGTTGCAGCCGATGTTAATGGCCGCTGGACGGGTGATTGGCGTCCAACCGGCTCCGGCGAAGCGGTGTGTAGTGTTGAAGTGCAAGGTCGCAATGGACCACCACCTCGCGCCACAGTAGAAGTGGATACGGTATATGTTGACCGTGTACCGGCAGGTGGCCGCCGTAATGTTCGCGAAGTGGCTGCTGGCCCAATCTGGGATCAGAATCAGGCAAGCACTAAGTGCCCTTATATCGCTTCCACGCAAAATGCGACATGGACCGGTAAATGGCGCAAGCTTGGCCCAGATCATCAGTCTGTTTGCGAAGTCCGTTTCCCGGGCTAAATCAAACTGAGCTAGTCTATATTCGTTCTGACGTTAATGAGTTGGCTCAAGTACCTGATCTATTAGGGGCTAGTGCATGATTTCATTTGAGTCAGACGGGTTCAGCATTAGCTAGAGCGACCGACTGCGCAGTGTGTTGATAACGCTGCGCAGTCTCGTTTTTAAGCAAGCCATCCCCCACCACAGCCACACAGAAAACCTGATTTCTGGCATTCGCACCAAAAGCGGATAGACTGTGAAACATGTATTCAACTCCCACTACTATTCTGATTGCAGGTGCCAATGGCGGCATCGGCCAAGCCCTGTTGACGCGTTTTCATCAGGATTATCCACAGGCGACGATTCTTACACTGAGCCGGCATGCCATTGAGCCATTATCCGAACGTCATCAACACCTTGCCATTGACCTCACTCAGCAAGATGCAGCACAAAGCCTAGTGGATTACTGCAAAACAGCGCAAATAACGCCAGATTGGGTAGTGCAGTGCTGCGGTACCTTGCACGATGCTGATCACTTGCCAGAGAAATCCTTGTCGCAAATGGACGCCAGCTGGCTGCATCAGTTATTGGATATTAATGTGCTGACACATGTGGCGGTCGGGCAAGCCATGGATCAGTTATTGCCGCGTAAACATCCCCTGCTCTGGGCCTCAATTTCTGCGCAAATTGGCAGTATTGAAGATAACCGTTTGGGTGGCTGGTACAGCTACCGCATGACCAAGGCAGCGCTGAATATGTGGGTCAAAACCTTGTCGGTCGAATGGCAACGTAAGCGCCCAAATAGTTGCGTGATTGCGCTACACCCCGGCACCACAGATACACCACTCACCCAGCCATTTCAGGGAAATATTCCCGAATCACAACTTAGTAGCAGTGAGAAAACAGCCCATAATTTACAGGCCGTTCTGGTGAATCGCAGCAATGAAGACACGGGCAAGTTTTACAATCATCTTGGTGAACAGTTGCCTTGGTAATCGCTTGTGAGTAACAGCTTGGCGCAAAGGTTATCCCTCAATAAATCGGGCAGCCAGCACAACAAATATCATTTGCTGCCGTGCATTTAGGATAGCGCCCAGCTGTGTTAGATTGGGAGGCACTTACCAACGAGGATGTGCCCCTTGTTTAAAACCCGTATTCTGCATCTGCTGGAACTCATCAGCACCAAGTTCTGGATTATTCCCCTACTCTGCTTATTCATTGCAGCGCTGGCCGCTTACGTCAATATCACCATTGATAAGGCCTTTTTTCCCTATGATGAGTCGCTGTATTCATTTCTGTTTTACTTTAGCGATGCGCAGACTTTACGCACTATTTTAACCACTACCGCCGGCTCCTTGCTTGGGGTTGCAGGCGTGTCGTTCTCGGTCACTATCACCTCCTTAGTACTGGCTTCTCAACAGTTTGGGCCACGGCTACTGCGCAACTTTATGCGCGATACTTTCAATCAGGCCGTGATTGGCATATTCATCTCTACCTTCTTGTATTGCATGCTGATTTTGCAGTTCACCAGCAATATGGAAGAGTCACAATTTACCCCAATTGTATCGATGATTACCGTGCTGGCCTTGGTGATGGTCGATCTGCTGTTATTGGTGCTGTATATCCACCATATCGCCAATTCGATTCAGGTCGATACCATTATCTCTGGGGTGTATGACGAGCTAAAAGAGCGGCTTGAGCGGCTATTCCCGAATAAGCAGGATGACACCAGCCATTTGCCAACCATTGAAAATGAGCGTGAGGATTTAAATGAGCAGTTTGAAGCTTCTGGCAAAGCGATTTACGCGCATCACTCCGGCTACCTGCAGGCCGTTGATAGCACAGGTTTATTTAATCTTGCCAGCGAGCGAAATATTGCGCTCAAAGTACACTTTACAGCCGGTGACTATTTACTAAAAGGCAGTGAACTCGCCTGCTGTTTACAGCCCGATGATGCTTTTGATGAGGATGAAGAGTACTCATTAGAATGCCGTGTTAACGATCACTTTATCGTGGGTGATACCCGCACCGCTGAGCAGGATGCTAAATATGCCATTCGCCAATTGGTTGAGGTGGCGCTGCGAGCATTATCCCCCGGCATTAATGATCCCTTTACCGCAACCACCTGTATTGATCGCTTGGGCAGTGCAATGGTGATGATTATCGACCGTCAGTTCCCCAATACACAGCACTTTGATGATGAAGCGCACTTGCGGCTGCAGCTAAAGTCCTACTCATTCGCCAGCTTACTAGGCACGGCATTTAATCAAATCCGCCAAAACTGCATTGGTCATGTTGAAGTGGTGATTAAGCTATTGGAGATTTTATCCAAGCTTGCCGAGCAGGCGAATAATGAAGCGCATAAAACGGCGATTCGTAAGCAGGCCGAAGCCGTGTTTACGGCCAGTGAAGCCAGCAGCATCATCCCGCAGGATTTGGCGGTGATTAAGCAGGAATATGAGAAAGTACGCAAAGCTTTAAAAAGAGATGGCGCCGACAAAGGGGAGGATCCGGCGCCATCAACTACCAGCGAGAAATGAGTATAGAAGTCCAATGTGCAGCAAATATGGAGGAAAGATTACGTTTTGCTAAGGGGTTTCGATTTAGCCAAGTTTATGTGCATAATTCAGCTAACACAGTTGGACTATCCTCTCTTTAAGGAATAATAATTTGAATATCCGGATACTGAGTTACAACATTCACCGAGCCATTGGCTTTGATCGACGCTTTGCCCCTGAGCGCATTGCCACTATTTTACGCGAGCACGATGCTGACATTGTGATGCTGCAGGAAGTGGATGAGGGCGTACCTCGCTCGCAGGAAATGAATCTGGCCAAAGTATTGGCGGATGATGCGGGCTACGATCACTTCGCACTCGGTCATAATGTGAGCATGCGCAAAGGCCGTTATGGCAATGCTACACTGAGCCGCTTCCCGATTGTGCGCGAGCGCAATATTGATCTTACTGTTGGCCGTCGTAAGCGCCGCGGTTGCCAGCACACCACTATTGCCTTGCCAAACTCAGCAGCCAATGCTGAGATTGCAGCGGATGGCGAAGCCAATGAGCATCATTTAGAAGTGTTTAACCTGCACCTTGGCTTATCAGCACGTGAGCGCCAACAGCAGGCGACTATCCTTTCCCACTCGCATGAATTTTCTGATTTAGGTGAGGATACACCTTGCATTGTTGCGGGTGATTTTAATGACTGGCGCTCGCTGTTACGTAGTTTTTATACACAGGACTTTGGCTTTAACTGCGCCACCGATAGCATGAATCATTTAGGCCGAGTCAGAGCGCTGCGCACCTTTCCATCCTTTGCGCCACGCGGCGGGCTAGACCGCGTGTATTATCGTGGACCATTGGAAATGAATGCGGTACAGCGCTGCGGCGTTAAGCTCTCGCGTATTGCCAGCGATCACCTCGCCGTCATTGTAGACTTTGAGGTGCCAACGCCAGGCTAAGCCGTTGCTAATTTAAGACGTTTATCTAGGCTAAACCACTGCCAATGTATGGCGCTGCCAAGCCAAGCTGATCTCATAACAACAACCCATACCAGCCACCGATATCAACCACTTATACCGACGGCTTATATCAACCGCAGCCTATACAACTTAGGCTGCGGCCAACTGGCGCTTAGCAAGCAAGTACGCATAATACGCCATGGCTGCGGTGACAAAGATATACATTGCCCCACCGACAGCCAGCGTATCCATGGTCACACCCTGATCAATCCACCAACCCATTAGCACGGGGGACAAGGCACTCATAAATACCATCATGGCAGTCGCCAGTGATTTGATGGAGCCTAGGTGACGGTTACCGTATTTCTCTGAGAAAAATGGCGCGGAGATGGTGGAGTTCGCCCCCGAGGTAATGCCGGTAAAAATCATAAAGATCGCTGCAGCCAACATACTGGAAGAACTGGCTAACACCAGCAAACCAATTCCCATTGGCAAAATCGCAAAAGCGACCAAGACCACCGCACCAAAGTTATCCACCAACACGCCAGTGAATAAGCGCACCACCACCGACACCAACGCATAGAGCACATATAAACCGCCCCACGCCACCAGCGACCAGCCCTTCTCCTCAACCAAATGCACCTGATGAAACATAAAGCCGGTGAATAATAACGGCTGCGCCATCAAGCCGGGCATGGATAAATAAAACAGCGGATCACGAATCACTTCGGCACGCTTCCATTGCCTGCGACGGTATTTGGGGGATGGATCGTTATCATCTTCTGCCAAACTGGCCTCATACTGCTGATGCCGCCGCTCATGTCCGCGCAATAAGTAATGGACAGCAACGGGTAGCAGCACCATTAATATCACCGCAAACACCACCCAGGATTGACGCCAGCTCAGCAAGAGCATCAACATAATCGCCAAAGACGGTAGCGCTGCTTCGGCGACTGAACTGCCCATGCTACTGAGCGCATTGGCCTTGCCTTTTTGATGATCAAGATATCGCACCATTGCCGTGGTACTGGTCATATACATAAGCCCCTGCCCAAACTGGCGCAGTAGCAATATCCCGATAAATAAGGCGACAACGCCTTGGCTGCTGGCCATTAGTAAGCAACCGATGGCTAAGCCTGTTACGACCGCATAGGCGAATTTGCGTAAATCCATGCGGTCGATCAGCGCCCCGCTCCACAACAGCACCGCCGCACTGACCAAAGTCGCTAGCGAGTAAATGCCACCAAACTCGCCATGACTCAAGCCCATTTCACTGCGAATCTCGCCGCTAAATAGAGCAATAAAATAGGTTTGTCCGGGGCTGGAAAAAAACATCAGCAGAAAACCAAACATCAATAGTCGCCATTCACGGCGAATGAGAGGAATAAAAGACTTCATGGGGAAGGTATACTTGTGAGATAAAGCCTGATCATTCACCATCACCGCCGGAACAACAAGGGTTAATTGCAATGAACGTTTTACCGCCAGAGATCAAAGCCATCAATGCGTTTCAGAACTTGTCCCCCGATGAAATTCTGGATGCGGTTGAAAGTCAGGATTTACGTTGCGATGGCAGCTTATTGGCGCTGAATAGTTACGAAAACCGCGTGTATCAAATTGGTATTGAAGAAGGCCAGCCGATCATCGCCAAATTTTACCGCCCTGCCCGCTGGAATAATGAAGCGATTCAGGAAGAGCATGACTTTACCCGCTCGCTGGTTGAAAGCGAGCTGCCCGTTGTCGCGCCACTGTATAACGCGCAAGGCGAAAGTATTCATCAGTACAATGAGTTTCGTTTTTCACTGTACCCTCGCCAAGGTGGTCGTACGCCTGAATTAGATAACCCGGATCAACTGGAAGTGATTGGTCGCTTTATGGCACGCATCCATTTACAGGGTGAGTTGGCTGAATTTAAGCACCGCCCCGAAATTGATGTTAGGAGCTACGGCGTTGAGCCTTCGCAATATTTGCTGAATGAGCAAAAGCTCCCACCCTCCATTGAACCGGCGTATCGGAGCTTAATTGGTGACTTGCTAGCGAAAATTGAGGACCACTTTCGGGCAGCCGGTAAAGTGCAATCCATCCGCATTCATGGCGACTGCCATCCAGGGAATATTTTATATCGGGATGAGATTCCGCACATTGTCGATTTTGATGACACGCGCATGGGGCCTGCGGTTCAGGATTTGTGGATGTACTTGTCTGGCGACCGTCATTATCAGCAAGCGCGTTTGATGGATATTTTGATCGGCTACACGCAATTTCGGGACTTTAATCCGCGCGAGCTGCATTTGATTGAAGCGCTGCGGACTTTGCGAATGATTCATTACGCAGGTTGGCTGGCCAAGCGTGCGGAAGACCCTGCCTTTAAATTGGCATTCCCGTGGTTTTACACGGCGCGCTATTGGGATGATCATATTCTGGCATTGAAAGAGCAGTCGGCTGCTCTGGATGAACAGCCGCTGCAGTGGGATTAAGCGCTTAGGCTTCGTTCTGCCCGCAACCCATGCCTTTTCCGTAGCCTCGGCCATTGCCAGACCCCATGTGCTGGCCCATGCCACGGCCTTGGCCCATACGCATTCCTTTACCTTGGCCGCCATGGCCTTGTTGAGCACCGTGTCCACCGCCACGCTCTTGCTCTGAGCTCAGTATCGCCGCGACTTCGTCCGCAGGCATTAGTTGTGCCTGATAGTCAGTGCCAAGCTGGCGGTTGTACTGTCTGGCAAAGGCTCGCAAGTGATTACGAGAGCCTCGCATCAGATTTTCATATACGCCATCCAGATCGCTTTGATTGGATTCTGCAATGGCTTTTTGTAAGTCCATAATATCCAGCTCTTCAATCATGCCGCCGACTTTCAGCGCACCTTCCAATGACGCCAGACCTTGCGTAGTTAGCTCTTTATACATTCGCGCCAGCTCGGGATTTTTAAACTCGCCAACCGTAGTGCTTTGAACCACGGATGGAATCCCATACTGATCAAGCATTCCTTTCAACGCATCCTGATGACGCTGCTCGGCACCGGCGATATTACTGAAGGCGCGGATATTCCACTTGTCGTATAGCGTCAGGTATACATCTTTAGCCAACTTCTCTTCTTCATGCATAAACTGGAGTGTTTTAGCTTCAGCCACGGTGATTTGAGACGCGGCCTGCGTTGTGACTGCCAAGCCTCCGGCCAGAGTTAATGCGATCGCTGTGCTAATTAATACCTTATTCATGGTGTTACTCCGTTTGCGTAATTGATTTCACGCTTTCAGAGTACGACTGGCCGCTGGTTTAAACCTTGCGATTTATCAAAAAACAGCCTTATAACTATCTGTTTTACAAACTCTTTACACTCTTAAGTCAATGCTTACGCTCAAAGCTAACAGAGTGAAATTGGCCGCCTGATAGGGCTAAATTGGCCGCAAACTAATGCGGCCAACAGCCAAACTCAAGCCCCTTCTACCGCTCGCTCACGATGGAAAATATATAAGCCCGAGGCCACCAAAATACCAGAGCCAATCCATGTATTGAGCGTTGGGATATCATTAAATAGCCACCAACCAATCAACGCAGCGCTGACCAATTCAATATACTGAAACGGTGCCAGCATTGAGGCATCGGCATATTTAAAAGCCGTGGTAATAATCATATGACCGACAGCCGCAAGAAAACCAACCAGTACCAACTGACGCCATTGCCAAGCCTCCAACTCGGCCAGTGCAAACATGGGCAAATCAAACAGCTGCATAAACAATAAGACCGCACCCATAATCAGGCTACCGAATGCGCCGGAGTAAAACTGCATCGTGAGCGCCGATACGCCACCACCATTCTCACCAACCCGCGCCAGCTTGCGCGTATACATTAGGTAAAAGGTGAAGCCCAGCGCCGTACACAGCGGCAATAATGCGCGAGGACCAAAGGCCTCTTGCCCCGGTTGGATAATGATCACCGCACCAAGCATACCGACACTCGCTGCTACCGTGCGACGCCAACCAGCCCTCTCACCCAGCATCCAAGGCGACAGTAGCGTGACCAACAAGGGCATTACAAAGAAAATCGCCAAGGCATCGGCAATGGGCATGACCTGAATCGCGGTAAAAAAGCACAACGTCGCAAACGCCAAACTGAAAGAACGCTTTAAATGCAGCTGCAGCTCAATGCCTTTAGGCAGGTACAAAGTGCTCCACACCAAGGGCAGTAAGAATAAGGTCTGAAAACCAAAACGACCCAACACAATCACACCGGAAGAAACGCCTTCTCCCAGCACCTTGGCTGCCGCATCCATAAGGGGCAAGAACAGCGCCCCCAGCGTCATTAACTGAATGCCGCGCGTTTGATCGCTGCGTGTCTGGCTCATTTAGCCGCCCAACTGAATATCGATGACCGCCTTTAAACCGCCTTCTGTTTTTTGAACATCTACCGAGGAAATCTGTGATTCTGCGCCCGATAAGGTCAAGTTGATCCCCTCAGCGATTCGGGTTTTACGCACGACATTGCGGGTGTAACGCTTCAGTTCTTTGGTATTGATATCGCGGGCATCTTCCATATCAATTCCGGATTTGCCGCGCACTTCTTCCATAATGACGTCGGCGTCTTCTTCCTTGATGTATTCTTTTGAAAGCTCTTTTAGCTGACCCATGGATAAATTTTCAGAACCACTCATACCATCCTGCACTTTTTGACCAAAGGCCACCGCATCGGCTGGCGACTCGACTTTATTAGACACGGCTTTTAGGAATTCAGCGGCGGCTTTAGCGCACACTCTTGGCGTACCAACAGGCACGGCATGTAGGAAGGTTTCTAACCAGTACTTAGTCTTTTTGCTGAGATTATCAATCACGTGAACCACGCGACCACCGGATAAAATCAATGCACCTTTTTGTACTTTATCCAGCGAGACGCCAATACGCTCAACTAACTTCAAAGAGCCTTCATCGGATTCAATATCTAAATAGTCACTGCGCCCTTCGATCTTAAAGCAACCCAAGGCTTGTGATGAGCCATCGGTTGAAAGCACGCCATCAAATAAAATAGTGATGAATTCACCACCGACGATATTGGGATGGGTAGAGGCCGTGTATAGGTGCTTAGCAATGCTTTCAGTGGAGGCTTTGAAAGTCTCTACATCGCTAAAGATCTGATTAGAGTAGTGGTACACCGTGTTTAGAAAAATATCGGATTCATGATGCAATTCATACACTTGAGCATCATCCACCATGGGCTCTAAGTAGCTTTTGATGAGCAAGGCATCCAGCGTTGGCGTCCGCGCCGCTTCTTTTGGCGAAAAGGCATAGCCCTCTTCACGCACTTTATTGCCAATGCGATGCACAATTACTTTGCTGACGGTGGCTGAACTAATATCGATCATGTGAATACCTGAATGAGAGGGGTTAGCGCTAAAAGCCGTATATTACACCCTCTTCATTGGTTCGCGGCAATGCTGATTCAGCGAATGCCGCATATTCTACAAATCAACTCACGCTGTCGCTAAATAAGCATCCAACTTAGCCACTAACGCCTGCTGCTGATCTTTCGGCAAGAACGTCGCCTCAAAACCATTACGTGCCAGCGTTGCAATCTCATCGCGCGTTAAACCAACTGCCTCTGCCAGCTGACCAAAGTTCTCATTCATATAACCACCAAAGTATGCCGGGTCATCCGAGTTAATGGTCGCCTTCAAGCCCGCTTTCAGCATTTTCTTAATTGGGTGATTTTTAAGATCATCAACCACACACAGCTTAAGATTTGATAAGGGGCAAACCGTCAATGCCATACCCGACTCAACGATTCGCTGTGTGAGTGCTTCATCTTCCAGTGCGCGGTTTCCATGGTCAATCCGCTCGACATGCAGTACATCCAATGCCTGACGCACATACTCCGGAGGACCTTCTTCACCGGCATGCGCCACAATGTGAAAGCCTTCCGCTTTAGCGCGTGCAAATACATTCGTGAACTTCTCTGGCGGATGGCCCATTTCTGAGGAGTCCAACCCCACACCAATGATTTTATCTTTATGCGCTAATGCCTGCTCCAATGTCGCCATTGCGGCATCTTCGTCTAAATGACGCAAAAAGCACATGATCACACCAAAGCTAATGCCTAACTGCTTTTGACCATCCTGCAACGCGTTGTAGATACCGTTTAATGCCGTTTCAAATGGGATGCCGCGATCTGTATGGCCTTGAGGGTCAAAGAAAATCTCAGTGTGCAGTACATTTTGCTTATGAATTCTCGTGAGATAAGCCCAAGTCAGGTCGTAAAAGTCCTGCTCTTCACGAAGCACATTCATGCCTTGATAGTAGATATCCAGAAAATCTTGCAGGCGGCTAAAGTCATAGGCTTTGCGTAGCGCTTCCACGTCTTCAAACGGTAAGTCGATCTCATTGCGCTGAGCGATTTCAAACATCAGTTCCGGCTCAAAGGTGCCCTCAATATGAAGGTGTAACTCGGCCTTAGGTAGGTTTTCGATAAAAGTTTGCATAATGTCTCCGGGACAAGCTTATTGCGTTATGTCCGCATTATGCCGCCTGAGGGCTAAACAGTCATGCACTCATGGATGATTGCGTCATTCACCCTGCCAGAAATTCGCCGTGTTACATAAAAACATCATAAAACTGTCATCGCCTTGCAGTAAAACCATTACACACTCGTGGCTATGTTATCAGTCATATTACCCAATCGAATTCGCCTTGCCGTGGTCACCGAAACCTGGCCACCGGAAGTGAATGGCGTGGCGCATACCATTGCACATTTAGTCCGTGGGCTGCGTGAATTAAACGAGTATCAAATCCAACTGGTGCGTCCTCGTCAGCTAACGGATGGCGAACCGGCTACAGATGCTGACTTTGAAGAATACTTAGTGAGCGGCTTATCTCTCCCCTTTTATAAAGAAGTGCGGGTTGGAGCGCCACAGTTCTTTGCGCTACGCCAGCAATGGAAAAAACAGCGGCCTGATATCGTTCAAATCGTTACCGAAGGGCCGCTGGGCTATAGCGCATTGCGGGCCGCTAAATCACTTGGCATTCCGGTATTCAGTGATTTTCATACTAATTTTGATCAGTACAGCCAGCACTATCACCTCAAATATGGCTTTGAGTTAGCCGGTCGCTATCTGCGGCATGTGCACAATCAAACACTGCGCACGCTCGTTCCAACGACTGAACTCATTAATCAGCTCGCTGATAATGGTTATAAAAACCTCGGCATTTTAGAGCGCGGAATTGATGCCAAACTATTTACCCCTGAGCGTCGCAGTGAAACGCTACGGGCGCAATACGGTATTGGTGAAGATCAGTTACTCGTTGTCTTAGTCACTCGCATGGCACAGGAGAAAAACCTGGATCTGGCCTTTGAAGCCTTCCGCGCAATTCAACAAAGCCAGCCAAATGCTCAGTTTTTATTAGTCGGCGATGGCCCTGAACGTGCCCGCTTAGCCGCCCTGCACCCCGACTGTATTTTTGCGGGCATGCAAACCGGCACTGCACTCGCTGAGCATTATGCCTCTGGAGATCTGTTTCTCTACGCCAGCACCAGCGAAACCTTCGGCAATGTGATTATCGAAGCCATGGCTAGCGGATTGCCCGTGGTCACTTACGATTACGCCGCCGCCCATAAATACATCGAGTCCGGTCACAATGGCTACACCGCGCCATTTAATGATTCACAAGCGTTTATCCAAGGTGCAGTAGCGCTGGCCAATCAGCCTGAGCTGCGTCGCCAAATTGGTATTCAAGCACGCCAAACGGCCCAGCAACTCAGCTGGGAAAGTGTGGTGTTGCGATTGGATACCATCATCAAAAGTCTGCTTAGCGAGGTCAATCATGAAACGTCTGCATCAGCTTAACGCGCACGAAATTCCACTCTGCCTGCTGTTTAACCGCATCAATCACCTACGCCCAGTTAGCCTGTTTTTTGCATTGATCAGTCGCCTTGGTGATGGGGTTTTCTGGTATGTATTGATGTTACTGCTGCCCGTATTTTATGGGCTGGAAGCCATTCAGGTATCGCTGCATATGGCCATTGTTTCCGTGATTGGCTTAGGGCTTTATAAGTGGCTTAAGCTCTCAACAGTGCGCGTTCGCCCCTACCGCTTTAATGAAAATATCCTACAGAATGTGGCCGCACTGGATCAGTTTAGCTTCCCTTCCGGTCACACTTTACATGCGGTGAGCTTTAGCGCGGTACTGCTGAGCTATTATCCGGAGTGGGCTGTTTTGGTTGTTCCATTTGCAGCGTTGGTGGCTCTCTCACGCGTGATACTCGGCCTGCATTATCCTAGTGATGTATTGATTGGTGCGATACTCGGCTTAGGACTAGCTCAAGGCAGTATTGCTTTAGTATCAGTGATTTAACACAACTGAAAACAAACCATCATCAAATGGTTATACGCAAAATTTAGACTCTTCGAAGCGTTATTAATCACTTCAAGGGTTCGGAATGAGTCACACAGTTAGCACCAAACCGGTTCAACTCCGTGTTGAATTAGCCGCCACAAAAGAAGACTTACTCGCCTCTCAATTATTGAGATATCAAATTTTTGCAGAAGAACAAGGGGCCATCCTCTCCAGCGCTGCGGAGGGGATCGACCGAGATCATTACGACCCTCACTGCCACCATCTCTTGGTACGCGAACAACACACTGGCGAAATCGTCGGCTCCACTCGCATCCTCACTCATGAGAGCGCCCAGCAAGCCGGCAGCTTCTACTCCGCCAGCGAGTTTGACCTCAGCGTGTTGCTCGCCAGTTTGCGTGGCAATGCCATAGAAATTGGCCGCACCTGTATCCGCCCTGACTTTCGTAATGGCGCAGGGATCGGCATGTTATGGCTAGGCCTGGCGCAGTTTATGGAGTTGCACAAAGTGGATTATATGTTTGGTTGCGCCAGCGTGTGTATGCGCGATGGTGGCAGCCAGGTGACGACGATTATGAATGAAGCGCGCCGTAAACATTTAGCACCGAGTGATTTCTGGGTAACTCCGCGTGAACAGCTAATGCCAGTACCGCCAGCTGAACGCCTGCGTATGCCGCCACTGCTAAAAGCCTATTTGAAATTGGGCGCTTGGGTCGCGGGTGAGCCTTGTCTGGATCGTGACTTTAATGTTGCCGATATCTTTATTTTGCTGGATGTGAATAATCTGAATGCGCGCTATCACCGCCACTTTGTACAGTGCGGCGCACAGCGACAACCGACGCTGGAAGGCTTGCGCCAGACTGCTTGAAGCCAGTTGATGCTCTCAAGCTGACCGCAACTAATCGCTAATCACAAAAGCTGCAGACAAAAAAAGGGAGCCTTTATTACGAGGCTCCCGGAACACACTTCTTACGCAGTTTATTGTTAATCATTATTTCTTTAGAAACCAAAATCGCGATAAAAGTTCAAACCATTACCGCGTTTTCATGTTCAACCGAATCAGCCAGTCACCGGCAACACTTCCTGCCCAACATATGACGCTTGTTCTGAGGCCATTACCGCCTTGCTATCGGCCCAGTGCACCAGATGCAACGCGCCATCCCAGTCTTCAACCATCGCGGTGCAGCTCTCGACCCAGTCGCCATCATTGCAGTAAAGCACCCCATCAATCTCCCGAATCGAAGCGTGATGAATGTGACCACAAATCACACCATCCAACCCCTGATGACGCGCCTCACGAGCCAGTGCCGTTTCGTAAGCATCGATATAATCAACGGCTGACTTTGCATGCTCTTTCACATAACGAGATAGCGACCAGTAGGGATAGCCCAGCCGGTTGCGCAACTTATTGTAATAACGGTTAAGCACTAACAAATGCTCATAAGACCAGTCACCGATCTTAGTCAGCCACGCAGGAAACTGCACCACGCCGTCAAACTTATCGCCATGCAGTATCAGCATTTTCCGGCCATCCGCGGTGATGTGAATGCACTCTTCCACCAACTCGATCTGGCTTACGCTGTGACCGGTGAAATTACGGGTAAAGCCATCGTGATTACCGCTAAGGTAAACCACCTTAGCCCCAGCCTCCGCACGCGCTAATACATTTTGGATAATGGCATCGTAATTGGCATCCCAAAACCAGCGCTTTTGCAGCCGCCAGCCATCAAAAATATCCCCAACCAAATACAGCTGCTGGCAATCGTGATGTTCCAGAAAATCCAGCAAGAACTCACTTTTACAGCCGCGTGAGCCTAAGTGCGTGTCTGAAATAAAAATGCTGCGATATTGGTGTTTCGGATTGCCAGTCATGCCATTAGCCCTGCTTGGTGTAGTGAACAATTAGGGCGTAGCGCCCTGCAATCTGCCGGATCTGAAGCGTTCCTCCCAGATGCTCGGCCAGTGTTTCAAGGTAAATTGGTAGCGAAGGGTCAGGATGCACATTGAACCAATCCAGCCATTTCAGCAGTGGCTTGCGAAACCAATTGGGCATTCCTCGCTGATCGGAAAAATCTACAATATGCAAGCAGCCACCCGGCTTCAGATTGCGAACAGCTTGCTCTATGGCCTCATCCCATTTCGGAATCATCGACAGCACATAGGAGCACACAATGTGATCAAAGCCCTCATGCTCGCCAAACTGCTGCGGCGTAACCTGCTGCGCCAGACCTTGCTTTAAGCGAATATGACCAGCGTTATGAATTTTCTCCTGCCCCATCTCCAGCATCAGCTGCGAGGCATCCAGTCCAAAGAGTTTGGCCTCGGGCTGCGCCTTGGCGAGCTTCAATAAATTACGCGCGGTGCCGCAGCCGATTTCCAGCACGGTTTCATGCGGCTTTAGTTTGATTTCCTGCAATAAGCTATCGCGCCCTAGCAGATAGTATTTTCTCGATAAGTCATACACATAGCGCTGATAGCGATATTGCTGATCCATCTTTTGTGCGGCATCCATCATCTACACAACCTTGCAATACAGGTGAAAGCCGCCGTAGATCGCCGAACGATCCTGCCGGAACCATTGCTCAGACTGAATCGGGTCGTATTCAAAACGGGCGCGTAACTCGCGGGTCAGTGCCGTTTCTAATGGCGACTCGCTAGCAGCGGTGCGGAAAATAATGCGGCTACCGACTTTGCCTACCCGATCGACTTGCTCCCATAAAGACTGCAGCACTTCGTCATTCATCCAGTCCTGCGCATCCAAAAACACAAAGCGGTCCAGCGAGTTATCCGGCTGAGCTTTTAGGTATTCAATGATTGAACCAGACTCGGTTTCGACCTTGTGCAACTGATCGCGAATGTGCTGGTAATGACCTGCTTGCAAGTAGGCTGGAATCGCTTGACGCTGCTCGTGGTCATAACAATGACTAAAGCCCTGCCAGGCAAAGTAGTTATCCTGAATCGGGAAATCGCAAGCTAGGCGCTCCACGCGATCGCAGTACTGCTGCACTAGATTGCCCTGCGCTTTCATCGCCTGATATTGCTGCGGGGGAATACCCAAGCTAAAGACCGACACCGGTAATTTGCCCAAAAACTTCACCAGCTTGCTATCGAAGAATGGTTTGATATGCGCGTTAAAAATTTCACGCTGCTCACCCAAGGTTTTGGCTTGCAGGATTAACTCCGGCTGGTATTTGCTGCGACGGGCAATCCAATGCAAAAAACGCATGAAATAGCCAAAGCGCGTGTGACGATATAATCCATCGCGAAACAGATTGATGCGCTTTTTGCCGCTCAAGCTATGCCCCGACCAGAAGCTTTCCAGCTCCTCATCCAGCTCGGGCTTTATGTAGTTCTCGTAGTTTTGAATATTGTGCGGTAGGTCGGCATGGCCGAAGAAATCATAGAATGAATCATGGTCTGGCAGGTAAGCCATAGCGGCCAATTTCAAGCGAGTCAGCGATAGGTGATAGGGGTTTAAATCCAATGCAACGATACGCGCTGGCGAGGCCGTGAGGTAGTTCAATACATTACAACCACCCGAAGCAATGGTCAGCACTTGGCTATCTGGCTGCAGCTGTAAGGCCTGCATATCCAACTCGGGATCTTCCCAAATCTGGTTATAAATAAAGCTGTTAAACCAAATCCGAAACATGCGCTGCTGCATGCCCTGAAACGATGAAACCGGCTGCTGTTGGATCGCAACCTTCAATGCGTCTGACGCGCTGGACATAGACCATACCAAATAATAAATTTGGCTCTACCCTAACGGCTGACAATGACTTCTCTATGACAGTTTTATGGCGATTCGATGACAGCGTGATATTTTACGGGCTGATTGAATAGCTGTTTAATTTAGTGTTGGGTATGCAATACCACTACTGCGGCTTAGTGATTAAATAGCCGGCCATAACCCTTGATGGGACTATCAATCCCAGCAAGCTTTAACATATGCCATGCCATTGCCTGATTACTACTCAACACTGGAATACCCAACTGCGCCTCCGCTTTGGCAATAATATTCGCCACCCGTAAATTGGTGCAGGACACAAAAATCGCATCGCTCGGTGCAGCCTCAGCCACCTGAATAATGGCCTTTAAAATAGATGCCTCAGTCATGCGCGCAACGGTAGTATCCGATGCTTCATTAAACGACCCCGCTGCCACAATCTCATAGCCCGCCTGCTCTAACGTGCCACGCAAACTCGCAGAAACCTCGGCAATATAAGGCGAGACAAAGCCAATACGTTTGGCTCCCAATGCTTTGAGCGCCGCTTTAGTTGCGGTAATGGGATTGGTGACTTGTGCGTTCGGGCGATTGCGCTGAACCAAAGCCTCAATTGCGCCTTCACCAATAACCGAGGCGGCAGAAGTACAGCCATAGCCAATCACATCGAAATCAATCGCGGGCGGCAACAAGCTAACCGACTGCTCAATTTCGTGCTGCATATTGGATAAGGTTTCGGGAGTAACTTCAGCGCCGGAGGGGATTCGGGATTGATACAAAGCAACACCCTCGATATCCAGAAAGCGCCGCATTTCCATCTCAATGGTTTCATCGGTTTGTAGCACAATCAAACCAAAGTTGGCTTGGGTTCCGATACCTGCATCCGTGTCAAAAGCGAGGTCAAGCATGAGTGTGCTCCGGGTTAGCGATGGGAAACTAAGCCTTCACTCTAGCACAAAATTGAGAAATATCTTGATCAGAGTTGACCGGAAATAAGAGGGTAAAAACAAGAAAAAAACGCGGAATCAAGCAAGCTGCAAAGCGTCATTCACGACGCCATGCAGGCTTATTCTAACAACAAATAACGACTTACTTAGCCGCTGAAGTACGCCATTCTTTAATCCAATCCGCACGCTTCTCCGCGACTTCCGTAGGAGTAAACCCAATGCGCTCAGGCTGGATCAATTCATCGAAAATTTCTGGCAACTCAATGCCATCACGAACCGGCATCATCCAGTTAGCCACTGGCAGGATTTTTTGTGCTTCTTCAGACGTGAGGAAGCCTAGGAATTGCTTAGCCAGCTCCTGCTTTTTACTGCTTTTCAAAACAGCCGCCACTTCAACTTGAGCCACATGGCCTTCGCTAAAGAGCGCAGCTTTGTACTGTGTTTTTTCTTCGGAAACCACGTGATACGCAGGTGAGGTGTTATAGCTCAGCACATAATCCGAACCATCTTTTAGGAACATGCTATACGCTTCCCACCAACCTTTGCTCACCGTCACCGTGTGGCCAGCCAGCTGCTTCCAAGCCTCATCCGACTTATCGCCGTAGACGCTTTTCATCCACAATAATAAACCTTGACCAACGGTGCTCGTGCGCGGGTCTTGGTAGATCACCGAGGCATCGGACTCAACCAGCTCTTTTAGGGATTTAACCGGCTCTTTGATTTTGCTGCTGTCATAGATAAAAGAGAAGTAGCCGTAATCAAATGGCACGAACTGCTTATCATCCCACTTCAACTCCGCTTTTAAGCCTTCCAGTGACTGCTCGTGATCAGCGATTAAACCAGTCTCGCGGGTCACTTCCAACAAGGCATCGTCGATCCCCATGATCACATCCGCTTTGCTTCTATCGCCTTCAATGCGCAGACGATTCAAAATGCTGACACCATCTTCAACCGTCACGATTTCAATATCGCAGTCGCAGTTTTTCTCAAAAGCCGCTTCAAGCTTCGGGCCAGGGCCCCATTCGGAGTTGAAAGAATCGTAAGTGTAAACAGTCAGATCAGCCGCCTGAGCCGCGCCACACAAGGCCAAACTAGACAGTAGCAGAGTGATTTTTTTCATGGAAAATACCTTAATCAAAAACTCAAAAGGTAGTCTCGGGGCAGGATAAAGAAGGCTGTAACTACGGTGACCAGCAACTCTTCCCTACGCCGGTACTAGCCGGGTCAGGTTCTACGGGTCTGTTATGGAAACATCTCAGCCTGATTAATCAGGCTCCCCGAGAGCAGCGGTCGAGTTTATCATTAGTTTTGAGACTTAGCGAATAGTGGCATTAGGCCTACGTAAGACTCATGGCAACTGCCCTAGAGTTAAATAGACTCCCACAACTAATAAGTTAGCGATGCACTTCGCCTCCGCGCAATCCAGCACGTCTTGGGTGCTTGTCGCGGCGAATCATTTCAAGCGCAGCTTGAGTGAGCAAGGCAAGCACCCAAGACGTGCGCCCCCAAAACTTAATGACCAAACACCGACCACCCAGTCCGCTCAGCCAACATCTCCAACGCAATCGTACCCAACTTACTATTCCCCACATGATCCAAGCCCGGCGACCAAACTGCAATCGACGCCTTACCCGGTGCCACGGCCATAATGCCGCCGCCCACACCGCTCTTCCCCGGCAAACCAACCCGGAACGCAAACTCACCCGAGCCATCATAATGGCCACACATCATCATCAGGGAGTTAATCCGTCGCGCGCGCTGTGCTGACACCACTCGCGTGCCGTTGCTGGTATTTAAACCATCCGAGACTAAAAATAGCGCCGCTCTCGCCAGTTGCTCACAGCTCATGGCAATCGAGCACTGATGAAAATAAGTTCCCAGTACAAAATCGACCGGATTTTTAAAGTGCCCGAAAGACGCCATAAAGTGCGCCAGCGAGGCATTGCGGTCACCGGTTAGCAGCTCCGATTTCGCCACCCGATCATCCATGCAGATACTATTATCATCGGCAATAAAACGTACAAATTGCAAAATCTCAGCAATCGTTTCTTTAGGCTGATGCCCCATCATAATCGCATCCACCACCGCAATTGCACCGGCATTAATAAACGGATTTCGCGGCTTACCATGCTCCATTTCCAACTGCACGATGGAGTTAAACGGATCGCCCGATGGCTCACGCCCCACCCGTCGCCACAGCGCATCACCCAACTTACCCAACGCAATGGTCAGCGTGAATACTTTGGAAATACTTTGAATGGAAAACAGGGTTTGCGCATCGCCGGAGCTGTAAACCGTGCCATCCGGCAGTGCGACAGTCATCCCGAACTGATCGGGATCGACGCAAGCCAGCTGCGGAATGTAGGTCGCTACCTTGCCGCGATCGGGTAAAGCCGTGACTTTGGTAGCGATGTCATCAAGGATTGCTTGCATATCATGCATGACGAAACTTCTTTATGTCTTAAAGTCGGCAATGGTAGCGCGAAACCCGCAGCAAGCGTATCGCTTTAAGACAATGAGTCCTGCGTCTGCTCCAGCCAAGCTTCTGCCTCGGCTTTTTGGTCCAGACTAAACGACTTAATTTCCATCCCCGGAATCACCATGCCTTTAAACTCGCCAATCTTCTTAATCCACTGCGCATCAGTTAGCAACGCCGCGCGGTCAAACTTGTGAATTAAACCAAACAGTGTCGGAAAACGGGAGAACTCTACCCCGATTGCGCCTAACGATGGCCAATTAAAATCAGTCAGGGTATATAGCATTCTGCCGTGAGTGATGTCTTTGGAATGCTCCGCCAGTGCGTCCAGCGCAGCGGTCATGATTTCGGTGTCGATCTTGCCTTTTATCTCAATATCGAGACGGTTTTCGCCATTTGGCGTGACTGTAAACATAGCTACTCCTTGTATTGATCGGCTTGACCACCACTGACAATTTGCTGGCAGTCTTAATAATTAGCATAGCACGACACGCAATAATCACAGGATTGCTCCCCACCGCACCCTGTAAAACATCAATCTACATGCAGTGATAGTCGCTTATGAGATATAAATCAAACATCTAATATGTTAGATTTCCAATAAACTCTATCGGTGACGAAACGCCCAATGCACATACTAAAAAATCTGGACCGGCCGACCTTAAGCCACATTGCCTCGGTAGCCTGGCCAATGGCATTGAACGCGATATTAATGGAATCCGTGATTATCGTGGATTTGCTTTTAGTGGCTTCGCTGGGCGATGTTTCAGTTGCCGCCTTTGGCATTGGCAGCGCATTAATCGCCTTTGTGATCAGCATTCAGTTTGCGATTGGTAATGGGACTCAACTGGTGTTATCCCGCGCAGTGGGCACCGAAGATATTAACAAGATCGGCTTGGAAACTGCCTGCGGCTGGATACTCAGTATCGGCTTTTCACTCGCCGCCGTCATCGCCCTGTGGTTTGGGGCCGATGCGTTAATTCATCTCATCACTCACGATGATCGCGTGGCAGTACTGGCCGCCAGTTATGTCAAAATCTCATTGCTGATGTTGCTGGCCTCCTCTCTCACCAAAATTGTCGTCTCGTACTTTAACGCCTATAAGAGAACCCGCATTCCACTGTATGGTTTTCTGCTGGAAATTCCGGTGAATGTGCTGTGCAGCGCCGCGCTGATTCATGGGTTATGGGGTGCACCGGAGCTTGGCTTAGCGGGTGCGGCTTGGGGTAGTGTGATCGCGATTGTGCTACGCCTGATCTATCTGGCTTACCAGTTTAAGCGGGAGGTTATTCAAGGCTATGTTGCCGGATTTATGCGGGTCGACCGCAGCTCGTTGTGCGCACACTTTGATGAGGTAATGCCGATGACATTAAACTTCATCGTGCTGTTCACCGGCATGTTAGTGTTTCAGGCACTGTTTGCTCAGCTACCCGTCTCATCTTTTGCGGCGATCACACTGATCTTGCCATGGATAAAAGTCGGCTCTTTATTTGTTAACTCATGGACGCAGTCCAGCACGATTCTGGTTAGCCAAAAGCTTGGCAAAAAAGACTATATAACGATTCCGAATTTAGTCCAGCAAACCAAATTTGTGTCGGTCCTGATGTGCATCGTAATGGTGATTGGCTTCTACCTGTTTAGTCTGGCGATACCGCACTTGTATAGTAATCTATCGGCCGACACTATTCTGGCATTAGCGCTGATTGCACCGATTTATGTTCTGATCCCCATCTTTCGGGTCAATAATATGTTCTGTGGCAATATGATTCGTGCAATGGGTGAGAGCTATATTATTGTCCGGATTAACCTCATCACCCAATGGTTGATTGCCATCCCAACTTGCATCCTGCTTGTGTACCTTAGGGCACCCTTGCCGCTGGTATTTGGGGTGATACTGCTGGATGAAATACTGAAGTTTTATCCGTTCAGGAAAACATTAATGAGGAAGCTTGCCAGTTATGCGGGCTAACATTACAGGGGGATACTGCCAGACACCGGCATTCTGACCACCCTACTCTCCAGTTAAGAGCGGGTGGCGTACCGTTTTCAGAGTAGTTGATATACTGGCCTACAAGGTTTTCCAGAACGCGTAATACCCGCATTGCTTGCCTCTGCGTTGAGTGCTTACTACCGTTTGAGCTTGAAATCTACACTGATTCAATCGCCGTCCAGTTATCACTCTCACGAATTACATCAATAATCTTCTGATAATGGTAGCCATCTTTAAACGTCTGATACGGCTCCACCTGCTCACCGCTAATATCCTTCACAAACTCAGCCGCCAAATGCGCCCAGTTTCTTAGCGTGTCATCCTCAATATCCGGCACCAGCGCATTGATATCCTCAGGCGTTGGAATCTCCTCCCACGCTCCACCGCGCTTTTTCAAATACAACGGCCCTTTGGCATAATGCCCTTTAATATAAATCGCGCCTTCGCTACCGTAAAACGCGAGATGATCTTCATGGAATCTTGGCTGCAAGCCGCCATGCTTAAACAGCACCGAAACAGGCCGCGCCGCTTGGTAGCTACTTTCCAACTTAGCCATCACTGTGTACGACCATTCCACATCCGTTTCCCGCCATTCCAAATCCGGCGAATTCAAATCTTTCGGGATGTAATTGCGACGCTCGGTAAAGTTGTGGACACCCTCAACCACCGGCGCTTTTACCATGTCATTGCGTACATCGGCACTGATTGCCAGCACCTTTTCACCGACCACATGCGTGACGATGGATAGCAAATGGGTGAAGTTATTATTCAAACGCCCGCCGCCCTGACTTTCCTGATGCGACCAGCCAAATGGGATTAGTGGATCAAGATCAAAGTGAGAAATGCACTCCACTTCCTGCGGCTCACCAATCGCGCCATTTTCGATCAGGCGCTTGGCATGCAGCACTTCCTGCATATATCGATAGCAAGCGGCATAAGCGGTTTTGCAGTTTTTCTCGACAGATTTTTCATACATCAACCGTGCGCGCTCCGAGCTTTCAGCCATCGGCTTATCGCAGTACACATGACAACCGACATCCAGCGCCGCCATTACGGCCTCATAGTGCGCGCCACCGGGTGTGGCAATGCTTACGATATCGGGCTTGCAATCGCGAAGTGCCTGCTCCCAATCGGTACCGGCATACGGAACGCCAAGCTTCGCCGCAACCGCTTCCACCACCTCTTGGGTACGACTCACCATACCCACCACTTCAGCACCCGCACGTCGAAATGCATCCACATGCCCTTCACCCGCAAAGCCCGAACCCAATACTAAAACGCTTAATGTCTTACTCATTTCCAACTCCTTAATTCATAGATTCTGCAATCGCGCTTTGCCATTGCCTGCTTCACCAACGTACACATTACCAATGCCATAACGTGCCATCTTCCAAACGACTTACTGGCAAATAAGAGCGCTTGTAGGGAAACTCTGCTGCCGCCGCTTCATTAAAATCGACACCCAAGCCATGCGCATCGCCAACGTGAATCATCCCGTCTTTGACTGAGTGATCATAAGAAAACACCTTGTCCGAGTCGCTAGTGCCGAAACCCACAAACTCCTGAATCCCGAAATTCGGTGCCCAGATATCAACATGCGCCTGAGCCGCAAAACAAATCGGGGATAAATCCGGCGCGCCATGGGGTGCTGTGCGCACGTTATAAATTGCCGCAAAGTCAGTAATTCGACGCAAACCCGTAATGCCACCGGCATGCGTTGCCGCAGTTCGAATGTAGTCAATCCACTGATTTTGAATGAGATCTTTGCAATCCCAAATCGTGTTATAAGTCTCGCCAATGGCTAAGGGAATGGTGGTGTGCTGGCGGATGACTTTGTAATTTTCCTGATTCTCCGCGATGGCGGCATCTTCAAGAAATAGCAAATTATAAGGCTCTAGCATCTTGCCCAAACGGGCGGCTTCGATGGGCGTTAAGCGGCTGTGAACATCGTGCAGCAGCTCAATCTCATCGCCAAAGCGGGCTCTGGCTTCGCGAAACAAACCAACGACATTGTTTAGATATTTAGTGGTCGACCATGGCTGTTCCGGTGGCAAGGAGCGGCTACTCTGCAATTCAAAGTAATCCTTTTTATCGCCTAACAGCCCATAGCTGCCCTCTAGCCCTGGCACTGAAGTTTGCAAACGAATCGCTTTAAACCCCTGACTCACCAGGTCACCCATCACATCCAACGTACTGTCGATGGTATCGCCACTGGCATGTGCGTAAGTGGTCACTGCCTGACGGCTTTTGCCACCCAATAACTGATACACCGGCAAGCCTGCGACTTTGCCTTTTATATCCCACAGCGCCATATCGACCGCAGCCACGGCCGCCATGGTAATTGGGCCTCTGCGCCAATACACGCCGCGGTATAAATACTGCCAAATGTCTTCAATATCATGCGCATTGCGCCCGATCAGGCATGGCGCGACATGCTCTCGCAAGTAGCTATCGACCGCCAGCTCACGGCCATTCACCGTGGCATCCCCAATGCCGTACGTGCCATCTTCGGTGATAATTTTTAAGGTTACAAAATTACGACCGGGGCAGCACGTGATGACTTTAACGTCACTAATAATCAATTCGTTATCCTCCCTCAGGAATGCCGGCTGCTTAAAAAGCTTTTAGGTATACCGGTATACCTTTATTATTGTATAGAGCCTACCTTACTGTCAACTGCCGTGTTTTTTAGCCTGTGCTTTGGATTCGCAATAGGGGCAAAATCAGGTACAGTAGCGCGATGAGTAAAATTAGAATGGTAGACGTCGCGCAGCACGCGGGCGTCTCTAAAAGCACTGTCTCACATTATCTGAATGGTCGTTTTGCCCGCATGTCGTCCGAGACAAAGCAGCGGATCGAAGACAGTATTGAAGCGTTAAACTACACGCCAAACCACATTGCGCGCAGCCTCAATAATCAAAACACCATGACCATTGGTGTGATCGTTCGTGATATTTGCGGACACTTCACCAGCCGCATGATTCGCGGCATTGATGACTTCTGCAAACGCAATAAATACGATGTGCTGATCTACAATACGGACTTTGATCCGGAGATAGAAAAGCAGTCGATTAAGAAGCTTCGGCAGCTGCGGGTGGATGGCATTATTATCGCCACCTCAGGCAGCAATAATGCCATCATCCAAAAAGAGATCGACTCCGGATTTCCAGTCGTGTTGATGCATTTGGAATATGACGATTTGAATGCCAGCATCGTATTAGCGGATAATAAAAAAGGCGCGTTTGAGGCCACTGAGCACCTGATCAATCTGGGCCATAAACGGATATGTGCCTACACCTTAGATTATGCCGGATCGCGGCGCTCTCGACGGGAGCGGCTGGAAGGCTTTACCAAGGCAATGGCAAAGCATGGGCTGCCAGTTGAGCCTGAGCTTATCCAGCATTGGTCCCGGGATAATGGACTGGAAACACCGACGGATACGATTTTAAATAGTGAGAACCCGCCGACCGCGTTTCTCTCTTTGTATCTGGCCATTACTGAAACCTTGTTGGGCGATTTTAGGCGGCTTGATGTGAATATTCCTCAGGATATTTCGCTGGTGGCCTTTGATGAAATTCCTATGGTGGAGCACTTTAAAGTGCCGGTGACCGTGGTTGCGCAAAACCCTTATGCCATGGGGCTTGAGGCGGCGAGAATTCTGTTGGATGGCATTATGAGTGATGACCAGACGGTAAAAAAAGTGGTGCTGCCATGTGAGTTAATTAAGCGGGAATCTTGCGCGGCGCTATAGATTACGCATGTAAACTCATCCATATGATGGACGAGTTTACACCACGGAAACAACGCCGAAAGCCACTCCAGAAGCTATTCCAGAGCTATTCCAGAATAACCTACTGATTCGCCAGCACTCGCGCCAACCAGGTATTCATTTCGGAATAAAGCGGCATCGACGTCGATAACACACTGCGATGACCACCGCCCGGTACTGTTAGCCATTTTTTATTATCACTTGCCAATGATGCATACAGGTTCTTGCCCTCCTCCATCCGAACATAGCGATCCCGATCACCATGCACCAATAAGGCTGGCAGCTTAAGTTGCTGAGCCACATGCGCAGGCTGAATCTCGCGAATAGTCGGTAGCTGCTGCAGCTTGCGCTCAACCCCCAGCAATGACACTAGCACCGGAAATAGCGAATGCCATTTCTCTGGTACATGCGATTCCAATACCGTTTCTAAGCTCGAAAAACTGCTCACCACCATCATCGCATCCCAGTTTGCGCTGGGTTCTCCGGCGGCATTCACAGCAAACGCACCACCCATCGACATCCCCCATAAGGCGGCAGGCTCATCGGGCAAGGAAAAATGGCTGCGGATGTCCTCCAGTACTTTAGCTGGCAATTGGCGCTCAAATTCACTACTACCAAAGCTGGTTACCTCCAAGGGACTGTCGCCATGCGAGGGTAAATCGGGCAGCACGCAGCGAAAGCCCGCCGCCACAAAGCGCTCGGCGATTGGTAACAAATCTTCTTTGCGGCCATTGCGCCCATGCAGTAGCACGATAATGCCTTGCACGCGCCCATAGGCTGGCAGCTCAACCCCGTTTTCTGCCAGCTGTTGGCGTAGTCGTTTGCCTCGCACACCCACTCCGGCAAGCCCATCCGGCTCCACAAGTAAGCACGGCACTTGACCATTAAGACAATCGTAGCTGCGAATGCTCAGACCATAGTCGGCGGGGTTATTAATTCGATGCATGTGATACTCCTGAAGTGCCCGACGCGGCGGCGAAAAGATGGCCGCATTAATCTGGTTCGCGACAATCAGTAGCACAACAATTATGCAGATAAATAACGCGACCAGACCTTTGATGGTGCGACGACTAATGATGCTCATGTGGGTCACTTCTTCGTTAGGGTTTGGTTTGATTCTAGTCTAAGGGGGAGATTTGCAGAAATTGTGCAGGGTTTGGGATGGTTTTGTGCAATGGTCTGTTCGGTGGGTTGGTGTGGCTGCCTTGTATAGAGGGGTTATGACCTTGGTTTGCGGCGGTGGTTTATTGGGATCAATGCCTCTATTAGTTGAGTTTTAACAACTAGCTTACAAAGCTTCACCTATAAAAATAACAAATAATTAAATCAACTGGAAAGACTAAATATAAACCCGCCGCACCTTATAAAAAACAAGTTAATTATTAACAGCGCCTAACTGGTAAAATAAAAAAACTCACCTTATAAGCACCAACTTATACAGACCCACATTAAGAATCTGTAAATTTACATCGCTAAAAATCATGTTAGGCTTTACACAAATCCGCTGATAACCACTTAGTTCGTACTTAATTAATATCTAGTTCAAACCTTGGGTAATAATTTTCACAGCAGATTTGCTTTATAGCAGAAAACATTTTAATTTAAATATAGGAGTTAGATATGAACACCGATATATTAGAAGGAAAGTGGGAACAACTTAAAGGCAAAACACAGCAACAGTGGGGTGAGCTAACCAATGACGACCTAGACGTCATTGAAGGCAACACCCAAGAGCTGGTTGGAAAAATTCAAGAGCGATACGGTATTAAGAAAGATGAAGCTGAAGAGCAAGTACGAGATTGGCTTAACAGCAATCAGTAACGCTCCAGATTAAATAATATCGACGAGTAAATAGTGACAGTATTTATTTGTAACGAGACTCAAAAAAGGTGCCGAAAGGCACCTTTTTTATATAATGAAAACTGTCTTAGTAAATTATCAAGCTATTTCCTAAAAGTTTCATTTCAAGATTATTAAAAAATGGCTTTGAACATTAAGTAAAACTCTATTTATTCTGAGCCTTGCTTTTCTACTTTCAATGACTCATTAAAAGTAAGCGTGCGATATGGGAATGGAATTTCAATATTCGCGTCATCTAAAGCTGATTTAATTGATTGAATAACTTCATCGCGGGAATAGCGAACGTCTAATGGTTTAGAGCCTGTCCACCAAGTCACTTCAAAGTTTATTGAAGAATCCGCAAACTCCTGAGCAAATACCTGCACCGGTCTGGAGTCAGATATAACACTCTCGCAACTCACCACCGCTGCGGTAATCACAGAGCGCGACCGCTCCACATCCTCACTGTAAGCAACACCGCAAATAATCGTCGTGCGGCGTTGATCAAGATCGGTGCGAATGATGACAGGGTTCTTGAATAACATGCTGTTCGGAATAATCACCAGCTGGCCATCGGACTGGCGTACATGAGTTTCCCGAACCAAAATATTCTCAACTTTACCTTCCAGACCCACGCATTCAATAAAGTCATTAATCCGCATTTCGCGGCGTAGCAGAATAATGATGCCTGCCAAGAAGTTCTCAAACACATCTTTAAATGCAAAGCCGATCGCAACCGAACCGATACCCAAGCCCGCAAGCATTTTGGTTGGAGTCAGATTAGGAAAGGCAATAATGGCAGCCACCATAATACCGATCACCCAAATTCCCATGGAAGAAAGAATCACGATCAGGTTCGCCAAACTGGGGCGCATGCGGCTATTTTTGAAGATCCTTCGGACCAGCTTGCGCACTAAAGATGCGGCAAAGTAAGTCAGCACGATCACTAAAATAGAGATCAATAATTGTGGCAATATGGAGATTGCCTCACGCGCCATATCACGTAACTGGGATAATAATATTGAGATTGGTTCCATCCACTTTTCTCCTGAGTTGCTAATAGAAGCCTGGCTGTTGAGTGACTTAGTGTATAGAAGTTGCTGCATGAGGTCTTGCTTATGCAGCTTAACATGGCTAGACACCAGTAAAAACCAAGCGTAGAGTTAGGATATGACTGGTTTAAAACGAAATCTCTATCGTAAAATAGACAAGCTATTGGATATATTTCCCGTAGTTCTGCTCATTGGCGCACGTCAGACGGGCAAAACCACCCTCAGCCAAGCACTGCGCCCTGAGTGGCAATACTTCGACCTAGAAAACAGCAAAGACCATGATCTGATCTCCCGCGATTATGACTTCTTCTTTAGCGAATACCCCCGTCACCTGATTATCGATGAAGCGCAGGAAGACCCTGGCCTATTCCGCCATTTACGTGGAGTCATTGATGCCAAGCGTGAAGAAAAAGGGCGTTTTATACTAACCGGTTCCAGCTCACCTGACCTGCTAGCACACGCCAGTGAATCTCTGGCCGGACGTATTGCGATCGTTGAAATTGGTACCCTGAAGGTCAATGAAATACTGGAACAGCCCCTACCCGATTTTTATCAGCTGTTTTCACAACCATTGGGCGACGAGTCGGCGGCTTGGTTAAAGACACTAACGCCTGCCACAGATGATGTGATCCCCTATTTTCTAAAAGGTGGCTATCCGGAGCCAATACTGGCGGACAGTGATTTTGCTTACAGCGCTTGGATGGAAAACTATTACCAGACCTATATAAACCGCGATATCAAACAGCTATTCCCACGACTGGACAGCATCCGCTACCGACGATTTGTGAATATGCTGGCCTCACTATCCGGCACTATCATCAACAAAGCACAGCTGGGGCGGTCGGTTGATGTTAGCGAAGTAACGATTCGGGATTATCTGGAAATTGCGGATAAAACCTATGTCTGGCGTACCATTCCATCCTATGAAAACACACCCAGTAAATCCCTGCTTAAAATGCCCAAAGGGCAGCTTCGTGATAGTGGTTTGACGCATTATCTGGCAGGCATTGAAAGCCGTGAAGCCTTGCTGCGCTCACCACAAGTGGGTCATAACTTTGAGTCCTTCGTCACTGAGGAAATCATCAAGGGCATTCAAGCCACTGAAGTGACCCGCTGGGACTACTACTTCTATCGAACGAAGAACGGTGCAGAGGTTGATTTAGTGCTGGAAGGCAGCTTTGGTGTGTTGCCAATTGAGATTAAATTTGGCCAGCAAACCAGCGCCAGACAACTCGCCGCCTTACAACGCTTTGTGAAAGACAATGATCTCCCGCTAGGAGTTGTGATTAATAATAGTACTGAGGTTAGGATGTTAGCGGATAGGATTGTGCAGATTCCGGCGGGGTGTATTTGAGCTTGTAAGTATGTCGTCGGTTAACCACTCAATCCTATGAGAACACGCCCTATTGTGCCCCATTGAGGGTGCTTAGATCATGATGACTTTAATGCCGAATCTTCACTTCGCGCTCTGCAAGCAGGCGAAGTGCGAGCAATTAAATGACATGATTAGCGAACTATGACACAACACAATAAGCGAATTTTGGCACAACACCATACGCTGGCTGCACGTGCTATTGGGACACTTTTTCTTTGTGTACATTCATCCCTACATGGATAGCAATGGCCGCACGGGTCGGTTTTGATGAATGCAATATTGGCCCGTTTGCTAAGTTGTTGAATGGGTTGGTACAAGATAGCCTTGACCAGAACCAAAGAGGCCTAACTCTGCAGACCTTCTAGCACCCCTAGGTATTGATACAGTGTGACTTGAGTAGACCTAAACCGCTTTACTAAGGTCGAAAAACACAGAGGGATTCAAGTTAAAGCGCACAGACAACTTGCTGATATGCTCTTTAGTCAGGTTCCTTTTCCCACTCAAAATCATAGACACCAACGATTTCGAACCAATCTCATCTTTGAATGCGGAAAGTGAGAGGGCATGTTGATCTATAAGCACTCTCAATACAGAAACCTCCTGATCAATACCGTCAGCCTCTTTATGAAAACTAACGATTGCCTCTTGATCTAATTCGTACTTCTCGATTGCTCTTGAAATAAGATCTATCAGGTCATTCAAAGGGTCATCTATCTCGTCCTTTGCTTCATCAAATAAATGCTCGATTGTTTCAAGTGCATCGTTATAATCCTGCTCTGTTTTAATATGCAGCAAGTTAGACGCCTCTGAAGCAAACCCCAGAAAAGAGCGAGTTAGGGTGTCTTGTTTTACGGCTAGCATTATAGTTCTCCTTTCTTATATCGGTTTGTTAGCTTGTCGTACTCAGCATGTGTGACAATGTACTTCACGTATATTCGTTGGCTAGAGAACAAAATAGCAGCCATCAGCCTTAAATTATTACCGCCTATATCAATAATCCACCACCTATCTTTGTATTTGAAGTTATCCAACGAGCTAAATACTTCCTTCAATGCAAGAGGTGTTTCAAAGTCACCCTTCCTCAGAACGTTGTATGTATCCATGATTGATTCCCTGTCATTTGGATACTTTTCTGCTGCATCAGAAAATGGTTTCTTTGATATAACGTGCACTATTCGCTCTCTTCGGTTCACATGTTGTTAACTGTATCATGCCTCACCACCGTTAACAACATGTGAACTCACCTTGCTAAGCGACAGTGCAAACGCAAGAAGGCAACATTTTCAGCTCTGCTAAATCGATATCCTGCCCAGTGTCAGGATGTTCCCAGCCTCGACTTTTAGCAAAAGTGATAAGTAAACAACCTGATCGACTAGTTTCGGCAGCCAAATATTTTCTAACTAGTTGGTCATTGATGGTATCTCCAACAACGCCTTAGCCGCATTACTCAAACTCCGCTTTCGATGCAGCACACAGGGATATTCCGCCAACTGCTGAAAAACTCACATTCTCCTGATGTGATAAAAGACTATCTGACCCGACCACGAGACGCAGACCATATAACCAAGCAACTATTGAAAGTGTAAAGAATATTAAATAATATATTTACAAATATCAGTAATCTTAGGAGTTGCCTTATGGCAAGTACAATGAGCTTAAATGTAAGAGTCACCGGTTCACTCTGTGACTTTGTGGCTGAAAATATCAGTGACACCGGCAATTATGACAACGTCAGCGAATACATTCGTGACCTAATTCGCCAGGATAAGCAACGCAAAGAGCAACACCAGTTTGAGCGACTAAAAGCCGAATTGCAGCTTGCTTTCTCAGCCCCCGAAGAAGACTACACCCCTCTGACCGCTGAAGATATTTTCAAACGCAATGACGCACTGCGGTCATCTTAATGGCGCAATATAAAGTCCTAAAGGCAGCTAGCCACCGCATTGACGAAATTTACTTGTATACGTGGGATAACTGGGGAGAAAACCAAGCTAAAGAGTACATTACGGGTATGTTCTTGTGCTTTGAAAAGATCGCAAACCGTGAAGTCTTATGGCGTAATATTCCTGCGAAGTACGAGGTTTCTGGATACTACACTGCTTATCAAAAGCACTTTATTTATTGGCGTGAGTTGTCTGATGGGTCTGTTGGTATAGCGACAGTTCTGCATCAAAGTATGAACCTTATGGATAGGCTTTCGGAGGAACTCTGACATCAACAGGCCAGTCAATCTCGCTCCTAAACACCCCGCTGCACCGCCACCATCTGCGCCGCTATCGACACCGCAATCTCAGCCGGCGTCTTACTCCCAATAAACAATCCCGCCGGCCCATACAATCTCTCAATCTGCTGCGCCGTCAAATCAAACTCTAATAACCGCTCTCGCCGCCGGTCATTATTCAACTTAGACCCCAACGCGGCCACATAAAACGCTGGCGTATTCAGCGCCTCCATCAGCGCCATATCGTCCAACTTCGGATCATGCGTCAGCGCAATAATCGCGGTGCGCTCATCCGGCTTCATGGACAGCACAGTATCATCCGGCATCGTGCGCACTAACTCAGCGCCAGCCACGGCCCATTCATCATAATACTCCTCGCGGGGGTCACACACTGTCACCGCAAAGTCCAAGCTCAACGCGATCTGCGCCAGCAAGGCAGAGAGCTGCCCTGCCCCAATCAGCAGCACGCGATATCGAGGGCCAAAGATGGCGGTGAATTGCGTTTCCGTGAGTTCTAAATCTTGCCCAGCTTGCGCTTTGTCCAGCGTCACACTGCCATCTGATAACTGCAGTGTTCGGCGAATGAGTTGCCCTTGCGCCAGTGATTCCAGCAGCTCATCCAGCTTGTCCGGAGTGGTCAACGGCTCCTGTACCAAACGCAAAGTACCACCACAAGGAATCCCGAAGCGCCGCGCCTGATCCTGATCGACGCCATAGCTCACAATCCCCGCTTGCTGGGGAATGCCCTGCTCGCGCACCTGCATAATCATGTCATCTTCCACACAGCCACCCGAGACCGAGCCTGCTACATGCCCATCATCACGCAGTGCCATGATTGACCCCGGCGGTCGCGGGGACGAGCCCCAAGTCTGCGCCACGATGACCAACACGGCCTGATGACCTGCCCGCAACCAATCGCGTGCCGTCTGTAATATGAGTAAATCCTGATTCATCATGGCGCGAGCGAACTCCTGTTCCTGTTAAGCCTCACTCGTCGCGGATTGTCGAGCGGCCGCTCATTATAGAAGATCTGATGGCTAAGCTGTATTAGATCTCATTGCGAGTCCCATACGGCCTGCAACTCAGCCGTCGCCGCTTGATAATCAGGCGCTTTGGTAATCGCCGAAATCATCGCTACCGAACCTATGCCCGTAGCCCTCAAGGCCTGGGCTCGCGCCAGATTAATCCCACCAATCGCCACTAAGGGATACTCGCCATCCAGCAATTCCACCCAACGCTCGACCGCTGCCGCCCCCTGCGGAACCCAAGGCATGGCTTTGCTGGTCGTCGCATAAATCGGCCCCAGCGCGATATAACTCGGGTTCACCCACAGCGCGCGCGCCACTTCGGTATAGCTGTGAGTCGACACACCCAAGCGGCAACCGGCGTTGGCAATCGCCTGCAAATCAGCCTCATACAAATCCTCCTGCCCGAGGTGAATGCCATATGCGCCGTGCTTAATCGCCAGCTGCCAATGGTCATTAATAAACAGGCGGATATTGCGGTCTTTGCACACCGAAACGGCTTGTTGAATTTGCGTATCCAGCGCCTGCTCGCTGGGCGGGTTATCGGTATCGGTTTTGAGTCGCAGTTGAATGGTGGTGATGCCGCAGTCAATTAGCTTTTCAACCCAGTCCACAGAGTCAACCACAGGGTAGATTCCTAGTCGAAGTGTATCGCAACGCGCCAACTCAGGTCGCGGGGCCTCTGGTGACTGAGGCGTCATTAGCGGAAAGTCTTGATAATCGACGCTCCAGTCATCCGGACTCACATCGCCTAGGCACGCTTGATAGGCTCCGGCGACGGGCACTGCTTGGCGAATACCCCGACTCACCAGTGTTTTAGCCAACACAATGGCATCAGCCACCGAGTAACCTTGCGCACTGGCACAGGCAATCGCCGTGGCAAATAAGCAACCAGTGCCTCGCACATTGGCACGCTCCGGCCAACGGGTTCCCATTAGCCAAAAGCGCAAACTATCGCTCGCAAAGTAGTCACTGGAAGTGGCGCTCTCTGGATTAAAATGGCCACCTTTTAGTAACACTGACGTAGCTCCAGTATCCAACAAAGCATTCACTGCGGTCTCAACTTCAGACACGCTTGAAACAGGCAAACTAGTTAACTGAGCCAGCTCATTAAGGTTTGGAGTAATCACATCCGCCAGCGGAAGCAACTGCTCCCGAAGCGCTTGTTCACCTGCTTCCGTAAGCAATCTCGTCCCTGAGCTAGCCGCAATTACAGGATCAATAATAATACGTGGCGACTGGCCTTGTTCCCGCAGCCGCAGGACCGCATCACACACCGCAGCCACAACTAACTCATCACCCAGCATACCCATTTTAATCGCCGCTAAAGGCTGTGCATCGGCTTGCTTTAAGGCCTGCATCACACTTTCTAATTGCGCAGTCACTTGCCAAGCAGGCAATACACCCAACTCACTTACCTCAGTATTATTCTGAGCCGTCACCGCCGTCGTCACGCTGTAGGCATGCATCCCTAACGCATGTACCACTCGCCAATCTGCCTGCAGCCCCGCGCCACCAATCAATAAAACGGAGGCCGCTGCCTGAGGCTGTGAGACTGAAATTACCGGATTAATCATTGATTACCATTCCTGTTATGCGATAAAAAACTACTGATTTATCAAGGATGCCACCCTATACTGGCCCATCCACTTATTCAAAAAAGAGCCATTAATGACTCATCGATTTAAGCAATGCCTGATCATTGCCAGCCTTTGCTTAGGGCTCAGCGCTTGCAGCCAAAAACAAACCCTATTTAGCGAGTTTCCGGGCTTTGATCATTACTTCGCAAGCAACCAGCCTTCCGATGCGCTACCCGATGCCACGGCGCAAGCCTTGCTTACTCAATATCGCCCACGCGTATTTATGGCAGAAGGCCAGCCTCGGTTTATTGATTTTTACCAAGACTATATTGCCAATGGCGCGTTGTATGTTGATGACAAACTGGTTAGCGACAAGGTCGATCAAGCACTACTCAACCAATATAAAGCCGACACCAAAGCCGAGTTTCGCCACAAGCCAAGCGGCAACGCTGGCTCACCGGTGGTGTATGGGCGCATCGACCAAGACGTACTGGAACACGACGGCAAGCAGTACCCACTCACTTTTCTTAACTACAATTTGGTCTTCCCAAAAAGTGGCCTGCTCAAAGGCCTGAGCACCTGGCAATACCTCGCCATGGAAACCGTCGGCGACACAGAAGACTGGCACCAGCTCGACCACTATGTCGGCCTTGCCGTGGTGCTTTATCAAAACCAACCTTTAGCCGTGATGCTGCAACAACATAACTACAAAACCACGTGGCTACTCACCGATCAGAAAACCAGCTACAGCACCACGCTTGGGGCAAATGATCGCATTGCCGTGGATGTCGCGCTGCAATCTAACGAACTGTATCTTCACCGCAAAGAACTCACCCGCCACCCCGGAATTTCCTTCGTGGATGCCGACACCATCGAGTTCTATAAAACCGCTAAAAACAAACCGATGATGGCCGGCTGGGATATCACTCACGGCCAGCAAGAGCAGGATTATCAACTCAAATTTCTACCGGCCTCCGATGCGTTTTACACCTTCAAAGGTCGCTTGGGCGAGAACCGTAAACTCCTCGGTCGCGATGGGCCTCCGGGCGCACAGTACGTCACCCTGCCCGACCTGATGCCTTGGAGTAGTCGCTTGGTCAGCAGCTTCCGCCCCAGCTCGCTTGAGGAGGAAACAGCCAAACTGGAAAAGCTACTGGCGGCTGGTAAATTTAAGATTGATACCAAAGCGCTAGAGGCATATACCCGCGACTTTGTTCAAGCGGCAAAGGCACAAGGCAAACTCCCATAATCGCCAATTTCACCTCCCCCAAGTGCGAGCAATCACACTAGGGGAGGCTGCTACTTATCGCACGAACCCTCATTTACTAACTCAACACTTAGCGCTTAATACCTAACTCTCAGCACCTAAGTCTCAGCACCTAAGTCTCAGCGTCTAGGGCTTAAGACTGATGCCAAAACGGTGTACCAATAGTTGGCGTGCTAGCCGAAGCCGCTTCCCGCGCTTCGATCATGCCGCTACGCCAGGCACTACGCCCCGCTTCAATCGCACTAGCAAAGGCTCCCGCCATCACCACGGGATCATGCGCTTGTGCCACGGCGGTATTTAACAGCACCGCATCAAAACCCAACTCCATTGCCCGACAAGCATCCGAAGGCTTGCCAATTCCCGCATCCACCAGCAAGGTCATTTCCGGTAAACGCTCCCGAATCGTGCGCAATGCATGGGGGTTTAACAAACCCAGCCCCGTGCCAATTGGCGAGCCCCAAGGCATCAATACCTCGCAACCCACATCCCGTAATTTCTGGCAAAGCACTAAGTCATCCGTGCAATACGGAAATACTTTAAAGCCCTCGGTCACCAACGTTTCGGCGGCTTCCAGTGTGGCAAAAGGATCGGGCTGCAGATTGTAATCATCACCAATCACTTCCAGCTTTATCCAGTCCGTCTTAAATAACTCCCGCGACATCTGCGCTAACGTAATCGCTTCTTTAGCGGTATGACAACCGGCGGTATTGGGCAGCAACGCGCAACCACTGGCTTTGATCAATTCCCAGTATTGATTACCGCCCTGCTGGCCTGGCGATTGACGACGTAATGACACCGTCACCACGTCCGCTTTGGAGGCTAAAATAGACTGCTGCATCACCTCAGGTGAAGGGTACAGCGCCGTGCCGATAAAGAAGCGACTGCTCAAGGTTTTGCCGTAAACGCTCCAGCGATCACGGTTATCATTTATGTTTTCAGACATTACCTTCTCCCATGTCACCCACCCACAATCGGTTGCAAAATATCAATCTGATCAGCCGCTTGCACTTCGGTATCCATCCAGCGATCACGCGGCACAAAGGTCTGATTCACTGCAATCACCAACAGATCTTTGGGGTCAAATCCCCACTCCTGCATGGCGAGCTCTAAGACTTGCGGCTGAGCCAAGGACTTGCGCTCACCATTTACACTTATTTCTAACATATCGATTGAATCACCTCGTCAATCAGCGCAGGCGCAAACAGGTAGCCATGCCGGAATAAACCATTAATCCGGATTAGCTGCTGCTCATGCACAATGCGCGGCAAATTATCATTAAAGGCTGGGCGCAAACCCACCCGTAGGGATTGAATCCGAGCTTCGGAAAAGCCGGTGTGTAAGCTGTATAGGGCAGATAGCAATTCCAGTGCAGAGCGTACAGTCGCGGGGCCGGTATCGTCACTTTCGATCTGCGTTGCGCCGATTACGTATTGATGATTTGGGCGTGGCGCGATGTAGAGCGGATAGCGTGGATGCATTAGGCGAATGGCACGGGTTAGGTTGACCTCTGGGGCTTCTACTCGTAGTACTTCGCCGCGCACGGAGCGCAGGTTAGTTAGATCCGATCTGGCATCGTTGCCCCGACAATCGAAGATATAATCGAACTGAGTTTCGCAGGCGGCAAGATAGCCGGATTGGGCTGAACCATCAGGCTGCATTGGGAAATTCCCGCAATCCAAACCTTCCAACCACGTGACTTCAGGGCACTGATCAAACCACTGATCCAATGCGGCATACAGCGCGCCATTATCAATCACCCCTTCCTCAGGAAAATACATGGCTTGCCGAAAGACCGACGACAACTCCGGCTCTTGCTGCTTAAGCTGTTTCGCATCCCAATACTGCATGGCATCAGCCGGTGTATCCGCCTGCGCTTTATGTTGAAAACGCTGCCAATCCGCCAAGTCAGCTGGATGCGAAACCACCAATGTTCCCTGCTGATTAAACTCAACCGAACGCCCCGTTGCCGCTTCCAACTCCGGTAGCCATTTGCGCCATAAATGCCACGAGGTAACGCCCAACTCACGTGTTAGTGGATCAGTCGTCACCGCTTCGGTATACGGCGCAACCATTGCCGCCGCCACCAAACCAGTCCCCACAAAATCGCGCGATTGCCGATCACATAAAGTGACCGACACCGGCTTGCCAAGCTCCCGACAATGAGACACCAAGCGCCAAGCCAGCAAACGCCCTGCCAGCCCGGCTCCAACAATTGCTAGCTTCATGACTGGCTCGCAGCCTCTGCTTCAATTGCTCGATAAATCACACTGCCCTGCTTTAAAAATTCAATGGACTTTTCTTCCATCGCCTTTTGAATTTGCACGCCTTTATCAACCTGTGCCTGACCGGTTCCAAACTCATCACGAATCTCTTGAGTGATCTTCATCGAGCAGAATTTCGGCCCACACATCGAGCAAAAATGAGCGACCTTCGCCGACTCTTTTGGCAACGTCGCATCATGATAAGCGCGCGCCGTATCGGGGTCTAAACCAATATTGAATTGATCCACCCAGCGGAACTCAAAACGCGCTTTCGACATGGCATCATCCCGCGCCTGCGCCGAAGGATGGCCTTTGGCTAAATCCGCCGCATGGGCTGAGATTTTATAAGTAATGATTCCGGTTTTAACATCATCACGATTAGGTAAACCAAGATGCTCTTTTGGGGTGACGTAACACAGCATCGCCGTGCCATACCATGCAATCTGCGCCGCGCCAATACCGGAGGTAATGTGGTCATAACCCGGTGCAATATCCGTCACTAGCGGGCCAAGCGTGTAAAACGGTGCGCCATGGCAAACCCGCTCTTGCTCTTCCATATTCTCCTTGATCTTGTGCATAGGCACATGGCCCGGGCCTTCGATCATCACCTGAACATCGTGCTCCCAAGCGATTTTGGTTAGCTCGCCTAAAGTCGCCAACTCCGCAAATTGCGCCTCATCATTAGCATCGCGAATACTGCCGGGGCGCAAGCCATCCCCCAACGAGAAGCTGATGTCATAGGCTTTCATGATCTGGCAGATTTCATCAAAATGGGTATACAGGAAATTCTCCTGATGATGCGCCAAGCACCATTTCGCCATAATCGAACCACCGCGCGAGACGATTCCGGTCAAGCGATTCGCCGTCATTGGCACATAGCGCAGCAACACACCGGCATGCAAAGTGAAGTAGCTCACGCCCTGCTCGGCTTGCTCAATCAAGGTATCGCGCACCAACTCCCAAGTCAGGTCTTCAGCCACACCATTAACCTTTTCCAACGCTTGGTAAATGGGCACGGTACCAATCGGCACTGGCGAGTTACGCAAAATCCATTCGCGGGTTTCATGGATGTTTTTACCGGTCGATAAATCCATCACCGTATCGCCACCCCAACGCGTAGACCACACCATTTTCTCCACCTCTTCTTCGATGGATGAGGTCACGGCAGAGTTACCGATATTGGCATTAATTTTCACCAGAAAGTTGCGACCAATAATCATTGGCTCAAGCTCAGGGTGATTGATATTGGCCGGGATTACCGCACGACCTGCCGCCACTTCAGCGCGTACAAACTCGGCGGTAATTTCAGCCGGCATTCCCATCGCATTGCGCTCAGCGATTTCTGTTTGCGAGAGTTTCGCCAAGTCCATGTTTTCACGAATGGCGATGAACTCCATCTCCGGCGTGATGATACCCTGACGCGCGTAATGCATTTGGGAAACGTTCGCGCCGGCTTTGGCAACCCGTGGCAAGGGTTTGTTTTTGAAGATTGGCAAATCGGATTTGGCATCCAGCTGTTCGCGAGTAAAGGTTGAGCTGAACTCATTCAACTGCTGAGTATCATCACGCGCATCAATCCATGCCTGGCGATGACGAGCTAAACCTTGTTCCAGATCGATTTCAGCAGTGGGATCGGTGTAAGGGCCGGAGGTATCGTAAATGCGCAGCGGTGGGTTTTCTTCATACTCTGCGGTGTCGCCCGAGCCGCGTAACAACGTTGGGCTAAGCACCACTTCACGCATTGGCACGTGGACAGTTCCGGCTTCGTTGCTCACATAAATGCGGCGCGAACCGGGTAATGGCGTGCGGGTGATTTCGTTGACAACAGTGGATTGCTGTATCTCAAGGGGGCTGACTGTGCTCATTTTCCGACTCTCTCCAACAATAAACAAGGGGATTACTATTGTCGGAGCGAGCATCATGCGAGTCGCACCAGAACATTATTCCAGTGTGATGGTGCATGGCAGTCGTCTGCCTTGTTTCCTACGACGGTACGAACCGTATCAGGTGCAACGGGTATGAATCTCAGCCTTCACAAAATCAAATTTCGCGAGGGCACCCCGACAAGTGTTATTTAAAATAGCAGAGAAGTTTTCGGCTGGCTACTCTCAATTTATCCGTTTCAGAAATTACACTGAGACGTCTATGATTGATTGTCAGCCTGCTGTTTTGGCGTTATTACCCGCAGGTGGAGGTCCACCGCCCGGAGGTCTGCCACCCGGAGGAGGTCCGCCTGGGCCACGCCCGGAGTTAATCACCTCGCCATGCAGACAGCCCACAAACATATTCTCACTCGGGCTAGCCGCGCGGTAGTGATAACCTCTCACGGCATCCGTTGTACCTCGGCACTCATCCAGAGACTCCGCCTCATTACCTGCTTCATCTTTCCAGGCATAAACCGGATAGCCGTCTGCCGCATAACCAATTAATGGGGCATAACCATTACCGGATTTATCAGGCACACTGCCACAACCTGTGGAGGCGTGATAATGATAGCCCTGATGCACATTGGTGTGTCCGCCGCAGTCATCAAAGGCTGCAATGGTGTAAGCACCTAAAATCGCGTTAACCGGCGCAGGGCCTGATAACTCAGTACCATCTAAAGAGATACCGGCAGTCGCAACCCGGCCAGCGGTATTAGCCGCGGGAATAGGTTTGGTTGGAATGAGGAAAGTACGCGAGAAATCATCATCAAGGTAAGACAACTCACACTCAATGCAGTTTTGCATATATTCTTCTTCAACGTCCGGTTTTGCAGCGCCTAAACAGGCCTCTTTGGTCGCGGTATAGCGAACTTTATTCGTCTCCGCGTCGTAGACCATCCACTTCTCATCACCGTAGTACTCACCCAGTTTTAGGATAAATTCTCCGGTAATATCCACTAAATCTCCCTTACCATCTTTACTAAACCAGCCGCCGCCAACATTCGCACCGTCGCTAGTCGTTCTAGGGCAAAATGGGCCCGGTGTGCGGCCTGCCGGTGCACCATTCGTGATGAACTGGTAACAAGTCGTTTTTGTGCCTGCACTCGTTTCACAGTCCACAATTTTAGGTGTTTCAGTAAAGGCCCCCTCGACAAACATCGATAGGTTGATTCCTTCGTTAATGACCGCTTTATCTGCTGTTATTTTTGAAGCGGTTGCGGCTACGGCTAACGCTTTTTCTGTGGCGGCAGGCTGTGCCGGCGTGTCGACTTTAGGCGTCGCCGCGGCAGTGGCTTTACTCTCAGAGGAGCCATTACATCCCCCTAAAACCAGCGCACTACAGGCAAGAATGCCGAGTAGCGACGGGCAATTTGATAAGCGCATGAATTGTCTCCTTTGCTTCATTATGGGTGGTACTTTTCTACCGATAACATTACTGAACTGTATAACAATAATGTGCAGAAAAAATGGAGATGCTGATTATTCGGCCGCTAAGCAGCTATACTAACAATCATCCAACTAACAACGCGAAATTAGCTATGAAACGCATCAAACCAATCCTCCTACTCAGTGGTTTGTTACTGAGTGGCTCCGCTCTGGCAGAGTGCCAAAATACCGGTAATTTTAATCAATGGCTAAACGGCTTTAAGCAACAGGCCACGGCTTCCGGCATTCCCGCGAATATCGTCAATGGTGCGCTGAACAATGTGAAATTTGACCCCAGCGTCGTGCAGCGCGACCGTTCACAAAGTGTCTTTGCGCAGACCTTTCTGGAGTTTTCTGCCAAGAAAGTGAACCCTTATCGCCTAAGCAACGGCCAGAAAAAGATTCAGGAAAACCGCGCCCTATTTCAACACATCGAAAAGCAGTTCGGCGTACCGGCTCCCGTGCTAACGGCTTACTGGGCACTAGAAACTGACTTTGGCGCAGTGACGGGCAACTTCCCAACGCTCCAAGCACTGGCGACGCTTGCTTATGATTGTCGCCGTGGTGATTTTTTCCGGAATGAGCTGATGCACGCGCTCAATATTATCCAAAAAGGTGATATGCCAGCGGCACAAATGCAAGGCGCATGGGCCGGTGAATTAGGCCAGCTACAATTCCTGCCCTCCGGCTATGACAAGCACGCTGTGGACTATGATGGCGATGGTCGCCGTGATCTGATTCGCTCTAAAGAAGATGCACTGGCCTCCGCCGCGAGCCTATTACGTCAATACGGCTGGCAGCGAAACCAAGCTTGGCTATTGGAAGTTAAAGTACCCCAGCAAATGGATTGGTCATTAGCACGATTAGGTAATAAATTACCGCTGGCACAATGGACCAAACAAGGGGTGACGGAGCTTAGCGGTCGCCCGTTAAGACCTGCTGGCACTGCCGAACTGCTGCTACCAATGGGGCGTAATGGCCCGGCCTTTCTAGCCTTTCCAAACTTTGATGTGATGCTGCGCTGGAATGAATCAACGGTTTATTCGATCACTGCCGCTTATTTGGCAACCCGCTTTGCAGGGGCTGGGCAAGTTCGCAATGGCAATGCACCCGTACAAAGTTTATCCATGGATCAGGTCAAAGTACTGCAAAGTAAGCTGAAGGCACGCGGCTTTGCGGTAACTAAAATTGATGGGATTATTGGCGAGGAAACCAGCGGCGCGGTGCGTAAATTGCAGCAGCAGCTAGGCTTACCGGCAGATGGCTATCCTGACCCTGCGCTATTGCAACGTTTGTAAGATGTAACGAGTCAGCTTTAACAGGTCATCGTTACCCGGAAAACAAAAAAGCCGCTCACCGATTGACCACGGTGAGCGGCTTTTTTTGACTAACGAGTTATGGATTTTTGGGGTTTAAGACTGCGCTGATTTGTTCTTGTAGATGTACAGTGCAATGCTAATCGCGGCAAAAAATACCAAGTGCAGCAAGAACTTAACATCCAAAGCAAAGTTTAACGCAGGCAATTGATCAATCTTCAACTGCTGGAAAGAAACCAACTGCACAATCATCGCATTGGCCGGTGGTGCAATCACGGTTGTAAACCAGGTAAAGAGTAAGGCAAACAGCGCGATAACTTCGGCTCGTGCAAACTTCACCATCACCAGACCACTAATCAAACCATAAAAAATCGAGACCGCTGAGTGAGCAATCCAGGCAATTGCGATAGCAGGCGCTGCGCTCAAACCACCGAGTTGTTGATACGCCGCAGCGTGTCGGCTCGTTAAGGTGTCCATCCCAAATAAAGGCTGCATCATAATAAAAATGACGCCCATCACAGCACCAAATACTCCAGCGATTAATACTAGTTTTTGGGCTTGAGAAATACCCCGTGGCTCGCTAAATGCTGTGGCGTTGATCGTGCCTGTATTCGTAGTCAAAATAGACTCCTTAAATGTATTCAGTAGTAATTGTCGCTTTGGAAAGCAGAGATTCAGCACGCTAATTTCTCTGGCTTATCCAAAGCAGGATTACTGATAAAAACGACGGAAGTCTTGATCTGGATGCAAGTGCTTTGGCTGGCCTTAGTTTCGGCTTGCTTGTTTTGATGCCTTAAAACTCTAGCAACCACTTGCCCTCAATAAGGTTTAACTCTAGTCCTATCTTAGTTCCAAGCACACGAACCAATGCCTTTTTTCCCGTTTCTTCATAGCTGGTTTCAAGCTTGATTTTCTTTGGTAATACAATCTTACTAAATGCTTTTTTCAATGCTTCAGGAGTGAAACGATGCTGCCATTTAGGCATGACCATTGGCGGGACAAGTTCATATTTTCCCGCTTGTGCCGCCGTCAAAAATGCCAATGCGACCGACTCGGGTTTGGTGTAATCGATGCTGTCACTGCTGCTAGCAGATCCCGAGAACATGGCCAGCATTAATAATAAAATTACTCGTTTCATTGGCGACTTTATCCCCATCTTGGTTTCCCAGCCTAATCAGGCAATGCCAAATCTCACCGTTGCCGTGAGCAAGTTGTCAGTGCGCACAGTGTTGAGAACAACGCCCGTTTGTTCAGCCAAATCCCTGAGCGCTGAATCGTTTTTCAGATTATACGGACAAGTGCCATAGTCCTTATAATCCGGATGATTCGTGTAGATATCAGCCACCAATTCATCAGGAAAATAAAGCTGCGTTGTCAAAAAGGTTTCGCCATCTCGCGATACTTTCAGGTGAATGTGGGTGACACGAGGGTCATACCAACCCGGAAAAACGGTTTCGAATACGACCATCCCGTTGCCATCGGTCACTTGTCCACCACGCATAAACGTTTCAGAATCCGTCGGTGCAATACTGCCATCTTTTTGAGTCGCAATAATGGTGGCTAGCGTGTCAAATGGCGCACGAACCGGCACATCGCTATAACCGGAGTAATAGCCTCGTGCATCGCAATGCCATATTTCAACAGTTACCCCTTCAAGCGCTGAGCAATCCGGCACCTTCACCACTTCGACCGCCAGCTTGAGCGGCAAACCTGGCCGTCCCTCACTAATGTCTGAGCGAAGTGCCGATTTCACATAGTAAGGGCCAGATGTCTGTTCCGGCGTTAGCACACAAACATCCGCACCAGCCTCTGGGGCCACTTGGGTTGTTACGCCATTAGAAAAATTGGTTAATGCGTAGCGAGCAAGGGAGTTTCGCTGCCAGTACGCCACGCCACCAATCGCTCCCACCCCAAGTCCAAACTTCATAAAACTTCTGCGCTTCATATCCAATCCTCCATCAATTTATGTGTGTATTCTTAGTTTTCAACGAGAAACATCATCGCAAGTCCACCGAAAGCATGATCGCGTTCACCGCTTTGGTTTCGACGCCCACTGCATGATCCAACAGGTCTTTAAAGTTATTGCCGGCCACATCTTCAAGCGTTGCATCGACGACCAGCTTAATGTGCTGATCCGCCCACACCTCATCAGGAACGAAGCGCCATCGGGTTTCATTATCAACAACCTCGATGGTTCCCTGAATTTCTACGCCGGAGCCAGAAAAAACCTTAAGATCTTTATGCAGTAGCTCGTAATCAAACGGCCTATCAAACGTGATACTGAGCGCCTGTTTGCTATTAAGTGCTGGCGCATTGATGGTCCAGCTATCGGTATTAGGTAACTCACGTAACGCTGTTGATATGCTAAAAGGCTTTGAAAATCCGCTTAACACCTGATTGCCATTGGCCGTCGGCCAACCGCCTTCAACCACCAGTTTGTATTGCCTACCTTCATGCAACGCTGGCCCTAAAGTCAAGTTTGTCGCGACACCACGCTTGATACGACCGGGGTCCATCAACACAGTTAAGCGCTTTCTGTCTGCACTCCAAAGCTCTTGTTTGAACCGCATAAACGCGGCATCGTCGACCTTGCCGGATGAGTCCACCAGCTTGATATAATCAAAGGCGACATGTGGCTTCATTGGCGCTGCAAAGTGCAGGTAAAACCGCAGCGCGTTTTCTGGCAACGTTTCACCACTGGGGTACACCGCCGTGATTTCCGGGATGACGTTGGCGCTCTGCGATGCAATATTAAATGGTGTTAGCGTATACATCGCGCTACTCTCATCGCTCAGCTCACGCGCTCGGATGACATAATCCTGCCCTTGAACGAACTCAAAGCGAGGTGCAAAGCTCAGCGACTTACCATCGGATTCATACGTACCCGCTATCGGCGTCTTGTTCTCACAGCAGTTGCTTTCATCACCCACAAACACTTGCAATAACTTTTCATGGTCAGCTGAAAGCCCTGTTAAATCACGACTGCTGAGGTCAAGCGTAATTGGCTCGTTAACTTGCGATGGGACGGTTAAGCCGCTCTGTTTTGCCAGAGCGACCGAACCGAATGGTCCCAACAGAAGTGAGCTGATTAAAGTCGCCGCCAACAAGGCGGATTTGATTCGACTCATCACGTTACTCTCCTGAATATCCACTATTATTTTTGCTTAGCTTTGTCTTCGTAGTACTGCGGGAAGTCAAACTCAGCGACCAGGTTATGCAAACGGTTCGGGAAGAAATTCATATTCGAATCCAGATTCAAACCACCGGTTTGCGTATCGCGAGTGATTGATACTAAAAACTTATCGCTCAAGGCATCCGCGTGCATAGAAGCGCCATCAAACATCACCGCTTTACCCATTGGGCCATAAGGCAGCACCGGACCAATATCCATCTTGCCGCCGCGCTCAAAGTCTTTATCGGTTACCACTTTTGCGCCATTTAATCCGTTCAATGGGATCACCTGAGGGGAACGACTATTGCTGGTCACAAACAGCATATTTTGATCGCCAAATTTGTAGGGAATCATATCGATCGGTTGACCGTTACCCATATCACCAATGGTGTGTGCAGCAACTTTTGCTCCGTCAACCAACTCATCTAACGGAACCAGTACCACCGGGCTACAAGTGTAAGCGGCAATCAACTGCTCTTTGCCATCAATGGTTTGAATCGACATCGCGCGGATTGGTGCACGGGTTTCATACTGGTCATGCGCAATGTGATACATCTCAACACTGGTCGCACTTTGCTTGCCGTCAAATGGGTAAGGCATTCTGCGCAAGGTTGATAAGAAATCATCGTAAGCAACGCCGGAAACAAACAGCTCATTGTCGTGATAAACCATATCCATGATAGCCAACGAGCTTAGTGGGATAGCGCCCTTTGCCAGATCCTTAACTAATGGTGGCGCATCGCCAAAGCCACGAGGTCTGAAGGTAACTTGCTGATTAGGAAAATGTGTAAGTTCCTGCTTTGAGAATTCATGAGTGCCAAGGTCCATCAGTTCAATCTCGCCGGCTTGCGATACTTTAATCAGCGCAGGTTTGGCGACTAAGTTTCCAATTCTTGAGACTGAAATAAAGACCTCATGAGACACGGGGTGAACGGCCATATCGTTAATTTCGACCGCGCTTTTACCAACCCCTAACAGGTTCGCAATTCTTACGTCGATATCATCAATTTTGATCGGGGTGACATCTTTTGACACGTTGTCTGATGGCATATCAAAGGCATAAATCGAGCCGTTGATATTGTCACCGACAAATAAGGTACCGCTATCTGAGAACTCCAGCGCTCCGGCAAACTTCATGTCGAGCTTTGCTGATTCCGCGTAGGCAGCAGACGATAGGATGGAACAAATCACGACTGCCATAGAAACAGTTTTTTTCAAGGAACGCATAATGTAGACCTCTGTAAGTATGATTTTTAAAATACCTTACCGATCGGTATTAAATTGCATTCTTTACCGATCGGTATAATATGTCAAGCATATCAATTAACTTTCTTTTTACGAGGTTCTAATGGGTGCAGGTCGTCACCGCGAATTTGATACAGAAGAAGCGCTGATTAAAGCGATGAAAACGTTCTGGCTGAAAGGTTTTAGCGGTACATCATTAACTGATTTAACCGAGGCAATGGGTATCACTAAGCCCAGCCTTTATTCGGCATTTGGCAATAAAGAAGCCTTATTTATCAGTGCAATAACGAAATATGCAGGGATGAGCGGTGGGCTATTCTTAAGCACGTTACGGGCAGAGAACCTAAGCTTGCAGGAAAGAGTACGCGCGTATCTGCAAGGCATTGCCAAGCAACTGCTTGACCCCTCGCATCCTAGTGGCTGCTTTGTAACCAATAGCACTTGCGAAGCTGGCAGCACTTGCTTACCGGACAAGGCTAAAGAAACAGTGCATGCCATTAATCGCCGCTCAACCGAGTCCTTTCTCGCCTTTTTTAAAGAGGAAGAAAGCAAAGGCAATCTAAAGCCTCAAACAGATCCGGAGCTGTTGGCAGACTCGTTATTAACCATACGATTTGGTTTAGCCGTGATGGCCAGAAATGGAGCAACAGAGGATAGGCTCACCAAGGTCATTGACCATGGCATGTCACTGTTTTGACGATGGGTGCGTTAATGGGTAATGATCCTGACACACGGAAATCTGTGTCAGGATCAGGCTTGCAACTAATTACTCTTCAAACGCATTAATAAACTCTCTAACACGCGCCGCATTCACTCCGCGATCACCACGTCCAATCCGCGACACACTGCGAATATCAACCTGACTGACGCCTTCTACCGAAGTCACTACCACAACAACATCATCCACAAAGCTATAAATCGGCGTGCGGGCAATAGCCTCAAAGCGCAACTGTTTGGAGTCTTCTGCGACAACCTCCCAGCTCATACTTTTAGCAACGCGCAGTGCTTCAACAAAAGCCTCTAAGGTTGTCTTGCTGGTCTGAATCGGCGCAATATCAGGGTACGCTTTAGCCTGCTCTGCGGCTACTTCGGGGCCAAAATACACCAAAGAATTCTTAGCACCTGGGCGCGACTCATCCAGCACGATGAATTCCGGTGGGTTGCTGGTATCGGTCGTAATATCATGAATGGGCGGGAAACTCGGTGGTGTCTGCAACTTTGCGGAAATCATCGGAGCCAGTAAACACACGCCGATCAAGCTGGCGATAAATGCTTTCAGAGCGCCGCTACCATTGCGAGTGATCAATTGATAGAGCAATCCCACGATACCTAAACCAGCGACCGCGTAGCCAATCGGGTTCATATAAGTTCGAATTAGCCCAAACCCAACAATAGGCTCCCACAGGCCAAAGCGAGCACCAAACATCATTACCCCAACTGCTAAAGCTGCCAAAATAGCGATAAACAGCAAGACTGATCCAAGCCGAGAGGATTTATTACTCATGATTTTTTCCAATTAAATTAAGGAGTTTAGAACGACACTAGCGATACAGTGGCTATCTGAGATTGGCTAAATGCCAGCGTCGATCTTCGTCGATAGTAAAGGAAGCCAGAGACCAGCAGGATGACAAAGAGGTAACCTTTTTGCGCTGGCCGCCTAACGAGCGGAGAGCCAAACAGTCAGCAGATACTGTTCCGTAGTGCCAACAGGATATATTGTAGACCATTATGCTTTGAATCGATTTGAGGTCGCAGCTTGGAGCAGTATTCCGAATGATTAATCCATCAATTGACGAATTTTTAACTCAAGGTTATTACGCGCTTGCTGCTCGTAGTTCGATCGGAAATAGTCCGTCTTATAAATAAACTCTCTATTCAGAAAACCTCGCAACACCTGCGCCCGAGCGAGCTTATATTGCGCCAGTGGAGCCCAATGAAATTCAGAACGAATAGCCTCATCATAACGCTCAAAAGCAGCCTCCGACGCCCCCAATATTCCCAGATCAATATCCACTAATAGCGCGGAATCCGTATCGTAAGTTTTATGGGATTTGGTGGCAATAATCATCGCTACGACACGCGCCACACTGACCTCATCCACGCCTACTGACGATAAAAACGTTTTAGCCCACTCGGCACTACGCGCTTCATTATCACTGGCTTTTGTCTCGTAAACGGCATCATGAAACCAGAAGGCAATCTCAACTTCAGCAGGTCGCTCAGCAAGCGTCCGTATCAGTTGAAATTGGCTTAAGCATTCCGAGATATGTTGCTCGTTGTGATAGAAACGGGCTTCGTCAGCATGAGCTTGATGCAGCTCCATAAATAGCTGATCGGAAGTCTGATCAGTGAGCTCAGCACCTAAGGCTATCAAGGTTTTATTGAGATTCTCACGAGTAAACTGGGTCACTTTCACGCTCTCCAACGGTTGATTTGATAACGACTAAGCGAGCAGCTTATTTGCTGATCGCCTCTTCATCTTGCAGCACCATCGCAACCAATTTATGAACAAGGGGTGCAACGACCAATATCGTTGGAAACGCGACGGTGAAAGCAAAGCTCCATGCCGTTAACCAAATAGAAACGATATTCGAGACTAAACCAACATTAAACACGCTAATGACAAACGACATAATGCCGGACATCAGTAATGCCATAAAAAAGGAGAAGACGACTCGTTGATACTTACGTGAAATCATTGTGAATGCTCATAAATGTGTGATCTGACCGACACATTCTGTCACAAAAAATCGCCCGTTGCTTTGTACAATACGGTAATTATCAGGCGTCAGTAAGCCAGCTCACCTTACAAACGCTGATTTCCCAAAAAGAGCAGAGGTCACCGCATGCCGCCATAGACCTAACAGTAATAATCCAAACAACAGAAGAGCGCTAAAAGCCCCGCCGCCACTATTTGAATCTTCAACCTCATCGCTAAGGTCGTCCTCATCACTATCACTATCACTATCACTATCACTATCACTATCACTATCACTATCACTATCACTATCACTATCACCGCCATCAATTTCAGCGCTGACAGTCGAAATCAATTCGGAGCGGATATTGGCTGAATCAAAGTACTGCTTAAAGGTGGCCACTTCCGGCACCTGCTCCGCATCGTTAAGCATATCTTGTATATGCCCGTAAGACAGCGCTTGGTATAGCAGATCCGCAGTAATGACCAACTTCGTTTCACTACCAACATCGGCTAAGTACGTAATGGTATCCTGCCCAAGATTGAAGTTAGTATCAGCAAACGCCAAGCCTTTCACCGCCACATCATTGGGCACAACGCCCTTATCAAACCCTGAAGGGAGTATTCTATTATCCTTTACGTAAGATGCCGCCCGCAATAAGGTATGGGTAACGTCTGCATCCGTGTTTTGCATAATGGACTCATAAATTTGCACCTCTTGCTCAGAAGTGATGACGTCATAATGAGGCTCATAGTGACCCGAATCAGCATCCCCATCATTTTCTACTATGCTACCGTTGGCATTTAGTTTTCCAGACTCAAATACAGTCTCACCCTGTGAGTCCTTCACTTGAAAGTGAATAAAGGCACGCCGTGAGGGATAAGCCGTTGGGAATTTATGCCCAATATTGTTAGTAACCTTGAGTACCACTTTCAGCTGCTGATTAATGATCTCTGTTGACACAACCTCTAATGTTGCAGAGGTTTTTAGCATCTCGCGAGTCTCTTCGATTGCACTTTCAAATCCGGTGGCCTGAACCCCCAGCGCCTCCCGGTTATTGCTCAAAATATCCATCATGGTGGTATTAGCACCTAAAAAAGTATGCTGAGAAAATCCCGGTCTCGAAGCCAGATTTCTGGGAGTTGTCGATATTTTCACATCACCTACCACTTTAGGCATGTGGCAACTCTGGCAACTTCTTTCCTCGGGCGCACCCTCATTAAAAGTACTATTTTGCCACTCGGTATAAACCATCTGCTCGGGAAAGTCCGTCTCAGGTGTGGCGCTGGCGGGAAGGCCATTACTATCAACAAACGCAGTCTTAAGGTTATGACAGGTAGCACAAACCGCCGAGTCGCTCATGTGAGCACCATGCAAAGGAGTAAAGCGAGCTTGGGTTATCATCGCGTTAGCGAGTGGATTAGTGTATTGCCCATAACTCGGTCGATTTTCAGGGTTAATATACTGTTGGATGCTGAAATTTCCAGAAAAGCTTTCTGATGTTCCTAAAAAACCATTGTCTGTTATTTGGTGGCAAGCGGTACAACTAACACCATCCATTGCCTGATCAAAATAAGCATGAGATGGATTCAACATTCCGCCATCTAATATCTCCAGAGGAACACTGTCTTTTTTCATAGCATCATTAGCCATCGGCGCATGGCAGCGAGAGCATTTATCATTAATCTCATCAGACAAGTGAGGGTTGCGATGCAGTTCGGATGCAACCTTGGCTAGCCAGTACGGATCACGGGTGGAGTTCGCCATCATACTGGTTGACCAGTTTTTGACGATTGAAAGATCATTCCCCTGACTATCACTTAAGTTGTCGTGGCACTGCGTACAGTTTCCCGAACCACTAAAATGAGCCCCTACAAAGCTAGGATCAGAGTCGGCTAAGCTGACCTGTGCGGAAAGCAAACCAAATGTTATTAGCATTATTTTTCTTATAGTTAGCATATCGCTACCCTTAAAAGAACAATCAAGCTTAGGTATCTCTAATGCCTATCGCTGCCACCAGACTACCAAAAATTATTGTTATTAATATTGTTTGTAACCCTAAAAAAGGGATCAAAATCATTTGACCCCTTTTCGTATCACTTACACAGTGTTTTTGACTATGCTTTTCTGCGTCTTAACAGACCGCCAAAGATAGGCAACATCAGCAACCACATTAGAGGGCCAACTGCCCCACCACCTGAAGATGAAGTATCTTCTTCAGAATCGGTCTCTCCAGGGTCAGTCTCATCAGGTGTTGTATCTATCTGAGGAGGCAAATTAGCCGCTAAGGTATAAGCTGGAGCACCGCCATCATTCGCTATTGGCGTAACCCGAATAGTAAAGCTTGCACCATCCGTACCATTCGTTGGCCATGAGCCTATTGCTCCCACGTTAACAACATAGTTAAGGTTTAAGTTCGCGAAATCTTCAATCAGGTCAACCGCATAAGGATTCACAGTACCCTCAGCAACAGTTTCAGGTAACCAAGTCGCAACTTGCTCAGCCGATACCGGACCAAAGTCTGCAGTCATACCTGCGGGCACTTCACCGTCAGCATAGTGCTCTAACTGGCCATACATCCATTGATAAGTGCCATCGCTTCCCGGCCCCCACCATGCCATTAATACCGCATCAGTATCCGGGTCACCGTCGTCATCAAAGAAAATACCGTAAGGAACCCAGCTTGAAGGCAACCAAGCCCCACCAATATCTGAGTACTCTCCAACGGCAGTGGTCGTCGTAAAGGTAGTCAACCCTTCTCCACTTGCCTCATAGCCTGCAATCTTCGTACTAAAAAAGCCATTTTCAAGAAACTTATCTTCTTCAATCGGGCCGAACAAGCCATGAGAGAAAGTAGAGTTTTCCGTGTTATCGAATGTCAGAGTGGTATCCGATGCTGCAGTAAAGTCTTCTCCAATGCCAAAGCCCAACTCCAAGGTATAACCATCTAGCCTTGAATCAGTCCAGTTATTGATCTTCTGGTATACGGTATAGGGAATGACAGTATCTGCTGTGGTCGTATCATTCTCAACATTAAAGACCATGTCTACACTATCAACACCGCCATCAACCGTTTCAGGGAGCATCAGTACTTTGTAGCGCTTATGTGTCATAAACGGGCTTGAGCATGTCACTGGCACTTGGCCGCTGTAATCGGCAATCGCATCATCAGGATTTTCATCCAAAAACGCCGTAGATATGAGGCAGTTACCACCGCTTCGAGCCTCAAGTTCGGTACTTGGAGCATTGACAACCTTCACTCCGGGAGGTATTCCAACGGGCGGGTTCTTTGCTACAACACTTCCCATTCGGACGGCCGCAGCTTCTGAAGCATTCCGATCAAAGACATCACTTCTGTAAACACCATCATCTGCAAGCGTAGTGGTCGCATTACCCTCTGCATCAAAATAGTTAGTGACCACATTGTCCATATTCCAACCTTCTGAACCGCTGACAATACGACCAACATCTGCGTAGACCACACCAGAAGCAGACAGAACACCAGTAAAAGCCAGCAAGCTCATTGAAACTGATAGATTCTTCATAAGACTTTCCCCTCGTACACATGAAGATGTGTACTCTTTTAAGTTTTGATAAAGTGTAAACTCCCTCCTGTAGCCTTCACAGCGGTTGAATCTACGCATTTACCGTACCACCTAGGAAGCCTTCTAATAATTGATAAATATCAATTTACCCGACAATAGTTAGAATCGAGCAATATAATGAATAAATTTACGCCATAGCAATTAGAGCCTGGCGCTTTAAATTGCGCATTGACTGGCAGCAATAAGTTTGGGGTTTAGCAAGAATGGGGGGTAAGGAATTGACCAGAAAAGGTCGTCGATATTGGTGGGGAATACTCAGGATTAATCTGCGTGTATTCTTATCAGCGGTGAGTCTGAGTAACGCTTCAGGGCATCGTCTTACAACGAGCCCCTCTAAAGCGCAGCGCAATTAAGGCTGGGTTGCTTACTTGTAGAAAGCTTCAACCGTTCCTCTTAAAGTCATTAGCAGTGGCTGACCGCGGCGGTCCAGCGCTTTAGGTGATGCCACTTTTACCCAACCTTCACTAATGCAATACTCTTCGACATCAGTACGCTCTTTGCCATTTAGCAAAATACCAATCTCGTGCTCGAAAATCTCAGCCACATGGTGTGGGCTACGCGGGTTGCCTGCCAGGCGATCTGGTAAAGCGGGTTGCGATTTAGTGTCGCTCATAATAGTGACCAAAGTTAAATAAACAGTGATCCATTGTAGATAATATAACCCTAGCCATCAATCACCATGAAGCCCTTGCGCTCATCGAGAGAAAAGCACAGGCATTCTCAGCTACCGCAACGATTAGGCGACCTCTGCCTGTTGGATATAAGGTAAAACGACCGACATACTATGAGACACGGCAGACTCTTTTTCGCCAACCGGAGCGACATAATGGATCGCCGATTCAGCAGCGTCTTTACCGGCTAATTTAGCAATGACCCATGCTGCCAGATATTGAGATGCCATGCATCCGCCTGCCGTGGCGATGTTGCCTTTTGCAAAAAATGGCTGATTCAAGACCTCAACCCCTGTATCAATCACCCACGGCTTGGTCGTCAGGTCGGTACAAGCAGGCAAGCCATTCAAAATCCCCAAGGCTGAGAGCAGTAATGTGCCCGAGCACTGCGCACCAATAACTTGATTCGCAGGATCTAGATTTATCCTATCCAATATCGCCCTATCCTTGGCAATATCCCGAGTGTAGATACCACTGCCGACCAGAACGACATCCGCACTATTTGCAAACTCTAAAGGTTGCTGCGCTTGAATTTTGACCCCGTTCATTGAGGTTACAGAGTCAGATGGACAGGTAATTTGGACATTCCATCCGGCACTTTTCATTCGATTCAAAATACCCGCCGCGATGAATGAATCCAGCTCGTTAAAGCCCTCGAAAGTCAGAATTGCAATATCCATAATGTGTTCCAATTGATTGTTTTCTGTTGCCGAACTGCAGGCTATATTAGCTCAATAGCCATCTTGACCACGCGTGTCACTACGAGTTTACCGTTGCCGTTGCAACTCGATAACTAAACCATAATAGAACAGCCCCTATGGCTGACTGTAATATTGCATGGCTCTTGTGTGACTTAAATAAAGCCGCCGATTTCCCAACAAAAACCACCATTGAAGAGAACCACACTAAAGCAAACAAGGCATGGATAGTCACCAGCAGGTAAGATGATAAGGCTACATTTTCTTGGATGGTAATGAACTGAGGAAAAGCCGCCAAATAGAATATTGACACTTTAGGGTTTAGTAAATTTGTTAATAAGCCCTCAGCAAAGCTTGAATGTAGCTTTGCGCTTTTAGTGCTGTTTTTATAATTTGCAGCGCTTGATGCTGGCTTAGGTGGGTGTAAGGCAGAAATAAACGCTTTTATCCCTAAGTAAGCTAAATACAAAGCACCTACTATTTTCACTGCCAGAAATAACTTTGCCGACGACACTAAAATAGCCGATAGGCCGAAAATGGATAAGGTGCCATGAAGGTAGAATGCCGTAAAAATACCAGCGACATTCACATAACCATGCTTTTTACCCAGCAAAGGAACCGTTTTTAAAATTAAGGCTCCATTTGGACCTGGCGACATAACCATGAGAGAAATGATTAATAAGAAACTCAATGCGGTGTAAAAGTCCATTCACCCACTCCTCGTTATGCTTGTACTTCGACACGGTCACCGTGACTTGGTGGCGTCGATGTTACGACAAAATGCAAATCGGTTTGGCCACGATTACTTAACTGATGAGGCGTGTTACTTGGCACGTGCAAACCTTGATGTTCTCTGAGCTCAAACACTTCGCCATTCACTTCCAGCGTGGCGCAACCGGAAAGCACAAAGAAAAACTGTTCTGACTTTGTATGTAGATGGCGAACCTCACTGCACCCCAGAGGCACTCGTTCTTGGATTACACTCAGCCCCTCGGACTTTACCAGATGCCAGCCATCACACTGCTCGCCCCATTGATAATGTTCCGCATTTTCCTTGGATACTATTGCCAATTTGTCTCCTAGAGCGATGTGTTTGTTAGCCACCTGCCGACTCATGAACCTGTGGCGTAAAGCCGTTCTGAAACATCCGCACGATTGATTGCGGCGTAAGTATCGTTACCAACTCATCCTGATGTGGCAAGGAATAATCCTCGACGTAACCACTCGGCGACCATTTAAGTAGCCGTCCTTGCCAGTAAAGACATGCAATACCATCTCGTTCGATAAAAGCACCACTGGGCAAGCTCTTGAACTCACCTGAGTACGTAACCTTCTTTCCACCTCGTACCGCTCGCTCAGAATGCAACTGCTTATCGATTGTAGAAACCGGTACTTTGATATCCGATGGATCAGAGTTTGCCTTAATCCACTGATCTTTAAACTCGACGTAACGCGCCCTTCGGCACTCTGCACAAGGTCGATGCCCAGCGGATAACGCAGTAGCTTCATCGAGAAAGAATAGCTCTGAGTAACTACCAGAGCTAAAGATCGTTCTTTTTCGATCCTTATACGCCAACTCGCACGTAACCCATGATTTATGCCGCCAAGGGGCCACTATCTCTTTCAAGTCATTGTGGAGGATGCCACGATTTCCGAGCCAAGCTCCTTTGGCATTCACCGCATTCAGCTGCCCCCACGGATCGACTCGGTTCTGTAATGGCATGGTTATATTCTCCGTTCCCAGTTAAATCTAAATGACACAGTGCAACTTAGCCGCATCTTTTCTTGAGTACCTTGTGATATGACTGCTTACTCACCAGTACTTCACTTCATTTTCACCACGGTAAAGACATGACTACCCAGAGTCATCTTTCCTTCGGACGGACAAATTATCACTGAGGGAGAATACTCATAGAGATATAGATATTGATAACTCGACTCTTTCCATATCGTTCCATCCCCTAAGAGAATCAGCTCACCACCATTCCCATTAAAAGGTGATGGCTCCTGTATGTACGACTTATAACAAGCAGAAACTTGTTTGTGCGTTTTCGCTTGAGGTACCGTAGTTGGGGCTTTTAGCACCGCAGAAGCATTGCTAAGTATTTTTTCAATCGACCACTTAATTGAGTCTCTATCATCAAAATGAATAGTTACCCACATTGGCGAAACCTCAGCCAAAAAAGTTCTCCCTTCAAACAGTAAAGGTGAAAAACTAAGATTCCATTTTTCTAATAGAAGCTGATCACCTTTTTCAGTAACAACAACTATATGATCATCATCTATCTCTTTATCAACATAGATTTTTTGTATATCGGCATGTGCCGAAACACTACAAAAAACCAATATCATTACTCGAAGGATACTAATAAAATATTTGCGCATAATTCATCCTAATATCTTGCTAAGTGACGCGCGTTACCACATCCAAAAAACAAGCTTATATTCTTCACCATCAAAGTAAAGAGACACTTTTAACAAAGAGTGCTGCACCAATCGTTGATCCCTAAAAATTTCACGCAAGGGCGTCATTAGCATCACTTCTGGCATTGATTTCAGAGCTGTATTTAGCCCATCAAATAACGATCCAAAATCTCATGAGCCCGCCGCTCTTCACCCACATTGATTTCAATATAGAGCACATTCGCATTTTCCACCGCCGCACGCTTAACCGCATCTCGCTCATCGGAGGTATTATTTTTATGACCTGATCCCTGATATTCCACCACCGCAACTGGCATCAAATTACTATCCGTAATACAAAAATCAACCCGCTTAGAGTTCACAAATCGGTAGTCTTCTGTTCTAGTACTCAGGATTTCACCAAGGCTGACCTGAGCAAAAATCTGAAAGTTATTCTGACTACAGTAGTCTTCCAAACGCCAATACAGCGACTCCTCAGATTTATTTAGCAAGCGCTGCTTTTTGAAATTACCGCGCCGGACAATCTCAAGTTCCTGTCGATATCGCTCAGGTGTTGGCGCGGGGATCGGTGCAATCGTAGTCGACGATGCTTGCGTGCCACCCTGATTGGAAGGGCTACAGCCCGATACAAAAAACACTAAAAATAGCAGCGGGAGAAGTTTATATTTCATAGTGATAGCCATAAATATAGAGAGGTGTAAGCGCATAAAAAGCGCGCTATAGAGTACAGGATGGACTCAGCGAGTACTGACGTTTTGCCCAAAAATCGCGCCAAAAAGGATGTGGAAAGCGATCAGCGAACCAATCAACTGGAGGGCCGGAATCGAAGTAGTCCAGAGCAGATACATAGCAATCACATGGCAAACAATGAGCACGTACCACAGAAAGCTACCAATCATAGCCGGCAGCCCACCGTAGGTAGCTTTGAAGTTGGTGATTCCAAAGCCCCACGCTAATAGCGTCCACATAATCCCCCAGCCGAAGATCATGGTGACAAATACGTTGATAGCTATTTCAGAAATGCTCATTTAAAACGGGACTTCTCTATAGGTTAATAAATACAGCTACTACCATGAAGCAGTTCTCTTACTGCTGCTTAGCACCTTGCTTAAGACCTTGAGTTATCCTTCTTGCTCGCTCAAGCTCAAGCCAAACACTGGGAGTCCGATGTTTCTCATCTATTTCTTTCGCAAAGCCTTCAAAAGACAGCTTTCTTTTTAAGAAGATAGAACATACTTTTTCTATAACGGAGTATGGCATCCCCGCAGGAAGGACTAGGGGGCCGTGTCGTTCATTACTGGGCAGCATTCTATCAATCAATTCAATCAAGGCATCCTGTTTCAGCTTTTCATCATAGTTAGTAGCTATTAAATAGCATGAACCAAAAAGCAGGACGGGAATTAACAAGCCAACCATCACCTCTAAAGTTGAAACTGGTTGGTCACTTGGCAAAACCTGAGCTATCAACTGTAATGAAAAACCTGATATAAGTAGAAAGAGACCAATCCGCGTTCGGAAAATCTCCTTACAGCGCTCAACTATTCGGGTCGCAGAGCTTGCGTAATAATCACTGACCATATCGGATGCTCTATACCTATCAGGCTTTATTCCCCCCTTATCAACCAACTCTTTTGTTGTCTCAAAAAAGACACCTTTAGCTAGAAGCACCGCCCCGATAATATCAAGACCTAACCCCATTAGAGTGATCATTTTAACTAATGTCATCAATTTACCGTCACTTGTAGTTTGAGTGAAGCCTATCAAGCACACCTAAACCCAGTGACGATAGGCAATACTCCGCTAATGTTACACTAAGAGAGCTGAAAAACTTTTAGCTATACTAACTTTTTGAATCTTAGATTACTTACAACCAAAGCACTTAACTCCCCATACGTCGTCCATCAGAAAAAAAACGCAGATCAAGTATCACCTCAATCTGCCCCTAATCTTAAAGCCCTCCCAAACATCAGAAGTCTTTCACCAACTAAACCTTAAGCCACGCCATTCACCCGCAGCGCCTCAAAGTAATCCTGCCAGCTTTGATGCGCCCGACCAGCTGCTGCCAAAAAGTCACTCGGGTTATTCGACTTGCCATTGCGAATGCCCTCATAGATACCAGCGATCACCTCACCCATAAAATCACCCAGTTCAGCCTGACGATCTTCACGATACGCCTCCACCGACATCGAGGTATAAGTCAGCGAGGTACCAAACGCGCCGTTAAGGTATTCAGCCAGTTGGTATTGGGTCAGCGCTTCGCCATTTAAGTTATAGGTTTGGCCGTTGTGCTTTGCTTCCGTCAGCATCCGCGCATAGGCGTAAGCCAGCTCTGGACGCGTGGTGTAGCCACATTTTCCATCGCCTGCGCAATTGGTGATGCCACCGGCTTTTTTGTAGGATTCGATGTATTCCACATCGGGCTCGATATAAATCCCGTTGCGGCCGATCACCCAATCCAACCCGCTATTGCGAACGTCGTCTTCGGTCTGGCGATTGCTTTGGATAATGGGAGAAAAAGCAGTACCCTCTTCAGCACCCTGCACGCTGGTATACACGATCTTTTTTACGCCGCTATTGCGTGCCGCTTCAATCACATTGCGATGTTGTCCGATGCGCTTATCCGGCGCATCCATGCCAGAGACGAGTAATAAGGTATCGATCGATTGCAGTGATTGCTCCAACGCGCCTTTGTCGTTGTAGTCACCAGGGCGCACTTCGATGCCGAGATGTGCGGCATTTTCCGGTGTTCTTGCCAAGCCGATCACATTCTCTTTGGGTAGTATGGCCAAGGTGGCTTTAACGATTGCTTCGCCTAATTGTCCGCTCGCGGCGGTGATTGCTATGTTCACGTGTATTCTCTCGTTACCTTTAAAGGTGGTATCTCTGGATTAGTTTACTGAGCGTTTAAAGCTGCGGCTAATGTTTCAGCCAGTGGCGTTGTGGGTCGTCCGATCAGTGCGCTCAAGTCACCACTGTTATCGGCCAGACTGCCTTCTGCAGCATTCGCTTCGGAGTCTGCCAGCATCGCCGCAAGGCCTTCTGGCAGTCCAACACCGACCAACATATCATTAAACTCAGTTTGGCTCATTGGGGCGTAGTTAATAGTTTTGCCCGTTTGCTTGGCAATTTCCGCCGCATACTGTGCCAGTGTAAAGCCTTCATCACCTGCCAGCTCGTACACACGTCCAATCTCTGGCTGTGCAGCGGTTAGCACCACGGCAGCGGCTTCGGCATAGTCTTTACGCGCTGCGGTGTTCATTACACCATCTTTTGCAGCACCTGCAACGGCACCGGCGTGCAATACACCACCAACACTTTCGACGTAGTTTTCGGTGTACCAGCCATTACGCAAAATCACCGCTGGCAGCTCGGTCGCCTTGATCGCCGCTTCAGTCACCTTGTGCTCATCGGCCAACATCATCTTACTGGTATCGGCGTGTAGCAGGCTGGTGTAAACAAACAATTCAAGCTTAGCCGCTTTGGCTGCATCGATCACAGCTTGATGCTGCTGTGCGCGCTTGCCCACTTCACTGCCTGAAATCAGCAGCAATTTGCTCACGCCTTCCAGTGCAGTAGTGAAGGTTTCTGGCTTATCGTAGTCCGCTTGGCGAACCTGTAAGCCTAATGCTTTCAAATCGTCAGCGGCTTGTGGATTACGCACTAGCGCGACAAGGTTTGAAGCCTCTGTTTTGCTCAATAAGCTCTCGATAACGAGACGGCCCAGTTTACCGGTAGCACCTGTGATAGCGATCATATTCTGTTTTCCTATAAGTGAGTGTGGAAAGTGAGACGAGTATGGAGCAAACTAAGCGAACCGATAAGCACCCTAATTTGGAATAGATTGGTCTGATTATGAGTACAATGGATTTTGCTAACCTACGCCTGCTGGCGGTATTTGCCACCGTCGTTGATTTGGGCAGCTTTGCCGCCGCTGCGCGCAAGCTCAACACCAGCCGCTCCCGTGTGAGTGAGCAAGTCGCAACGCTGGAAACGGTATTAGATGTGCGCCTGCTACAGCGTTCAACCCGCAAGCTCACAGTCACCTCCGAAGGTCGGAATGTGTATGAGCAAGCGCAACAACTGCCGGATATTCTGCAAAAGGTGGAGTCCATTACGCACCCGGAAATCCCCAGCGGCCGCGTCGCCATTACCATGAATCACGACACGGCCCATAAGCGTATTCTCCCGATATTGGCGAGCTTCCAAGCACAATACCCTGAGGTGCATTTAGACCTTATTTTAAGTGATGACAAGCTGGACTTTATTGATGACCAGATCGATTTAGGCATTCGGGTCGGCGCAACTATGGATGACTCGATGATTGCCCGACCGCTGCATGAGGAGCGACTTGCCCTATTCGCCAGCCCAAGCTATCTGGAGCAAGTCGGCATGCCGAAAACGATTGAAGCGCTGGAAAACTGCCGTTGGGTAACGCTGATTCAAACCAGCTTCGATGATGTGCTGCGCATGCGTGAAAACGATGTGCCGCTGGAGATTCGCCCAAAGGGTTTTTACCGCTGCAATGCACCACTAATGATGCAGCAAATGGTGGTAAATGGCTTGGGGATTGGAGCGCTGTTTCCGTCGATGGTGCAGCAGGAGGTAAATGCTGGGCAGCTGGTAAATGTGATGCCATCAATTGCGAGTGACACACTGGTACTGGCTTTGGTTTATCCATCGCGCCGGCAGATGCCCCAGCGCACGCGGGTGGTGATTGATTATTTGTTGTCGGCAGATATGTTTTCCGGCAAAGCATAATGCCTGCACCCCAATCTGTCCTTAGCTCCGTCACTGTCCCATTTAGTGCAATAATGCTACCTTGTCGGGCTAAGGCTTTAAATCAAAAAACCAAATAAGCAACAAATGGAATAAACACATGCAGCTAACAGTAAATGGAATCCCCTATGACGTGGATGTTGAAGATGATATGCCACTGCTATGGGTGCTCAGGGATGAAATCGGTTTAACCGGCACTAAATACGGCTGCGGCATTGCCCAGTGTGGCGCGTGTACCGTCCACATTAATGGCCTTGCGGTACGCTCCTGCCAAATGCCTGCGAGCTTAGTCAATGGCGAAGTCACCACCATCGAAGGCTTGGGCACGCCGGATGCCTTGCATGTCGTGCAGCAAGCGTGGATCGAACATCAGGTGGCGCAGTGCGGTTACTGCCAGTCTGGCCAAATTATGGCGGCAGCTGATTTACTCAAGCGCAATCCAGAGCCAACCGATGAAGTGATCGACTCGGTGATGTCGGCCAACTTGTGCCGCTGCGGTACCTACCCTCGCATTCGTGCGGCGGTTAAAAGCGCTGGCAAAGCGCTGAAGGGAAGCTGAGCATGGGTAAGTTAAGAACGATTACCCGCCGCACGTTTTTGATTAGCTCGCTGGCAATCGCTGGCGGAGTGGCGTTCGGCACCTATGCGGTCAAGCGTGACCCAAACAATCCATTAACTGATGACCTTAAGCCCGATGAGGCGACCTTTAATCCTTGGGTGAAAATTGGCCCCGAGGGCATTACCCTCATCGCGCCGCATACCGATCTCGGCCAAGGCGCGCGCCATATGCAAGCGCTGCTACTCGCCGAAGAGTTGGACGTAGATTTAGACCAATTTACTACCAGCCCCGGCGTACCGAGCGAAGCCTATTGGAACCATGCACTCGCAAATGATGCCGTGCCGTTTATGACTTCGGACCACAGCTTTGCGGCGGATACCACGCGCACCGTGGCGACCTCCCTGATTAAAGTATTGGGCTTACAAGTCACGGGTGGCTCCAGTTCAACGCCCGATAGCTATGTGAAGTTACGCGCTGCTGGCGCTTCGGCTCGCGAAACTTTAAAGCAAGCCGCCGCCAATAAAACCGGTATTCCGCTAAGCCAGTTAACCACCCGCTCAGCCGCCGTGCATTTGCCCGATGGCAGCTCAATTCCTTATACCGAGCTAGCCGCTTTAGCTGCGAAAATCCAACCGGTTAAAGTCGAGAAGTTACGCGACCCTAGCAAGTGGAAATTAATCGGCAAGCCCAGCCAACGCCTCGACATTATCCCCAAATCCACCGGCACACTGGAGTATGGCATTGACCTGAAAATGGACAATATGCGCTATGCCACGGTGAAGACTAATCCCCGCTTAGGCGGCGAGATGAAGTCGATGGATGACTCAGCAGCCAAAGCCATGCGCGGCGTTGAGAAAATCATCCCAATTACTGGCGGCGCTGCGGTGATTGCCGACAACTCTTGGCGCGCGATTAAAGCGGCGAACGCGATTAAATTTGAATGGGGCGAAGCACCTTACCCTGCGGAAATGGATGCGCACTGGAAAGAAGTCAGCGACTCATTCACGCCCGAGCGCTTAGATAAAGAATGGCGGCACGATGGCGATGTAGAAAACGGCCTGCATACCGGCAGCACGATTGAAGCCGAATACCGCGCGCCCTATGTTGCCCATCAGCCATTGGAGCCATTAAGCGCCACGATCTTAATGACGGATGAGCGCATTGATGTCTGGGTATCGCACCAGATCCCACGCATTGCCGTGACTCAGGTGGCGAAAATTACTGGCTACGCTGAAGATAAAATTCACCTGCATAACCAATATGGCGGCGGTAGCTTTGGCCACCGTTTAGAGTTTGAACATGTGAAGCAAGCGGCTGAAATTGCTAAAGCCATGCCGGGCGTTCCGATCAAGCTAACCTATAGCCGCGAGGAAGATTTTGCTCACGACTTTGCTCGCCAGATTACCATGAGCCGAGGCACTGGCAGCGTAGCCGGTGGCAAGGTTGAAACGGCCGATTTGAGCATTGCCAGCGTGTCAGCTTCAGCGTCGCAGTCAGGCCGTATGGGGATGCCATTACCGGGGCCCGATGCACAGATCCCAGCCGGTGCTTGGAATATGCCCTACGCGATTGAGAACTTACGCGTGCGTGCCTATCGCGTGCCAGAGCTGGCACCAACAAGCTCATGGCGTTCGGTTGGAGCCTCTTCCGCAGGCTTTTTTGCAGAGTCGTTTATTGATGAACTAATTCATGCAGCAGGTGCTGATCCACTGGCTGAGCGTCTGCGCTTGATTAATAACCCTGTCGCCAAAACTGTACTAGAAACCGCTGGCAGAATCTCCAACTGGGGCACCGATATGGGGCCAAACCAAGGCCGTGGTATTGCACTGGTTCAGTCGTTTGGTACTTACGTCGCAGAGGTCGTGGAAGTCACTAACACCGATCGCGGCATTCGCATTGATAAGGTGTATATCGTTGCCGATGTCGGCAAAGTGATCGACCCGATTGCCTTTGAAAACCAGGTTCAGGGCGGTGTGGTTTGGGGCTTAGGCCATGCCATGAATTGCGAAATCACCTTCGCCGATGGCATGGTGCAGCAGAGCAATTACCACCAGCATGAAGCGATGCGCATGCATCAGTGTCCGGAGATCATTGTGCATGCGTTGGAGAATGCTGAGGAAGTTCGGGGAATTGGTGAGCCACCCGTGCCACCGGCTGCGCCCGCGCTGGCCAATGCGATCTTCGCGGCAACCGGACAACGCATCCGCGAAATGCCATTTAACAAACACATTGATTTTGTATAGGAGTGGCGACGATGAAAAGTTTAAAGCCTGAAACTGGCAAGCCTGCATTATGGGCTGGAGTAATCGCCGCTGCGGTTTTGAGTGTGGCTGGCGTGACTAGCTTAGCGATTGCGGCAGGAGAGACTGCAGAGCAAGGCAACACCTCAGCTGGGGATGCTAACCACGTAGCAATCAATCCACCCGAAGATGGCAGCATCACGCCAGAAAAAGGACTGGAAGCTTGGGGACGCGTGTACCAAGTCACCTCGCACCCACGCTGCGCCAACTGCCATGTGGGTGAAGATAATGTCCCAATGTGGTCTGGCCCAAGCTATGGAAAAACACAGCCGCATGGCATGAACATCAATGCGGGTAATAGCCGCATGGGTGCTGAAGCCGTGTTGTGTATGACTTGCCATGTCACCAGCAAAGACACCAATACCGAGCCAAACCATGCACCGCGATATGGTATTCCCTGGTCATTAGCGCCAGTGAAGTTTCAGTGGTTTGGTAAAACATCCAAAGAGATTTGTGAGCAGTTAAAAGACCCGGAGCGCAATGGTGGTCGTGCGGGTTATATGGAAATCGCAGAACACTTGCAGCACGATGCCAGCAGAAATGGGCCAGTGTTTTGGGGATGGCATCCCGGTGGCAATCGCGAACCAGCACCCTTTACCATTCAAGATCATGTGAATGATATTTTGGCATGGGGCGTAGCGGGTATGCCTTGCCCTACTGAGTAATCGTAAACCGATAGCGGCTGATGGTTTAAAACCTATCAGTCGCTATTTTTAACACTCAAGCACGAACATCCTGCAAAATCATCTCAGCGCCCTTCTCCGCCACCATCATCACCGGCGCATTGATATTGCCCGAAGTAATATTCGGAAAAACAGACGCATCCACCACTCGCAAACCACTTACGCCATGCACGCGCAATCGGCTATCCACCACCGACGTTTGCTCATCCGTGCCCATCGCGCAGCTTCCGCACAGGTGGTAAATCGAGCCACCGTTATCGCGAAAATATTGCAGCATTTCTTCATCGCTACTCACGGCATCACCGGGAATCACTTCCTCCTCGGTTACCGATTGCAAAGCCGGTGCGCTCATAATATGACGCACCAAACGACTACCCTGAATCACCTCATCAATGTCTTTCTGTGTTGAGAGGTAATTCGGCATAATCAATGCCGCTTGTTCCGGCTTGGCCGAAGCTATTTTGATCGCGCCACGGCTGGTTGGCCGGCAAGTATTAAACGCCAGCAAAAAGCCAGAATACGGTTCGGGAGTCAGCTTTGCTTTTGGATCTTTTGGGATTTGATACGACATGGGGTTAAAGTAGAGCTGGATATTAGGCTCCACCTCATCCGCCGTTCCCTTAAAGAAACCACCAGCCTGATTCACACTTAACGACAATGGCCCGCCGCGCGTTAACAGGTATTGCAAGCCTGCTTTCGCTTGCCCCCAGAGCGAACGAAAATCATCATTCAGCGTTTTCATATTGGCGCGGTAGTAATAACTCACACACAAATGATCCTGCAGATTTTCACCCACCGCTGGCAAATGCTTACGCACCGGAATCTGGTGCGTTCTCAATAGTGCTTCATCACCAATACCCGAGAGCTGTAATAGCTTGGGAGAGTCCACTGCACCCGCTGCCACAATCACTTCATAACGTGCCAAATACGTTTCACTGCGTCCATCAATCTGCACCTGAATGCCGGTCGCACGGCCATTGTCATCCAGCGTGATTTTCTCCGCCATTACGCTATGCTTAAAGTGCAGATTCTCACGGCGCAATGCAGGCTTTAAGTAAGCCGTATTACTGGAAGCGCGCTGACCATTTTCGATATTCGTCTCGTAAATGCCTGCGCCTTCAAAAGCCTCGCCATTAAAATCCTGAGTAACCGGATAGCCCAACTGCTTGGCCCCTTCCAGATAATATTGGCAAATCGGGTGCGCCTTATCCAGCATCGGCGTAATACCAATCAAACCCTCACTGGAGTGATATTTAGTATTCCCTAGCGGGTGTTTTTCCAGCTTTTTAAAATACGGCAATACCGCCTCTGCCGACCAGCTTTGATCCCCTGCCGCCGTTGCCCAATCATCAAAGTCAGAGGCTTGGCCACGCACATAAATCATCGCATTAATCGAGCCGGAGCCACCCTGCACTTTTCCGCGTGGCGCATACAATTTACGCCCCGCCATGCCCTGCTCTTCCTCGCTGTAGTACATGTAATTGTACTTCGGGTTGTAGTAGGTTTTGGAGAAGCCCACCGGCAGCTTGATCCACGGTGAAGTGTCTTTACCGCCTGCTTCCAGTAGCAATACGCTGTACTGGCCCGACTGGCTGAGTCGGTGAGCGAGTATGCACCCCGCCGACCCGGCCCCAACGATAATAAAATCGTATTCCATGCTCATTAGCGCTCCGGACTGTCTTTCCAATGGATTGAGGATTGCACCGTGTAGTCATAAGGCTTTGCGGCCATGCTCAAGTGCAATGCTTTGCCGGTGTACGGTGAATTCGCCCGTACCACGTCCATATTCAGCTCAACACCCAAGCCTGGCTTATCCGATGGAATAATGTAGCCATCTTTCCACTCGATTTTCTCCTGCAACACTTCCGCATGGAAGCCATCCCAGGTACCAATGCTTTCCTGAATCAGGAAGTTTGGCGTCGCGGCGGCAAGCTGCATACTGGCCGCGGCACCCACTGGGCCGTTATACAAATGCGGTGCGATTTGCGCGTAGTACACCTCGGCAATGCTAGCAATTTTCTTAGCTTCCAAAATGCCGCCAACGCGTCCCAGATTCATCTGCAAAATAGAGGCACCGCCATGCTTTAACAAATCATGGAATTCATATTTCGTGGTCAAGCGCTCACCGCTGGCTACCGGAATGGTGGTGTGATCGGCCACGCGCGCCATGGCTTCACTTTGACCCGGTGGCACCGGCTCTTCAAACCACATCGGGTCGAACTCTTCCAAGCGACGCGCCAAGCGAATCGCGGAAGCAGGCACCATTTGGCCATGCGTACCAAACAACAAATCACAGCTATTACCCACAGCTTCGCGAATGCGGCGGCAGAAGGTGGCACTTTTATCCATGTCCTCCAGCGACAGCATGTGACCGGAGTACGCCGTGTAAGGGCCAGCCGGATCAAACTTCAGCGCAGTAAAGCCCTTTTCTTTGTTTTCCAATGCGCACTCAACGGCAAGCTCAACATTGTCGTAGTCATAATCGCCGTGCTTGTTTTTCGGGTAAAGGTAGGTGTATGAGCGCAGGCGATCATTCACTTTGCCGCCGATTAATTCATATACGGGCTTGCCCGCCGCCTTACCGATAATATCCCAGCAGGCCATTTCCAAACCGCTGACAATTCCCATCATGGTTAAGTCGGGGCGCTGGGTAAATCCGCTGGAAAAGGCTTCACGATAGAAGCGCTCAACGTGGTGCGGGTCATTGCCTTGCAGGCAGCGCTCAAACACATCGTCAATGGCATGCGTCATCACTTTCGGGTGGAAAGTTGCGGCGTAAATTTCGCCAATCCCTTCGATACCACAGGCGGTTCTTAGCTGGACAAATATCCAGTACATACCACCCACATGGGGCGGTGGTGTTGCAACAATAAACGTTTCACAAGATACAATTTTCATTAGACTGCCTGCTTTTTAGCGATCATAGATTTTAGTTTCAGAGCGGCGACTGCACCGATCAACCCCATAATGGCAATATAACCAAAATAGAGATGATATACAGTGAGGCCCTCATAACGTGCGGCAATAAAGCCATTAATTTGGGGTAGAAAGATGTCTGGCGTGTAAGCAATCAACGAGACCACACCAATGGCCAAACCAGTCACATGCAGTGGAATATCGCAGCCATCTAAAATCGCCCAATACAAACCACGGATGGCATAGGTCAACACACCAATCAGCAGTACCACCGCTAGCAGGAAGTAAATCGTCTGCAACTGCGGAATCACCATCAACAACACTAATCCCAGCGACGCGCCTAACAAGCAAATCGCCAATATATTTTCTTTACCGTAGCGGTCGCCTAAGAAGCCACCACCAATCCCGCCAATGGGTCGCATCCAAAGCTTAGCCACAGTGATAAAGCCTGCGGTGACGGCTGTAATTTCATTACCTTCCTGCATAAATGCGGAGAATGAATAGGTTGCCCAGAACAGCTGGTATCCGCAGAAGATCACCAATGCGACCATCCACAACTCAGGGATCTTGGCGAGGAACTTCAGGTTTGCCAGTAAATTGCCTTTGCTCGCCGTCTTCGTTTCCGCAGTGACCTCTTCTGGCGAGCTCCGCAAGAATAAGAACACCAATACACCAATCGCAATACAGGTATAGGAATACATGTAAATCACTTGCTGCAACGCAACCGTATTGCTTTGGCCTTTGGTTTCCAGTGCGTAGGCAAAAATACCGATCGCAATGGTCGCCAAGATGGCTTCAACCAAGCCACGGCCACCATCCAAAATCCCGAAGAACTTGCCCTGCTCACTTTTCTGAGCCAGCATTTTTACGCCTTTTAGCATGGACGCCCAAAAGGTTAAACCCGCCGCAATACCCCAAGCCATAAAGATATACACCAGCAATTCTTTTGATGGAATTGAGGCAAACCATAAACCCAATGCACCGGTACCAATCATCGACACCGTGACCAATAAGCGTGGCGATAAACGATCGGCCAACCAGCCACTTGGCACATAACATAAGAAATACATCACCCCCAGCATCGAGTAATAGTTACCTAAATCACTGCTGGTAATCTGAAACGCTTCAAGGATCGGCGTTTCAAAGTTTTGGCGCAAATAAAGCAATGGGTAAATTGCCCCAGCGGCCAATAGCAAAAGGAAAAACTGAAAATAACGTTTCAGATCAAACGTGCGTGCAGTCGGAACTGCCTGACCAATAGCGGTAGCCATGTTGTACTCCTCCAAGAGCGTGCTGCGTATATTGAACATTGACGATACGCGCGTCGGGGTTAAGGGCCTCACGATTAAGGCCCCACTTAACTTAACTGTTAGTAATTCAGAACCACCAAACGGGTCTGTGTGAATTCCAGCATGCCGTGCTTGCCGTCATCGCCGCCGAGGCCTGAGCGCTTCCAACCCGCGTGATAGCCTTGGTATGGATCAGCAGGGGTACGGTTGATATAAATCTCACCCGCTTCGATATTATTCGCGACCTTCATGGCCGTGCGATAGTTTTCGGTATAGATCACCGAAGCCAAACCAAACTGATGGTCATTCGCCAGCGCCAGCGCCTCATCCACATCGCTATATTTCAATACAGGCAGTACCGGGCCGAAGATTTCTTCCTGCACAATTTCCATATCCTGACGGCAATTGGTCAGCAATGTTGGCGGGTAGAAATGGCCTTTACCTTCGGGGATGTAACCACCCACTTCCAGCTTGGCACCGTCATCAATCGCACGCTCAACCATCTGGTGAATGTTTAAACGCGCGTTTTCATTAATCAGTGGCCCCATGTGTTTCGGGTTGTGGCTGCGGTCACCAAACTTGCACTGGATTAAATGGCCACGCAGCAAGGCAACAAAACGCTCATACACACTCTCGTGCACATACACCCGCTCGATCGCCGTGCACAGCTGTCCGCAGTTAGTGGTTTTTGAACCGGCAATTTCACGGGCGGCTTTTTCAAGATCGGCATCGGCCTCAACAATGGCAGGCGACTTACCACCCAGCTCCAATGAGGATTTGGCGATATTCACCTGTGAATATTCCAGTACTTTACGGCCAGCGCCCACGCTACCAGTCAGTGTGATCATACCGACTTTAGGATGCGTGCAAACGCGCTCAGCCGTTGCGTGATCCATAGTCAGGATATTCACCACGCCATCTGGCATTCCGGAATCCAATACCGCTTTAGCAATCTCAAAGGCAGAACATGGCGTGTTATTGCTCGGGCGCACTACCACCGTATTACCCGTGATTAGCGCCGGTGCGATTTTGCGCAGCAAGGTATAAACCGGATAGTTAAACGGAATCAAACATGCCACAACGCCAATCGGCTCGCGCTGTAATAACAGGTTTTCAGACGGCGTATCGCTCGGGATAATTTCACCCTCAATGCGTCGCGCCCATTCGGCATGGTAGCGGGTAATGTCAGCGGCATAGGTCGCTTCATTGGTCGCATCTTCCAGACTCTTGCCGGACTCTTCTGCCAGCGCCGCACCGATCAATTCTTTGCGCGCCATTAAGGCATCGGCCAACTTATGCATATACGCAGCCCGCTCAATGCTGGTCAGCTTGCGCCAGCCCTTTTGTGCATCGGCCGCGAGCTTGACCGCTTCGCTGGCCTCATCAGTGGTTGCCATGGTGATCTGCCCAACCAACGCTTCCGTTGCAGGGTTATAAACGGACAGTAGCGTGCCCTTTTCAGAGCTCACAAATTGGTTGTTAATAAAGTTTGTATAGGTACGCATTTCTGGCTCCCTCCTAGTTAAGAACTGCATCCTAAGAGATAGCAAAAACGACTGTCAATTAAATTCCATATATAGATTTATTTTTCCATATATGGAATTTAATTGACAACGTTATCCTAGATCATTATCTTCATTTTCCGGTGACTTAACGTATTATGAGCCGCCTGCGATTAGCGCCAGACAGTTAAAACGCCCAAGTAACGACACGCCACCTTCTAACCTGTAACTGAAATTGTGTATGCAAACGAGTATTAAATCCAAAGTTCCTGCCATTGATAGCACCGTGAAGATTCTCGATCTGCTGGCAACTTCCGCCTATCCGCTAACATTATCAGAGATTTGCGAACAAACTGAGCTGCCCCCAGCCACGGGCCATCGGGTGATTAACTCCCTGCTTGCGCATCAATTTATTGCGCTGGACCCAGGCCGAAAAAAGGCTTACTGCATTGGCTCGGGCATTTTTCAGGTGGCCTCAACCATCTATAAACGCCAGAGCATTATTCCGTATTTTTACCCAATCGCTGAGATTCTGAAAAACGAGATTCATAAAACAATCTTTCTGTGTGTGCCGGTGGGCAATAAAGTGGTCGTAGTCTCGACGGTAGAAAGCCCTAGCAGTAATGCCTTTAGTATTTATGCGGGGCAAACTATGTCACTGCATCAATCAGCCTCGGGCAAGGCGATTTTATCGATGAGCCCGGCGGACTTTCAGCAGCGCTACTTTAAAAGCGAGCTAAAAAACCATCCGGAAATGGAAGGCGATATGCAGCAGAACCTGGATAGCGTGGCGCGCGCCAAGCGCTTGGGTTATGCAGTCACCGATGGTGAGGTCGACCGTAGTGTGAGCTGCATTGCTGCGCCCATTTTGAATTTGCGTAATGAACCGGTGGCGGCGATCAGTGCGGCGATTAATGCCGAGCATTTGAGTAGCGAACGGGCGAGAGCTTACTCTAAAAATTTAGTGCAAGCGGCTCGCCAGTTGTCTTCGCGGATTATTTAATGATGGATATTTCAGCAGTCAGTTTTACCGCGAGCCCATCCTTTCATTTTAGTTATGTGCCGCTTCCAAAGGGAATTACCTGATGTGTAATTCACTCTTGTGCCTTTTCCTTCTTTTTGTATGCTAGCAACCAACCACACATTAGAAGACCCTAGCTCGGCCCCAGTCACAACCATAACTTTTCCTTTACTGCCGGATAAACTCGAAACAACGTTTTTGATGTTATTCTGCTTAACCATAATCCGAAGCAAGGAAGATTACCCCGAACAGTATATTCTGGAAAAACCGGATGAATTAATTAAAATCTCCCTTAAGTACTACCCAAAATAGCAGAGTGGTTCGTCCACTTCTGCATACAAGCTCAACTGTTATCAGGAGGAAAAGTGAGTAACGATTTAGAACCAAAGAAATTCAGCAAAGACAGAGGCTTAAGTATCGCTATTTCTTTAATTAACGAACTTGTGAACATTGACGAGCTATCACCAACTGACAGAAAGCTCATAACTGATTCGCTAGCGCTACTAGCGCGTATCAGGAAAGATAAACCAGATACGAGAACCAAAGAGCCTAATCCTCGTAAAGTTAGTAAAGCCAGTTTTAAAAACTGCCCAATCTGCGATTGCCAACTGAATACCAAGAACTATGACTCACACATTGCTAAAGTACACGGCAATAGAGATAAAACAATCCCGAAGAGCCTGAAGTCAGTTAAGCTCATTTCGAAGAGGGGAACTCGTTTGGTTGGTGACCATATTTGCTCTAATTGCAGAATTAAAACATCAAACCCTACAAGGTATGCACAGAGCAACATCGGGGAGGTCGTTTTATGTGGGCGCTGCAAGACGAGAGTTAGAAATCGATCCTTTGAATCTAAAAAAATCGACGCGCTTGATATAGCTACAACAGGAGGTGGATTTGAAACTAACAGAAGAAGGCACTGAGCATTGGGGCCGTTTATTGTTTTAGATGTATTCGTTTTAAAGCAGACATTCTATTGATGCTGTATTAGTATATATTCGTGATTCGCGAATAGAGAAGGCAATGCTAAAACCTCAAGATATCGTTATTTTACTAAAATTAGTGGTTCTGGACTCAGAGTCTTGGTCTTATGCAAGCTTAGCAAAACAGCTGGGTATGAGCATGTCCGAGGTTCACGCCGGTATTAAGCGAAGTGTTGTCGCGCAGTTGGCCGTAAAGCAAGGTCAATCAGTGACAGTCAATCACCGCAATCTATTGGAGTTTTTAGTTCATGGTGTACGCTATGTGTTTCCTCCGATACGAGGTGAATTAACACGAGGACTGACAACTGCCTATGCGGCTGAACCATTGGTTAGTTACTTTGCCGGTAGTGCGGAGCCACCTCCAATCTGGCCTGATAGTGAAGGCAACACACGCGGAATCGCTTTGACGCCGTTGTATAAGTCGGTACCATTTGCAGTAAAGCAAGATAACAAACTCTATGAATTACTCGCTTTGGTGGACGCTATCCGTGTCGGGCGAGCCAGAGAAAGACAGCTCGCAGTTCGTGAGCTAACTGCACGTCTGAGTGAAAATGAGGAGCGTTATGCATCCTAATATTCAAATACTGACATCAGCCGCTAATAGCCTTGGTGAGTTAACCAATGATCTAGTATTCCTGGGAGGCTGCGCGACAGGGCTTTTAATTACTGACCCCGCTGCCCCTGAAATTCGGGTCACACGTGACGTGGATGCTATCGCACAAATAACTACCCGAATGGAGTATTACCAACTAGCAGATCAGCTCCGTGCTTGTGGTTTTCACGAATCACAGGAAGACGGCGCACCGCTGTGTCGTTGGGAAAATGCAGAGGTTATTTTGGATGTGATGCCTACAAATGAGAATATTCTGGGCTTTAGTAATCCGTGGTATGAAGGTGCTATTCAAACGGCAGAGATGGTCAGCTTGCCAACAGGCGAAACAATCAAGCTCGTTTCGCCCGCTTATTTTCTGGCAACCAAATTGGCTGCATTTTATGGTCGGGGCCGGGGCGACTTTTTGATGAGCCATGATATTGAAGATATTGTTGCGGTACTAGATGGCAGACCAGAGATTGTGGCGAATATTCAGAAAGCGGATGACGTAGTCAGACACTACCTCTCAGAGCAGTTTACGGCCTTGCTAAAAAGTCGTGACTTTGTTGAGGCTATTACCGGGCATTTGCCTGCTGATTCTGCCAGTCAGAAAAGAGTCACACTGCTGATTGAGCGAATCAGGCAGTTAAAATAGGTAGAATTAACACATGGTCGGTCTTTTTGTTGGGCATCATCACCACAAAACCAAGCCGATCAGACTCAGTGATAACAATAACTATTGCGCAGCGGCGAGCTAATCGCCCACACCGCGCTAGCGCCCTGCTCAATCGTTAGAAAGTCCCCCGCTTGCAAATCCACTTGTGAGCCATCGGCAAAGCTCAAAACGGCACTGCCCTCATTCACATATAAGGATACTGTTCGATCATAATCATGACTGAACTCCGCATCCGCACACTCCCAAATATCCCAATCGACAACCTTGCGCTTGGTATCTTCAGTGGCCAGTCGGCGTTTAAAACATGCTGCATCAATCAGTCGTTCGGTAAGACGAGTCATAGCGTTCTCCGTTTAATTCATAGTACTTGGGCTGTATAAGCTTGGGCTGTTTGAACAGCCTATCTTGATCAGTTTGAGCGGTGATAATCAACAGACTCCGGCGGCAGTGGCGCATTACCCAAAATCATATCCGCCGCCTTCTCTGCAATCATAAACACACAGGCATTAATATTGGCACTGGGCACACTCGGAATCACCGAGGCATCCACAACCCGCAAACCATCAATCCCACGAAACTTTAATTCCAAATCAACCACTGCACGCTCATCGCCATCCGCCCCCATGCGCGCAGTACCACAGGGGTGATACGCCGAGGAGGCATCTTTACGGATAAACTCATCCAATTCCGCATCGGTACGAACCTGCTCACCCGGTAAATCCTCACGGCGATGAAACGGTTTAAAGGCCGCTTGCGCCAACAACTCACGCCCCAGCTTTAAGCCTTCACGCATTTCATAACGGTCGCGCTCAGTGGCTAGATAATTGGGATCAATCAGTAGCGCATCATCGGGATTCGCAGAGGCCAAACGCACGGTGCCACGGCTTTCAGGGCGCATGGTTCCGGCCCCTAAGCGATAGCCATTTTTAGCCGGATTCGGAATCCAGTTTTCACCAAAGAACACCGGAAAAAAGTGGAACTGAATATTAGGATGCGTAACCGTCTCATCACTTTTTAAAAACGCCCCAACATGACATTGATTCACCGCTGCCACACCACCTTTCCACGCAAACCACTGGATGCCAGCCCATACCATAAGGTGCGGCTTCAGGTATTTATTGAGCGATACCGGCTGATCCGTTTCCACCTGAATATGCGCTTCCAGATGATCCTGCAAATTCTCACCCAGCATCGGCGCAGAGTGAACCACGTCAATACCATGCTCACGCAAATGCGCTTCCGGCCCAATGCCCGACAGCATTAAAATCTGCGGCGTACCAAACACACCGGCGGCCATAATCACTTCTTTATCGGCCGACACAATGGCTTGGCGCTTACCCTTCACAAACTCCACACCAGTCGCGCGGCCATTTTCAACCACGACCCGCAACACTTTCGCGCCAGTCACCACATCCAGATTGTCACGCATCGCTTGCTCATGCAGATAAGCGCGTGACGAACTGCTGCGATAGCCTTTTTCCACCGTCATTTCAAAGCGGCTGACACCTTCCTGCCTAAAGCCATTTACATCTTCCGTCAGCTCATGACCCGCTTGCTGCCCTGCTTCTAGAAAGGCAGCATTGAGAGGATTAAGTTGTTGCTGAACTTTCACCCCAACCAAACCGGCATTATTGCGATAGGCATTCGCAGGGCCATCGCGTCGCTCAAACTTTTTAAAATACGGCAAGCAATCGGCATAAGACCAACCGGTGCAACCCTCCACCGCGGCCCAATCATCATAATCACGCGGATTGCCACGCAAATAGGTCATGCCATTAATCGACGAAGAGCCACCTAGCGCCTTACCACGCGGCTGATCGATTTCACGATTATTCAGGTGCTTTTGTGGGGTCGTCTTGAACCAGTAGTTATATTGACTGGTGGGCTTAAAGGCAGAGCGCAGGCCAGCTGGCATCTGCAAAATCCAGCTACGATCATTGCCACCATGCTCCAATAACAACACGGAATATTGACCGGACTCACTGAGGCGATGCGCCAACACACAGCCCGCCGTTCCCGCGCCCACAATAATGTAATCATAACGATGCTTCACAGATAGCTCTCCTCAAATGGACAATCGGACAATGGCACGGGGCCTTCGTTGGTAATCAATACTGGCTGCTCCAGCTTCACGCCTTCATCGCCACCCACTGCGCCAATATAGCTTTCCACGCAGACCGTCATGCCTTCCTCAAACTCACCGGAATACTGCCACGTCGCATGATCCTGAGGGTAATACACCAAGGGATACTCCACCCCAAAACCAATCCCATGAATGATCTCGGCATAGCGGTTTGGCACATAAATATCCGGCATTTTCCACGATTTCTCACCAAACTCATGGAAGCCAACGCCCGGCTTTAGCAAGGCCATATTGTGCTGCAGCTGCTCGTAGGCCTGACTGTATAAATGACGCTGCTCATCGGTCGGCTTTTTATCGCCCACCACAAAGGCGCGGGTCTGATCGTTAAACATGCCATCGGGGCCGATCAGGTCGGTATCAAAGACCAGCATTTCGCCGTTTTCAATAATCTTGTCGCTGGTCTCGGTAAACCATGGATTGGTGTGATGGCCGGATGACAGCAAGCGGGTTTCCGGCACTTCGCCGCCGTGCTCCATATTGTATTGCGTCAGCTTCGAGAGCAGGAAGTTTTCAGTCACGCCAGGCTCAGCATGCGAGCGCATAAAGGCCACCGCATCGGTACACACTTGCATGGAATTTTTAAGAATGGCGATCTCTTCCGGTGACTTAATCGAGCGGGCAACCTCCAGCGGTGCTTTGGCATCTTTTAAGGTAATCCCGTGACGTTGCAGCGCCAACGTTGGGAGTAAATCGGCCCGATCAATCCCCAGCGTTGCGCCCTTGCCGCAAGTGGAGCGCAGCAGATCAACAATCTCATCCGCCCATTGATTCGCGTGCTCTTCTGCCCGATTACCCGAGCCGAAAAAGTCCCAGCTTTTGGCCGGGCGCGTTTCATCAATGGTTTCAAGATCACCCGATAAGTGTTTAGCGCCGCCGTAATCAAACAACACAACCGGGCCACTCACCGGTACAAACACATAGCGCGCCAAGTTGTGCGAGGTCCAAACCTGCATATTGCGGCAGCCGGTGGTGTAGCGCACATTGAGTGGGCTGTAGAGCACCGCCGCATCCATTCCGAACTCAGCCAGTAACGCTCGGGTGCGATTTAAGCGGTAAGCTCTAACGCTTTTTTGATCGATAGTCGTGGGTAATTGCAGCATGTTTCGCCTCCGGAATTCATTGCAGATGTTGCCTGATCGTTCGGAGTTTCGGCGCTTACGGTCATTAAAGCAAACTAATCAATTTCAATTAGTGATCAATAATTATTTAATGATCGATTCTTGCTGATCGCACTATCAATACATCGGATTGCCGTTTTTGGTTTCGGCCGGAATCTCCTGAATCGAATCCCAATGCTCAACGATTTTACCGTTATCATCAAAGCGGAAGAAATCCATCGTGATGTACTCGTCACCATCTGGCCAAGCCTGATGAGTGTGCAGCGCAACCAAATCACCCTCTGCAATGGCACGCACAAACTCAATCGTCTTGCCTGGATAGTCCCGATCCATTTCGGTGAAGTAATCGATAAATGCTTGTTTGCCATCACCTACTGCTGGATTGTGCTGGATGTAGTCATCACCGACGTATAGTTCGACCGCTTTTTCCGGGTCGCCAAGGTAGGCGGTTTTGTAGAAGGCGATGGCGTTTTGTTTGTTGGTTTGTAGATTATGATTCATGTGATTTCCTTCCGGGTAACGTTGGGTCTGTTTATTGCTTTAGGTAATTCCACGGATTGAGCAATCGCAGATCAGGCAAAAAATCGAAGTCTTTAGTGTTTCTCGTCACCAGCAAACTATCCGCTGACCGAGCCACGGCTGCAATCATCATATCTTCAACACTCATTGGACGACCTACTTGGCGAGTATAGATAGCGATATTGGCATACTTGGATGCAGCATCGCAGTTGTATTCTAGGCACCGCTCCGGAAACAACTCAAACACAGCAGTCGCAGCTTGCTGAAGTTGCTGCTTTCGCTTGCCATCATCGAGTAAGCCAATTCCCCATTCGATTTCCGCTTTACTAATCGCGCAAAGGTACAAGTCCGTTTCAAGCTGTTCATCTATCCACGACAGCACAGAGACATCAGGTTGCGCTTTCATTAGTTCGGAAATGACATTGGTATCAAGCAAGATCATGAATGATCACCTGAAAAATCAGGTGCGGCACGTGGCATTGAACGCGGTGGCAAATCTAAATTAATCGGCCCACTGATTGCCATTACGGTTTCGTGAATACGGCTGCCGAGACCTTTTTTAACCGTTGAAGCGCTCAATGCTTGCTTCAAGATGCGACGGACTTCTTCTTCCATCGACCAGCCATGCTCCGCCGCTCTGATACGGAGCTGTGTTTTGACTGAGTCGTCTATATTTCGAATGGTGAGCATCGCCATGTTTAAGCACTCCGATAACTAAAGATAGATTTCATTGTACTCAATGAATGCATTGCATTCAATATAAAGCACTTCAAACAAAGCTTCCAATAAATTAGATTTACCACTACCGTTTTATCTACCAAGATTTCAACGAAATTTTCTTCATCAAAAGTCAGCCCGAAGTTTCTCGGAAACTTATAGGCAGCTTCATAATTGATGTCTAAAAGGCTATGCCTACTCAACTGCAAACAACGGCCAATCAAAACCGAATATGAAACCCGCAATCGACCTAAATCTAATCAAAACCTTCCTAACCGTGCTGGAAGAGCAAGGCCTGAAGCCAGCCGCCGAACGCTTAAATAAAACGCCCGCCGCGATCAGTGTTCAGATCAAAAAGCTAGAAAGCCTGCTAGGCAAGCGCGTATTGGAGCGCAATAACCAAGGCATCGTACTCACCTCAGCCGGTGAAACACTGCGTCGCAAAGGCTGTGTGCTAATGCAGCTCAACTACGAGCTATTGGGAGATTTCAGTGGTAGCGAGCTGAGCGGGCCATTAAATTTTGGCGCACCGACAGATTACGCACCGACGCTATTAAACAAACTGTTGCCGATCTTCCAGCAGGAGTTTCCCCATGTCGCGCCCAGTATTAGCCTTGAGCCCAGCCGCATATTGCGCCCACGTGTACAGTCCGGCTCATTGGATATGGCGATTCTAGCCTGCGAGCCAAACCACGAGGAAGGCCATGCATTGTGGACTGAGGAAGTGACTTGGTATGGCAATGCGATGGAGGCCGATGGCAAAATCCGCGCGGGCGTTTTGAGCACCAATTGCATCTTGCGGGATCGCGCTCTGGAAAAGCTGCGGGAGGCAAGCAGCGGCTTTAATCTGGTACTGGAAGCGGCGACCGTTGCCTCGCTCAGAGATGCTGTGGAAGCGGGATTTTGTCAGGCATTTCTCCCCGCTTCACTGGAAGGTCAGCTGAAGCGCTCGGAGGCATTTAGCGACTCACCACCGTTGCGATTAACATTTTCGCTGGTTGGCAATGATCGTTTTAAACAAAATGATATGAGCAGCATTGCGGATCAGTTCAGGCATTCGCTGGAAGTCTGAGCCTAGTCTCACCCCAGAGCAATTCAGTAAAGCCATCGTTCGCAAAAACTTAAACCAGTTAAAAAATCCCAAATAACGCTTCGGCTTGATACCGACTTGCTAGTCACCCCCGTGAGGCTAAGATGAAGTAGGACGGATTCATTCACGAAACCAAGCCCTGAACCGCAGAAGGAAAAGAAGCTAACTCCCCATCACCACCTACTAACAACTCTGCCGCAACCACTGAGCGTTGTTCGTCTAGCGTTTCGAGGTGGTCGATATCTGCAACCACCTCAGCCATGCGCTTACGGCGCTGATTTTTAAGATACGGGTGATTGAGATTTAACAGCTCAATCGTTCGTATGGCACGAGCAAGCGCTTCATCAGTCAACTCCGAGGCAGGAACAATCTCACCACTTTCTTCTAAATAGAGAAAATACCCCTGACAATCCGCTTCCAACGGTGAAATAAATAACTCGTCATACTCATTATCTTTTGCGTGTCCACCAAATAGCTCACGATGGCTTAGGTCATCCTCAGGCGACTCATCCACAAATACGTCTTGCTTGAGGCGCTTTAAATCCAAATCATCCAGCACCGAGATCACTAAGTTGTGATAATCAAACGTGCTCTCAGGAAATAGGCTCTTCGGTTTTATATGCTCGATATGACTGCCATGATCAGTTGAACCTGTCGCAGTCCGAGTAACCCGAAATGCCTTAATGTTACACTCCGTATACGCACACAAACCTTGCTGCTGTAGAAGCAATTGATTTCGCACCACACGTTTTCTACCAAAGCCATTCCAACACTCTGTTGCTTCTTCCTTAGTGGTTGGCCGCCCTTGGTTATTCTGCCTGTCCAAGGCATTACTGCCCAATTCCGTCTTTTCGATAAATCGCATGAGGCTACAATCCTTTACGACGAATCTTACGGTCGGCACGGTTTAGCTCTTCATGCCCCTTACCATAAAGCACTTCAAGCTCTCCCCGCAATATCACACCCTTCTCAGTCGTATGCTGCCCTAAATCAATCAGGTTCATATACTCCCTGAGCTTTAACACACGCTCCAATGGTGGGCGTGGCTCAACCTGCATTAACTCAAGCAAAGCATCCTGGCTGGCAATACCATAAGTCTCGCCAATGGGGTTTTGCGTCCAGCCCTTACCATCTTCCAAATGAATCAGGTGAACGGATTCCTTCCTTACCGTAGTCAGAACTTGCGGACTGTGACTGGTCACGATGAATTGGATATTCGGAAATGCTTCTAATAAGTTTTGTAACACCAGCTGTTGCCATTGAGGATGCAAGTGCATATCCACCTCATCGATCAGCACCAGACCGTGTGTCTTAGTGACCGCTTCACCTCCTAAGTGCGGATTAAGCCTGACACAACGATAAGCAATATCAGCCACCAAACCAATCATATTGCGTACACCATCGCTTAGCTTAGAAACCGCCACATTCCCTTGCTCAGGATGTGTCGCGACAACCTCTTTTTCGCTGGCGCTGTAACGCATGTTCGACCAACCAGATGGTGCCAGCATGATATTCACCGCCTGACTAATTGCCAGTAACCGAAGCTCACGCACACTCGGCTCTCTGATCATTGAATCATCCGAAAAGCCTGACTTTTCAATCTCGCGTAGCTTTCTTTCTAACTCAGCAATAGTCTCTTGCTGAAGCCATCTGGCAAACGCCGTATAACTTGACTCAGGATCCATGCAGTCGCGATACCCTTCAAGCCGGCTGGTACTGCTCAACGACGCTTCTTTTTGCGAGGAAACTTGCTTCTGCTTCCATAAACGTCCCGTGCCGTAGTAACCAAAGACAGGTAAATCTACCGTCACATTATCCTGCACATTATCCTGCAAACGTTTAGCAACATCTTTGAGTGTTTTAACTTGTGTGGTTCGACCTTTGAGTGTGTTTCTTGAACGTTGCCACTCACCCGGAAAATCTTCAATGTAAGAATCAAACGCGTGGCATGCTATCGTCACCGGAAACTGATGTTCCATATTAAACCCGCCATCCTCTGAGGGATCACGATGCTTGGCCAGATGGATTTCCTGATCACTAATACCACGATCAACGCCAGTGCCCATGGCTGAAAAAAACTGGCCATAGCCCACTGAAATGGCATCCAGTAACGAGGTTTTACCATAACCATTCAAACCCACTAAGACATTGATACTTTCATTAAATACACCATCGAATTGTTTAAGGCCCCGAAAATTTTGGATGGACAACTGTTTTAGTTTCATAGCGTTTGGTCAAGTTGGTTTTTAGCTAGTATGCCACAGATGCTAGTCTGAGCTTATAATGAATCCGTGCTAGTGGGTCTGTCTCCCTTAGTAATTCGCGAATAGCATCCTATGTACTATTTTGACATCAAAACACTTTAGTAGTCGGCGGAAGTTCCACTTGGTACTGAGGGGGGAGAGCTCTGATAGTTTGGATAGTAGCTCTGATAGTTTCGGGGAAAGCTCTGATAGTAAGAGTAGTGTTTACAATGAGATTCAATTAAGTATTGTTGAAGCCATTGCCAAAAAGGATGTCGAGCAAGCCTATATAACAGTTGGTTCCGAAATCACACGAGGTGAATAAGATGAAAGAGAAATTAGCACCCTTTAACCTTGACTCACTGGTTGAGGATTTGAAAGAAGCTGCACTGCAGACTGATGCCAGAGCACGGGTGAAGTCCATCCTGAAAGGTACGGTAGAAGATCCCCAATGGGTCAGCGAGACGATACCAACATTTGAGGAAGATGATGTCATTTTATTCGAGGATGACACGGTCTCGATCTGGCATTGCCGGTTTGTGGCAGGTCAATCAGTACCGCCCCACGATCATCAGATGGTTCCGACTATAGCTGTTTACCAAGGTGCTGAACGTAATGCCATGTGGGTGAGGAATGATGCCGGTGGCATTGATAAAAAAACCGAAATCGTTGTCAAGGCGGGTGATGTATTACAGGTCGGTCCGACCGCTATTCATTCCGTTGCTCGTGATGGCGACACAGACTCCTGCGCCATTCATGTGTACCTCGGCAAACTTACAACGGTGGATCGCTCGTTATTCGATGTTAAAACCGGCGAAGAAATGCGCTTTAACGACGACAACTATGATCGTTTAATTAGTGCGGACCTAACATGAGTACTGAAACGTTGGATGTCAGCCCCTCCCCTAAACTAAGACACGTTGTTAATGCCAAGGGCGAAACGATCAAAGTCCCCGATACTTGGGCGCTACTTGAACCCGGCGATGCGGCGCTGAGCCGACGGATTAAGAAAGACGGCCCAACTTGGACTATGAAAGAGAAAAAAGGCCGGCGACTTTTCTCGAAAGGCATTTGGGCCCCAGCTGATAGAATCGCCGCGCTACGCGCTGAACTGGAGCAAGAACGCCTCGATCCGTCTTATCAAAAGAAACTCGATGCGGGTCGAGCGCGGCGCGAAAAAGAACAAGTCGCCTATGCTGCTGATTTTGGAAGCTCTGTCCGTGATTATTTATCTTTCGCACCAGCTTACGCTGCGCTTGCGGTGGAGATGGCTAAACAAATTGCTGACCATGCCACGCCGGTTGGCAGTGGAACGGTTGCACGCACCAAACGGATTTCAATCGAGCAACGCGCAGAAGCGGCGACCATTGCTTGGATGCGGCACCAGACGACGGCCTATGACGATATGGTGATTCCACGCGTTAAAGGGCAGCGCCGCGAAGTCCGTAAGCAATTGGCGAAGCGCTCCAAGCAATTACTCAATGACTATCGCAATGGCGCTGAAAGGCCTCAGAACTGCCCGTTGGCTGCAGCCTTAAAGACTGACTAATTGACTTGCAAGACCATATAACTGATGACGATGTACCGCAGTAATTTCCCTGCGGTCACCAATAAAAGAAACCAGTGCAGACGAATCCGTAATACACCCGCGATTACGGTGAGTGGGTCACCAATGATTGGCACCCAAGCAAAGCATAAGGAGAGCATGCCGTATTTCTTAAAGCGCTGTTCTGCTCGCAGGAAATCAGCTTCCGACATCTTTAACCACTTTTTCACGACAACCATGCCACCCCAGTAACCGAGGGCATAGTTTGTTAGTGAGCCCAACACATTGCCGGCTGTAGCGACGATTACCAGCACAGTGGGTGACAAACCACTTAGCAGTAAGGCGCTTAAAACAAGTTCGGAGCTTAAGGGTAAAATCGTCGCCGCTAAAAATGCCGAGATGAAAAGGCCAAGCGTGCCGAGTTCTGTGAAGTATTCCATGATGCTTAGCAGCTCGGGAGGCTGCGGTTATTCGACACCGCTTTCTGGGGAGATATTAAACCGGTCATTGTTCAGCACTGGACTGACTAACGATTTGAGTAAACGCTTTTAGCAGGCTACTAATCACGGTTTCATCGAGATCCGCCGTAATAAAAACAAAGCGACTGCGATGGTCGTCATCTGGCCACTCAGCCAACTTAACCGGTGGGTAAAACAAGTGCTGAACGCCATGCAGTACCATCGGCTGATCGGGAGATTCCTGTAGATTCACAATCCCTTTCATGCGCAGCAGATTAGGGCCGCAGGAAAGATTCATCGCGGTCATGGCATCGGTAATATCTCGCCACACTAACGGCTGATCAAAGATAAGGGAAAAACTACGAATACGCCCATCGACACCGGGTGACGCCGTCGATTTGGGGTTACGAATTCCGGTATGCTGCGGCGCTGCTACGGGTGTAATCGCACGGAATTTATCGGCAGCCAGCCATTGCTTAGTCTCAGTGGGTTGCGACTGATGATAGGCACGTAGTTTGTAAACATTGGCAGGGTCTACGTCACCATGCAGCACGGGAACAATCTTTGCCGCTGGGTTTAACTGATTCAGGCGCGCTTTGAGTTGAGCCACCATGGCCTCATCGGCAAGATCAGTTTTGGTTAGCAACAAGCGATCAGCCGTCGCGACCTGTCGCACCGCTTCAAAATTTTCATCCAGTTGCTGATCGGCAAACACCGCATCCACCGTGGTCACGACGCCATCCAAGTACAACCGACGCGCAGCCCAGCTAGAGTTGAGTAATGTCTCCATGATGGAGGTTGGGTCAGCCACGCCGGTGGTTTCAATAATAATGCGCTCATAGTGAGGCACCACACCGCTGGCTCTTCCCATCCATAGGTTTTTCAGAGTAGGCAGGAGTGTTCCCTGAATCTCGCAGCAGACACAACCACCATTGAGCAATGCTATCGGCACATCAATCTTTTCAAGCAATTGGTGATCAATCCCGACACTGCCAAACTCGTTCATAATCACCGCAGTTAGTGGCGGAGTTTGCGAGCGGCCTTCCCAGAATGATGGCTGTAGTAGGTTGTTGAGTAGCGTGGTTTTGCCGCTGCCTAAAAAGCCGGTTAGGACTGTAACGGGGATTCGGGTTTCGGCGGGGTTGTCTGTTTGTGGAGTGGTATTGGGCATAGTAATTAGTAAGTCGATGGTGTTAGCAACCAGCCTAACTTCTCTTTCAGCTCATCAAAGTTTTCGTGGTCATAGTTGTAGGGCGCTCTCGGGAAACCTTTTTGATAAATGCTATTGAGCACGGCTTTAGCATCATCTGGCGCACCAAACTCGGAGCACTTCAGAAAATGTTCGATACAGGCCTTCTTCTCATCATCCAACGTGGACAGTAACAAAGATTCAACATTGCCCAGCTTCGTCTCAGGATTACAGCAGATAAAGGATTGAGCAATAGACCCCAAAACTAACTCATCAATTATAGTGTTCAGCGCTTTTTGTGTGTTTTCATATCCGCCATAAATTCGGTCATTGGCAGGATCATCGGCATCTAATACAAACAGTACCTTATCAATTTGATCCGCTTCAATTTGCTGGATAAGCTCCCGATAATCAGTGTTACCAGCCTTGAAAAAATTACTTTTTCTGCCGATTTTATAGGGTTCAACCATCCCATCAAAATCATATCCAAGGCTATTCGCTAGCTGCTTCATTAACTCAAAGTCTTCCGTGCCCTCATGCAGAATTGCTACTTTCACCAGCCACGTACCTCGCGATTGTCGTCAATGCTATCGGTTAGCATGTCAAAGTCACGAACGATTGCCTTAATCTGCTGAGACTTGTTTTTCACCAAGGTAATTAAACTCACCTCCCGCTCATCTAACTTTTTGGCGACACGGCAATAAGACTCGATGCATTCCTTCGAGTGTGTGGTTGCAAACACCTGAACATTGAGTTCCTTTGAGAGCGTTAGAATGATTTCCCAAAGCTGATCTAGAAGCGTGTAGTGGATGCCGTTGTCTAGTTCATCGATGAAGATATACGTATTTTCAGCTGCAAATAACTCCGTAATAACGGATAGGTAATGCCTCAGGCCATCGCCGAACTCATTCAAAGATCGGTATTCAAAACCACCATCCCGTGATGGCACTTTGCATTGAACGGCGTCACCAATCACTTTGACGTTTTCAATGGAATCATCGAAGCGCGTGACAAATGCATTCACGTCTGATTCACGGTCTTTTTCTTGTACACGTGCATAAGCAAAAATGATGTCTGCCTGACTATCCCGAACATTTGGGATGAAACTAGCGTCATCAATGGCCTTCATACTTTTGATGATTGAAGCGATATTTACTTCACCTTCTGTGAAAACTGTTTCTCTGTCATTGATCCGGCAAATATACAACTTTTCAAGCTTTGGTTTTTGATACTCGAAAGACACATCATTCAAATTCGTTTTACAGTTAATAAGCTCCGAATGTTGTTTAATATGAGCTACAAGATCATCATCGGTTAGCGCTTGCTCAACACTTTCTGCTCTATTCCGATTTTGATGAAGCAACCAAAAGCTAGCGAATAAATGAGGAACATCCTTTGCAAGTGAAGTGACATACATCGCCTCCATCAACGCCGTTTTACCAACATTATTCTTACCTGAAATCAGATTAACTCGCTTCAGCCCATCCACAGAGAAGTTTTCAAAGCACTTGTAACGGCCAATTCTTATATAGTTTGCAAAATGTTCTGGCATGATTGAGTGATCCTAAACGTAAGCCACTGAAATAAGTGTCGTACCGATATTTTAACAGAGCTCGACAAGGGGTGTAACTAAACTAACTGTGAGCGAGTATGTCGTATTACCGTCCCTCTATCGTAGCCATAACCAGATCTTGCAACTGCTCAAGCATCCAGTTTCCAGCGGCATCTAAGTGCTGAGTTTGCGACCAGACAACATCAACGCCTTGAAGAATATGCGCTTTTTCAAAGGAAAGTTCCAAGCACACAAGCTCACCTTTCGACAGTTTTTCAGCAATCACAACCTGACTCAGCAGTGACCACCCCAAGCCTTTTACCACAAGGTCAACCGTTACGTGAGGGCTTTCCAATAGCCAAACCCTAGCGCTCTGTTTTCTGCGCTCATAGACCGTCTCGCTTTGGCTACGGCTGTGGGTAATCAGCTGCCGATAGTGTCGTAAATGAGATTCTTTAACCGGTTGAAGTTTGGTAAGCGGATGCTCTGGGGCGCACACCGCTTGCAAAGTGGAATGCCCAATCCCTTGATAATTGATCCCAGCTGGCGCGATATCTTGAGCAATCATCAACCCGATATTCGCTCGACCTTCCCGTACCAACTCAGCAACATCCCCTGCTCCGGGGTCCAAGAGCTCCAAGGTTATATAAGGGTATTTCTGTTCAAATTCTTCGAGTATCGACTCTAGTGCGGTATTCCAAGTGCTTTGCTCAATCGCCAAGCACAGGTGTGTTTCTGACAAGCTCGTGAGCGAAGAGGCATGCGCAACAAATTCATAGTGGCTCTTGATAACGTTTTTCGCATCGTCAATGAGCGCCCTGCCCGCTGGCGTTAATGTAGGGCTCCGCTGGCTGCGGTCAAAGAGCTGCAAGTTGGTTTCAAGCTCTAAATTAATCACCGCATTACTGATTGTCGATTGCACTTTTCCAAGGTGTCTCGCGGCGGCAGAGAAAGACCCTTTTTCCGCCGCAGCAATAAACGCTTCAAGTTGGTCCAGGCTGATCATGCGAATAGTCTCTGAGATAAAGTATCGATAATGTCGATGATATCTAATTTTAATATATTCACAACATCGTTAATGCTCTGCGTTCGTTTGTTACTTTTTACTCTGGAAATCAAAATGAGCAATAAGATTGTTATTCGTAGCGGTTGGGATCGTCTTCGTTACGCCGTCATGTTTGAACTGGTACTGGTCGCAACCTTTGGCGTTGCACTGTCGTATCTTTTTGAGCGGGCTGCAACGGATACTGTCGCATTGGCTGCAGTTTTGAGTACTAAGGCACTGATCATCAACCTGATATACAACAACATTTACGACCGTGTCGATGCCCGTCACGGACGAATTCCTACGGAACGAACACTGCTTGGTCGCGCTATCCATGCTATCGGGTTTGAGACTATTCTGCTGCTCACCTCTCTGCCAATCATGATGTGGTGGTTGGGGATGTCATTGTGGGAAACCGTGCTACTGGATCTTGGAATGATGAGTTTCGTCGTAGTGTATACCTTCTTTTTTACACTCTTGTATGACAAATGTTTTCCGATACTACAGCCAAGCGCTTCAGTTCAAACGAATATTGGATGATCTTAAAAACAATAGGGAAGATTAATAATGCCGTTAAAAATTGCAGAAAACTGGTACGAACGCCGCAAGGTTGATGAGGACATCACGCTACTGTGGGAACCCCATGTGGTGCCACTCCTTCGCTGCAACATCTGGCATATTCGTGGCCGTGATCGTGACTTACTGGTCGATTCAGGGCTGGGGATATGTAGCTTACGCGAGGCAGTGACCGACTTGTTTGGGCACCAAACGATCGCACTAGCGACGCATTCGCACAACGACCACACCGGCTGCTTTCATGAATTCGAACATCGCGCGGCGCACCCCGCTGAGAAAGCCGAGTTCACTTCGGAAGCGCTAAGCTCCTTGCGTGTTGATAGTATTCCTGACGATGAATTGCGTTACCTTGATCGGGTCGGTTATGGCTTGACCAGTGAGTATTTGATCACTGCGCTGCCCAGCGAAAATTTCCCAGTCGATAGCTGGCAACAGACGGCTGCCCAGCCCACATGGCTAATCGACGAAGGCGATGTGATTGATCTTGGTAATCGTCAGTTCGAGGTATTGCACCTTCCGGGGCATTCTCCCGGCGGAGTAGGCCTATGGGAAGCCAGCACCGGCACCTTGTTTTCTGGTGATACGATCTACGATGGTCCTTTGTTAGATGAACTCCCCGAAAGTGATGTCGAGCGTTATATTAAAAGCATGGAACGGCTGATGAATTTGCCAGTGAAGGTGGTTCATGCTGGACATGATCCTAGCTTTGACCGCAAACGCTTGCGTGAATTGGCACTGCAATACATCAACTCACGGAGTTAATGTGGCGCAGAAGACTTTCCTCGATGACGACGACGCGCAGCTTGATCAACAAGATGATATTGAGCTGTGTTCCGCACAAGTGAGCCGTGCGTTACGCGGTGTGCAATCCGTTCGATAGCCATCTGACTCCTTTATTTTGGCTCACGTCGTTTATAGCCTCGACCATAATAATCAGACCATCTAAACATGCATTATATAGTTTTCATTGAAAATGTTTATCCGATTAGCCCGTTTATCTAACACTCATTGAAGCCTATGATTCACTCCATCAAGTCGCCAGGCTGACCTAAGCACTAGCGGAACACACCCCTCACGGGGAACACATTTTGTTGGAGAGTACACATGAAAGCCATTGGATATACACAGTCATTACCGGTTACAAACGTTGAATCATTAATTGATTTCGAAATGCCACAACCAACGGCAACAGGCCGCGATTTGCTGGTTAAAGTGAAAGCGATTGCCGTAAACCCAGCGGATTGGAAAGTACGTTTATACATGCCACCGGCTGAGGGCGAGACCAAAGTCATTGGTTGGGATGCGGTCGGTGAAGTGATTGCCACTGGCGATGAAGTGACTAACTTCAAAGCAGGCGATATCGTGTATTACGCTGGCGACATCACTCGCCCTGGTAGCAACGCAGAATTCCAGTTAGTGGATGAGCGCATTGTCGGTAACAAGCCAAAGAGCTTGAGCGATGCAGAAGCCGCAGCGCTTCCTTTGACTGCAATTACTGCCTATGAAATTTTGTTTGAACACCTACAAATTGCCAAGCAAAGCCCGGATACAAAGACAAAATCAGACGAAGTGATTCTGGTAACCGGTGCAGCTGGCGGCGTTGGCTCTATCTTGGTTCAACTGGCTAAAGCGATCACTGGCGCAACCGTTATCGGGACGGCTTCACGTGAAAGCTCAGCAGAATGGGTCAAGAACTTAGGCGCAGACTACATCGTTGATCACACCAAGCCACTGACTGCTCAAATTGAAGCACTCGGCATTGGCGCAGTGACTCACGTTGCTAGTTTGAACAGCACCGATAGCTACTTCGAAAGCTACACCGAAGTACTGGCACCATTCGGTAAGATTGCGATGATCGATGACCCTGAGAGCTTGGATATTACTAAGCTAAAAATGAAGAGCTTATCGCTGCATTGGGAATTCATGTTTGCACGCTCTATGTTTAACGCAGCCGATATGATCGAACAAAGCCGCTTGTTGAACCACGTTGCAGACTTGATTGATCAAGGTCACATCAAGACGACTCTGGGCCAGCACATGGGCACAATCAACGCTGAAAACCTGCGCGCTGCACATGCTTCACTGGAAGAAGGCCGCGCCATTGGCAAGATCGTATTAGAAGGCTTCTAAGCTGAACTAAAGATTTAAAGTTTCTCGTACTAAGGTACGACTTTGGGCTAATCACTTTGTGGTTGGCCCTTTTTTTGACCGTGTTTTATACAAAGTCCGTGCAAATTTGAAGTACAACTTCAAATTTGCACGGTTCTGCCTGTGGTTCAAATGGACGTGTTAATAATTTGAAAGCAAGCTTGCTACTTGAAACTGGGATGTGGAAGATTGATCTGGTTGCATCGGCTGCTGGCGAAGCGCCTTGCTAGAAAATGTCCAGACTGAATTAAAAAAGCCTACTCCGGTCGATCAGAGTAGGCTTGAATAAGTAGTTAGGCTTATCGCTTAGCGCAATGCATCAACCACAAAATCCAGTCGATCCTGCCCGAAGAACATTTGATCGCCCACATAGCAGGTCGGCACACCAATTCCGTTGCGCTCAATCAACTCATCCGTATTGGCTTCGACGATCTCGCGGCACTCATCCGCGCCCATCACTTCAGTCAACCCATACTTTGCAATTTGCGCCTCAATAAATTCAGGGTCAGCAAGGTTGGCTTCATCCGCCCACAGCGCGCTACTTAAGGCTGCTGCGGCTTCTAAGCCTAAGCCTTTTTGCTGCTCAGCGCTCAGTACGATGGCGTCTGCTTTGGATTCGTCACAAGGGAAAAAAGCGGGCTTCAGATTAATCGGCAGCGCGAGTCGTTTGCTCCAACGCGCCAACTCATCTAAGCGATATTGCTGCATCGCAGGCGTGCGCTGGCCGACCGGTAAGATACCGATTTCTGAAAACAGGCGCATAATATTGATGGGTTTGAGGTGTAAATTGAGGTCCAAGTCAGCCTGTAGTTTAAGCAGCTGAATTGAGGCGTAACGTGACCAGGGGGAGTTTAAACAAAAGTAGTAATCTACATTTTTCATGCTTCAGTCTCATTGCCGGATAGATAAGTTGCTTATCTGACCTGAAACGTTAGCGGGATGCAATCATTTACACCCCGCTAATGCGGAGACTCATGAATTTTTCTTGCCTGAGAACAGGCTCTTCATTGACTTAAGCACTTCCGTACCACGAATATCTCTGGCACGATTCTCGTAGTAGCGATAATCAATAGAACCACTACCAGTGCGGTTAATGCTAACGTCTGTACTATTTAACTTAGTCATTTTGTAACCTCTGTTTGGGTGTATGGGTGAATCATAGGCCCCTGAAAAAAATCATTCAAAGGACTTAATCTCTTTGCTCACATGAGATATCCTCATCTGTATGCAATCACGCCTACCACTCAATAATCTCAGTACCTTTGCCTCGGCTGCGGAATACTTAAGCTTTCAGGAGGCAGCGGAGTCGCTGTATGTGACACCGTCAGCCGTTAGCCACCAGATTCGTAACCTTGAAAAAGTACTGGGATACAAGCTGTTTGACCGGCTTGATAAGGGCGTTCGGCTAACGGCCAAAGGTGAGCTGCTATTTGCAGATATTAAAACGCCGATCAAGCAACTGCATGAAGCCAGCCGCAAAGCTTTACGGGGTTTGGAGGACAACACTTTATCCCTATCCGTCGCGCCGATCTTTGGCACAGGCTGGCTGTTGCCGCGCTTAAAAGACTTCTACTCAACGCATCCTGAGATTAATTTATCGGTGATTGTGACGACTGAGATGATGGATTTTCAAACCGATGCGCTGGATGCCTCAATCCGAATCGGCAATGGCAACTGGGCCGATCTCGACATACTGAGGTTGCTTGATCTGGAGATCGCACCGGTCTGCCACCCTAGCCTTATCGAGAGAAATGGCGGCTTACTGCGCCCTGAGCAATTGGTGGATTACACGCTGGTTCAAAATGCCTCGATGCCAGGCTTATGGACGGAGTGGTTTGAGTCGGCGGGTATTCAAGATTCATCCAACAATAGCGTGAAATTGCAGGTACAAAACTCGGCGCAAATGATTGAGGTGATCCAGTCAGGCGATAGCATTGGCCTGACGGATAAAAAGTTTATCCAGCAAGATATTGAATCCGGCCGCCTGAGCATTGCCAGCGACAATGTGTTGGTGGGGGGAAATGGCTATTATCTGGTCGCGCCACACTCAGCGAAGGGCTTGCCCTCGCTGCAACGCTTCAGGGATTGGCTTTGCCAGCAGATTGCGCTTTAGGCTCTGGCGACTCGGGAGAAAAAGTCTCGGTAACATGCTGCAAAAAGCGCGACACCGTATCCAACTCCTGCTCACTAAAGCCGACACTCACAGTCTCATTCACGCCTGCCAACAAGCCACAACCCTCCGCTAATACGCGACGGCCCTGCTCGCTAATTTCCATGCGCACGCCTCGCGAATCATTACTGCAGGCCGACTTGGTAATAAGGCCATTGGTTTCCATGCGTCTGGCAAGACCGGTAACCGCCGACTTATCCAGCATGAGTGAGTTGGCCATGTCTTTCATCAGGCAACCATTTTGCTCCTGCAATACATTCAGTGCGGAGAGTTGCACCACCGAAACGCCCAGCTTCGCCTGACTTTGGGCATCTAAGGCCTTCATCATGCAGTGGCGAGCGGTATTGAGTTGGTGCATCAATGGATTTTTGGGTTTCATAGTCTGAGCCATAATTTGCTTATGATTGACGGGCCAACCATCGCTTTGAAAAAATGAATCTTCGCACAAAAGCACGCGATCACGAGAGGTCATCTAATGATCTCCACTAAAAATCCTAATTTCTAATGGCCACTATTAGTGTCTGTCGCAGCAACGGGAGCTAACTATTTGATTGTACACAGCAGATGCCGCAGCCTATACCACGCTATCGGTCATTTCTGGTACGGGGATTCCATCAAAACGTTACGATCACCTCAACAGGCGCAGTGCCTGATCCGCGATTGTACGAAGTGACGCTTCATCAAACGCACCACGACCCAACACACGCATGGCAACAACCATAGCCGATAAACCTTTGGCAGTCGCTTGGGGGTTGAGGTGCTCAGGGAGTTGTTTACGTACTTGAGCCAGCTCAATACTGCGCTGAAAAAAGGCATCAAGCTCGCCCATTCCCTCGCGGATAACCTGATTCACTTCAGCGCCATGCACCTCAAGCTCAGAGGCGGTATTAATCAGGAAGCAGCCTTTTTTGCGAGGATCGCTAATGGCTTCACGAATGATATTATCGAAGAATGTGGTGATCGCACGCTTGGGGTCATCCATCACTTCTAACTGGGCTAGCATGGCGCGACGACTGTCCCGATCATACTTTTGCAGCGATCGAATAAAGAGTTGCTCTTTACCACCAAAGGCATTGTAGAGACTGCCGCGCGTGATGCCCATTTCTTCAATCAAATCAGCCATCGACGCCGAAGCATAGCCTTTTTCCCAAAACACCAGCATCGCTTTGGCAAGCGCGTCGTCTTCGTTAAAGGATTTTTCCCAAGGCATGATGGACTCGTTAGCAAGTGTGAACTGGTAATGAGATTAGCACACTCCGAAGCGATTGATGCAAAAGGCCTGCTGGCAGTGCAGGCATAGCGCCACGCCCGACATTCAGCGCGGCGCTATCAATACTTCTCGGCTACGGTTAGCGCTTATTTTGCTTCAATCGACAGCGCTTCAATAAAGGCATCTACCTGTGCTTCATCCGTTGCCCACGAGGTGACTAAACGAATCACGGATTGCTGATCATCCAGCTTTTCCCACACGTAAAATGCAAACTGTTGTTGTAAGTGTTCGATCAATATATTGGGCAGGATCGGGAAGATCTGATTACTTTCAGTATCGGCTGCCAGCGTATAGCCATTATCGCTGACCGCTTTAGCGAGCTTTTGCGCAAGACGGTTCGCGGTGGTCGCTAACTCAAAGATCAGGTCATTTTTAAATAGCTCCGAAAACTGCAGGCCAAGCAGACGCCCTTTAGCCAGCAATGCGCCACGCTGTTTGATATGAAAGTCAAAATCAATCGCCAACTGTGGATTGGGAATAACAATTGCTTCACCCAATAACGCACCGGTTTTAGTGCCACCCAGCCAGAAAATATCGGTTAGCTCGGCAATATCTTGCAGGCTTAAATCATTGCGCTCAGCGGTGAGCGCTGTGGCCAGTCGTGCACCATCCAACATCAACAGCAGATTATTCGCTTTGCAGACTTCGGACAGCGCTTGCAGCTCGGCTTTGGTATAAATCGTGCCGGTTTCAGTGGCATTGGAGATATACACCACTCGCGGGCGCGTCATGTGAGGAAAGTGCGAATTACTGGCTAATACCGACTTCAGCCCCACGACCGTGAGCTTGCCATCCACCGGTGGCGTGGTCAGAATCTTATGGCCCGTCGCCTCAATCGCACCGGTCTCGCGCAGCTCGATATGCCCACTACTCACCGCAATCACCGACTCATGCGCTCGCAGCGCACTGGCCAATATGATCAAGTTTGCGAGCGTGCCACTGGCGACAAAATACACCGCCGCATCACTGTAGTTTTCACCCAAGTGAGCACGAATCGCATCGCGCGCCTGAGCGGAGTATTCATCATTTCCATACGCGGTTTGCTGAGCCATATTGGTCTCGGCCATCGCCTTGAGAATGTTCGGGTGGCAGCCTTCGCTGTAGTCATCCAGAAAACTGTATTTACTCATGGTGGCTCCGCGCTTAAGTCCGGTAGATGGTTTGAATCAGATGGTAGCCAAACTTAGTTTTTACTGGGCCATGCACGGTAAGTACTGGCTTTTTGAAGACCACATCATCGAAGGCTTTAACCATTTTTCCGGGGGCGAATTCACCCAAGTCACCACCGCTTTTGGCGCTGCTGCAAGTGGAATGTTTTTTGGCTAGGGTAGCAAAGTCTGATCCGTTGGCAAGCTGCTGCTTGAGGGTGTCGGCTTGCTCTTTGGTTTTAACTAGAATATGTCTGGCACAGGCTAATGGCATGATTGTCTCGCGGTAAATTTACAATGAGCGATACGCTATCACATTTTGGGGTTACCAATCGTCCGTTCTTTAGCTAAGCGTTATCCGCAACAACAAGGTCTACAAAACATAACCTAATACGTAATGTTTTGTAGACCTCTAACTTAAGACTTCACAGCATCCGGCATGGCAACCGAGCGATAAAACCAACGCTGGCAGGTCATCTCATCCACAAATCTCAACCCACGGGCCAGCAATGCCACTAGCGCCACTGAAAACAATAAACGCCCCCAGAAAATACTGTGGAAATCCGCACCAATTAGCAAAATCAGCAAGGTATCTTCAATCAGCGAGTGCAACAGGCTCAGCAATACAATCGTCGTAAAAATATCACGCGCTTTAATATGGCCTTTCTTTGCTTCATTAATGAGTAAACCGCCACCAAATGACAAGCCCAAGGTAATCCCAATAATCGCAAAACTCGTCGCTTCTTTACCGATGCCCAGCAAGCGTAATAAGGGGCTAAGCATAATCGCCATCAGGCGCTCAATGCCCAGTACTCTCAACACTTTAAGTACAAATAGTAAGACCGCAATCACGACAATAATCACCGCAAAGCTTTGCAACTGGCTCAAGGCCCAACCCCACAATCCTGTCACAGGCTGTGCATCCATCTGTACTAGATTGATCGCAGGCCCTTGCAGCAAGTCACCCGTCTCATACAGCTGATGCAGCATCGAAGCGAATAGCAAACCACCACCCAAGCGAACCAATAGGATCACCCAGACATTCACACCCGCTTTTTTAGCAATCGCAACCTCAACCGGCAAGCCATGCATCATCAACATAAGGCTGCCGAGTACGGTGGCTTGCGCAATGCTCATGCCGCCTTCTAAACCAAGGTCGGCCATGACCACAAAGCCACCGTAAATATTCACCGCCATCGTGGTTGCCAGTACCAAGCCGGTGCTTTCTGAGAGGCCCAAGCTTTCCATTAATGGCCCAACCGCATGGCCAAGCCACTCAATGCCACCCAGCTCTTCAGCAATTTTGATCAGAATCACCGCAGGGATCATGATCTTAAACAGTGTTAAGCAGACGCGGTAAATATCCAGAATCAGCTCATGTAAAAACTGTTTGCTATAGGCTATGGCTTGCATGTGGTCTTCCTCACTCCCAAAAGTGCTTACGCCCTTCCCGCTGGGCATCTTGCGGTGAAATGGCTAAATCTCTTAATTGCTCAACGGGCAAATTCAGCAGTTGCTTGCGAGTCCGTTGGCGCTCTCTGGTGTGCTGAACAAAGTCGATTAAACGCTTCATAATCATTCTCCTGTTTCGGTGTAGGAAAAGCTTAGCGTCCGATAAGATTTGCAAACAGATTTAAAAAATGATTAATTGAACAGTACAGATTAAATCAATAATAACTGTCTCGTGCTTATTTGAATAGATCTGTACTGCTTTCATCTCTACTTTGGTAAAAAATCATGAAACTGTACCAGTCACTAGCCGACGAAATTCGCGAGCGCATTGAGCAAGGTTATTATCAGGTTGGTGAAAAGCTGCCCTCTATTCGGGTGCTTAGTAAGGAGCATGCGGTGAGTGTGTCGACTGCTCAACAAGCCTTGTTATTACTGGAAAAACAGCACTGGGTCGAGGTACGCGCCAAGTCAGGCTGCTATGTAAAAGCACAGGCCAAGCCTGCTGAAATGCCACAACCTTGCCGCCCTGCGCAGTACCCTCTGGAGGTTTCACAATGGCGGGAAGTCCGCGCCCTACGCACCTATAAAGACGATGGCAGTTTTCTGCACCTCAGCAGCGGTGTAGCGGATGTGCATGGGCCAACGCTCAAACCTTTATTACGCATTATGTCGGATATCAGCCGCTATCAAGGCCTGCGGGCGCTCATGCCGGATACCTTGCAAGGCGCTGAAGAATTACGCGAGCAGATTGCGCGGCAAACGGTGGATAGCGGCTCACGCTTACACCCCGATGACATCATAACGACCACGGGTTGTCAGGAAGCACTCTCCATTAGCTTGCAAGCGATTACTAACCCCGGTGATGTGATTGCAGTCGAATCGCCAGGCTTTTATGGCTTAATGCAAATTCTCAAAGCGCATGATTTAAAAGCACTGGAAATCCCCTCGCACCCTAGCGATGGCATGAGTTTAGATGCGCTGGAAATGGCGTTGGACCAATGGCCAATTAAAGCGATTATGGTGATTCCCACGGAGAATAATCCGCTCGGTAGTACCATGTTGGAAGAAAATAAACTGCGCTTGCTGAAAATGACTCAGCGCTATAACACACCCATTATCGAGGATGATATTTATGGTGATTTGCGTTACAAGCAACCTCGCCCTTGCACTCTGCATTCCTTAGATACGGAAGGTCGGGTGATCTTGTGCAGCTCATTCTCCAAGACCTTGTCGGCAGGATTGCGGGTCGGCTGGCTGGCTCCGGGACGCTATCGAGAACGTGTTGAACACATGAAATACATTGGCACCGCCTCCACCACAACCATCACCCAACTGGCCGTCGCTGAGTTTATCAATCAAGGCTATTACGACCGCCATATTCGCACCATGCGCCAGCAATACCGCTGCAATCGTGATTTAATCACGCATGCCATCAAGCAGTTTTTCCCTGAAGGCACGCGCATTAGTGCACCACAAGGCGCTTATTTATTGTGGATTGAATTACCCGGCGATGTGGACACTCTGGAGCTTAATCGGCGGCTGGAGAAACATAAAATTCAGATTGCACCGGGAGTGATATTTTCAGCATCCGGTAAGTACCGCAATTGCATGCGGATTAACTTTGCCCGCCCCATTCCGGATCAGGCAATGCAGCTGATTGGCTATGAAGCGAAGGAATTGCTTCGGGGACAGTTAGTCCCGTTGTAGGTTATTTTCAAAACACTAGCCAATAAAAAAGCCAGCCGGAATCCTTTCCATGCTGGCTTTTTCTAATGCGTTTCTATGGGGTTATTACATCATTTAGTAGTCGCTGAGTACCTTTAAGTAGCCTTCTTTGACTTTAGCCAGATCGACCAGCAAACGGCGTTTGGTCCAGCCATGCACTTTGTCATGGGCTTCGATAAATACTTTGCGCACATGCTCCGGCACGGTAATACCACTTAGGCTACGGGTAAAGGGTTGCTCATCGACATGCGGGTGTAGCAATTCGCGATTACCCAGCACATTGCCTTCGCCATCGACCACACGCCATGCATCGGCGTAATGATCCCAGCCAGTGTCTTCGTGCTCAAGGGTAACACTGACCGACCACAGGCTTTCGCCTTGTCCGGAAAATTCTGCTGCCACGATTTTCACATCACCGGCATTCGCCGCACCAACAACCGATAGGATTAGTAAACCACCCATATGGGCCTGCCACTTCGATTTAAGTTTAGTAAGCGTCATCTCAACTCCTTTTGACTGAGCTCATATAAAAAAGATCTCCAACCGCAATTATACGACAGGAGATCTTAATAATAGTCCCAAAGAAGATGACCGTCTTGTAAGATCAGATCAGCAACATTAACCAACCAATCAACGCGATCAGAAACACAATCAGCCACGCTTGCAAACCACTGACCTCACGCATTCCCGCTGTTTGAATCTTGGCAACTTCCATCGTCGGTATCCGTATTTCACCATTCCAACACTTCATTTGAACAAACGGACCCACGTGCTCAACCTCTGATGCTTTGTACGTCTGACCTCCCTTCGTGGAAACCTTAAACGCCATAATGATCCCCCCCCCCAATTATTCGCCAAGCATTTGAAAATAGCATAATACTTGCACACAAAACACTCTAATTTGATTACAAATAATTCAAATCGCTCATTCAATTCTCAATTTTATTTAAATAGCCAAGCCAGAATGAAAGTGCTAAAAACAATCCCATGCTGAATAAATTCTTTTCCAAATTTATCGACCCGATGGGTATCGATGACACCAGCCGTCCACCCTCCGATGTGTTCGGCTTTTTCAAGTATTACCTGAAGCCAATTCGCGGTGTGCTAATTACCACACTGCTGCTGTCGGGGATTGCTACCGTCTCAGAGTTGATGCTCTATGTGTATCTTGGCGACATTGTCGACTGGATGGGCAGCGGCAATCCGGCGACTTTCTTTCAGGAGCATAAAACAGCACTGATCTGGATGCTGGTGGTCGCGGTGATTATCCGACCGATCGCCTTACTACTCTCGCGCGGCATGATCAGCTTTGCACTGGTCGTGGGCTTGGGCAATCGCATTCGCTGGCACAATCACCGTTATGTATTGCGCCAAAGTCTCTCCTACTTCCAGAATGATTTCGCCGGCCGTGTCGCGCAAAAAGTCATGCAAACCGGTAACTCCGCCCGCGAAGCCGTGATCAATGTGATTGATGGCGTGTGGCTGCTGGTGGTTTATTTAATCGGTATCACTTGGCTGTTTGTGGATATGGATTGGCGACTGCTGATGCCCATGGTGCTCTGGATTGCGGGCTATGCGCTGGTGATTTTGTTCTTAGTGCCTTCAGTGCGTGGTCGCTCAGCAAGTCTATCCGAAGCCAATTCGCGCTTGCTGGGGCAAATTGTGGATGGCTACACTAATATCCAATCGGTCAAACTCTTCGCCAGCGATGATCAGGAAGATGCTTATGCCGGTGGCTTTTTAAAGCGCCACACTACAGCGTTTCGCAGCCTGATGGAATCCATCTTTAATATGACCGTGGCGCTGACGGTGCTCAACACCGCATTGGTTGTCGGTACTGCTGTGATTTCGATTGTGCTCTGGCAGCGCGGCGAAGTGAGTGTCGGGACGATCGCCATCGCCAATGCGCTGATTATGCGCGTCAATCAAATGTCCGGCTGGATACTGCGCACCATTACCTCGCTGTTTGAGCAAATGGGAACGGTACAAAACGGTATTGCCACTATTTCCAAACCTAACTCCGTCATGGATGTGGCCGGTGCCAAGCCGCTAATACTAACTCAAGGCAAAATCACATTCGAGAGCATGAGCTTCTACTACAGCGATGACAATCGAGTGATTGAAAACTTTGATCTGGCGCTAAAGCCCGGTGAAAAAGTCGGAGTGGTTGGGCGCTCCGGTGCCGGTAAATCGACATTGGTTAACCTGTTGCTACGCTTTTACGATGTGGATGCTGGTCGTATTCTGATCGATGATCAGGACATTTCCCAATGCACTCAGCAAAGCCTGCGCGCCAATATTGCCATGGTCACACAAGATACCTCACTGCTACATCGCTCAGTACGTGACAATATTCGCTACGGCAAACCTGATGCGACCGAGGATGAAATCAAGCAAGCGGCACGATTGGCTGAGGTCGATCAGTTCCTACCGCATCTGGTGGATTTGCAAGGTAATCGCGGTTATGACGCCTTGGTCGGTGAGCGTGGTGTGAAGCTCTCTGGCGGTCAACGTCAGCGGATTGCCATTGCGCGAGTCATTCTGAAAAACGCTCCGATTCTGGTGCTAGATGAAGCCACCTCGGCACTGGATTCTGAAGTAGAGCAAGCCATTCAAAGCCAGCTAGAACGGCTAATGACGGATAAAACGGTAATTGCTATTGCCCATCGCTTATCTACCATTGCCGCGATGGATCGTCTGGTGGTAATGGATGAAGGCCGTATTATCGAGCAAGGTACGCACCATGAATTGCTGGAACAGGAAGGTTTGTACTGGCAATTATGGCAGCGCCAATCCGGTGGTTTTTTACCAGACTAAGGAGTGTAAAAAATGAATCGTCGCAAAGGATTGTTAGTCTTCGTTATTGCACTTTCTGTGATCGGGATCGGTGCGCTTACCATAGCAATGCTGCAAAGCATGAAACCAACCGATGCAGCAAAATCAGACCATATCCTTCGGGTCGATATTACTGAAATACCGCTTGATAGTTATCGTGAATATCAATGGTACAACCACCTGATTATGGTCTTTCGTCTCGGAGACAGGTCGGCGGAGTATTTGATTGACAGCAATTCGATTGCTAATGGCCCTGACTATGTTAAAGGCGAGTTGCCTGCTGCCTTTGTGTATGTACCGGTCAGTACCTATAAAGGCTGTAAGTTGCTGTCTTCCAAAGAGGGTGATTCACTTTGGCCAACCTACCAAGGCTGGTATGACCCTTGCCATATGGGCTTCTGGGACTTCTCAGGTCGTAACATACCCGGCGTTATGACGTCTGGAGATGCAAAGCTTGATGATTTAACGAAACTGCCAAACGTTAAATGGATAAACCCGACAACTATCGAACTTCGTCCTTAATAAAAAGGCGACCATTGCGGTCGCCTTTTTCAATCAAGTCACCCAGATTAAGAGCGCTGGCGGAACACTTCCGCACCAAATACATTGGCGTATTCAGTCGCTGGCTCTAAAAATGCCTGATAGCTTTCATACACCTTCTTAAACAGTTCGTTGTCTTTCGCCAGATCATCGATCACTTCTTTTGATGCCTGCTTCAGTGCCGCAACCACGTCATCCGGGAACACTTTAAAATCAACGCCCTGCTCTTTTAACTGAGTGAAAGCTTGCACATTGAAGTAATCAAACTGTGCCAATGTCTCAACCGACGTCGCTAATGCCGCTTCTTCAACGATGTGCTGCAGATCTTCCGGCAAGCTGTTCCACGCTTCCAGATTCACTGAAATACACAGCGCCGCACCGGGCTCATGGAACGCCGGAACGTAGCAAATATTCGCCACTTTGTTTAATCCAAAGGCCTGATCCAGCAGCGGGCCAACCCACTCTGCCGCATCAATTGCGCCGGATTTAAAGGATGGGAAAATCTCTGGTGGTGGTAGCAAAATAGCATTCACACCCAGCTTACGCATGGCTTCGCCGCCAAGGCCTGCGATCCGCATATTCAAGCCGGATAAGTCTTTAACGGAGGTGATTTCCTTCTTAAACCAACCTGCAGACTGAGTGCCGGAGTTGCCGCTGTAGAACGATTTAATGCCGCGCTCAGCATTCACTTCATCCCACAATTTCTGACCGCCACCATGACGTAACCACGCCACTTGCTCGGTGGCATTCATGCCAAACGGAACGGTGCTGAAAAAGTGCAGCGCAGGGTTCTTACCTGCTGCGTAATATGGCGTGGTGTGGCCGATCTCAACGGTGCCTTTTTGAACCGCATCTTCCACGGCAAAGGGAGGCACTAACTCGCCGCTGCTGTAGATTTTGAAGCTTAAACGACCACCGGACATTTCTTCAACGCGGCGCGCAAAGCTAGTGACATTGGTGCCAACGCCGGGTGCTTTTGCTGGAAAACTCGTTGGTAACTTCCAAACGATCTTTTCAGCATCCGCCGCCGAAGCCGTACCGGTTGCCGTTGCAGCACCCGCAGCGGTTAGCGCTGCAGCACATTGTAAAAACTTTCTACGTTCCATCATCCTCTCCTAGTCAAAAACGACGTCTGGCAACCAAGTGGCCAGCATCGGGAAACATAATACCAGCAGCATAGCAATAAGCTGGATAATCACAAACGGAATCACTGATAAATAAATATCCACGGTGCGAATGTGCGCAGGCGCGACCGAGCGGTAATAAAATAGCGCAAAGCCAAACGGCGGCGTTAAGAAACTGGTCTGCAAATTCATTGCAACCAACACTGCAAACCACACCGGATGAAAGTCGGTCGCCAGCAGAACCGGCCCAACAATCGGGATCACGATAAAGATGATCTCAACAAATTCCAGCACAAAGCCTAGCAAGAAAATCACCAGCATAACGGCAATTAACGCACCCCAATGTTCGCCAGGAATCTTGCTCAGCACATCGGCAACCACCTCATCGCCACCAAAGCCACGGAATACCAATGACAACATGGAAGCCGCTACGATCACGCCAAACACCATCGCTGAGACACTGACCGTTTCCTGCACTGCGCCACCAATCACTTGCTGCTTTCGCAAGAAAACCAGCGCTACGACCAAGGCCAATACCAGAACCGCAGTGGCGACCATCGCAGCAATACTGCCCGCATCAATGATCAAGGTGCCACTACTAAAGTCGATATTCGACCAGCCAAGTGATTTCAAAATGGTCAGCAAAAAGGCTGCGGCAGCACCAAGCACCATCAACACCCGTAAGTATTTTGGGGACTGCTCGTGGCTACTTCCTGCGATGAGTAACGTCCCTGCCACACCCACGGCAGCGGCTTCAGTCGGCGTTGCTACCCCAAATAAAATCGAACCGAGCACGGCAATAATGAGCAGTAATGGCGGGACAAAAGTACTTAAAATATCCGCCCAGCCAACCGCTGCTTTGATTGTATCTTCGGGTGCTTGCAGGCTTTCAACCGGTACAGGTGAGGCTTTAGGAAACAGTTTGCTATGGATAAATACATAGCCTGCATACAGTAAAACCAGCATGAACCCCGGAATTAAAGCACCGGCAAATAGATCGCCTACTGAGACTGGATCAGGTGCAAAATTACCCGCATTACGTTGCGCTTCCAGATAAGCATTGGAGATCTGATCGCCTAGCAAAATCAATACAATGGAGGGCGGAATAATCTGCCCCAGCGTACCCGAGGCGCATATCAGACCGCTAGATAAACGCACAGAAATACCCGCACGCAACATCGCGGGCAAGCTAATCATTCCCAGCATGACAATGGTGGCACCGATAATGCCAGTGGAAGCGGCAATCAAAGCGCTCACAATCAATACCGAGTACGCCAGCCCTGAGCGCGTGCCGCCAAAGAAACCCGCCATGGTCATTAACATACGCTCGGCAATGCGTGAACGTTCCAGCAACGTGCCCATTAACACAAACAGCGGCACGGCAATTAGTAGCGAGTTATCCATCACCCCAAACACACGCTGCGGGAATGCGCCAAAATAGCTTAAATCAAAGTGCCCCATGAGCGAGGCGATATACGCTACCAGCACGGGCACACCGGCAATCGCCAGCATGACCGGCACACCACTCATAATCCCAGCCAGCAAAGAGCCGACCAGTATCAATAACCAAATCGCTTCGATACTCATTGCGCCGTCTCCGTGGTTAGAAACTCGCCTTTACGCGCCAGTATCGTCACGCCCTGAATCAGCATCAGCACACAGGAAACGGGTAAACAGGTTTTAACTAGAAACAAGCCCGGCAGGCCGCCGGTTTCTTTGGAGCCCTCCTGAATTTGCCAAGCGTATTGGATATCGGGCCAGACGTGATACAGCGTGAGGCTGAACACCGGAATTAGAAATAGCAACACGCCAGCCATATCAACACGCCGACGAGCCGCAGGGCTTTGGCTTTCACGGAGTACATCAACTCGCACATGCGCATCGCGCCCTAAGGCATAGGGAATGCCAAGCACGACGAGGGCCGCAAAACAGTAGGCAGCGAAATCTTGTAATTGCAAAAATCCAATGCCGTAGATGTAACGCAGCAAGACCACCGCGACTTCAGTAAATGCCAGTCCGGTTAATAGGAAAATGCACAAGGCACCGGTCAGGCGGTGCAGAGTCAGACCAAAAGAGAGTAACAAGCGGGTGTTCCTTTAACAGAAAATGACTCGCCGTATGCTACCACTCTGAATTCGGATTTGAAAAGCTTACTCAGGCAATGAAACGCCCAAAACAAAAAGCCGGTGGCTCCTGAAGAACCATCGGCTTGATTCGCACTTAAATGTGACTGTTACTGCGCAGAGATCGCAATCGATTCTGGTGCGGTGAAGGTCATCATTTTATCCGGTGCACGGTTCATTACGCCTTCCAGCGCGTAAATGTTATCGATGCGCTGGATTTGGTTATTACTTTTCTCAGCGACATACAGATTGGTTCCGTCAAACGCCAAATCAACCGGATTACCCAGTGCGGTATTGTCGCCGGCTAATTCCAAACGTAAATCGGTTAAGCCATCGGCGGTGCTGGCATTATCAATTACGTAAATACGACCGTCATCGGCGACGCTTGCGCTACCCACATCGGAGACGATCAGGCGGTTATTCACACTGTCGTGTACGATGCCGTGAATGTTGCTGGCCTCAATGCCTGACTGATCATTAGGGTCGATAATGCGCGCGGGTGCTGCATCAGGGTTTGCCATGTAATCATCGTAAACCTGAATCGTGCCATTGGTGGCAGCAACATATAGACGATCCGCTTCCGGGTCGTAATCCAAATCCCAAGGGCTGGTGCCCGCTGGCATAGTGGTTTCAAACACTGGCACGGCATTGCCATCACCACACAGGCTGAAAGCTTTGATTGCATTGGTCGCGCTTAAATCAGCGACCAAGACCAAACCGTAACTGCCAACCACTTCAACACCTTTTGGTGCAGATAGATTGGTGTTGGCACCGGTAATTTGACGATCACGCTGATCGGTATAACTACCCGCCGCATCACGCATGGCCAAACGGCTGACAAAGCTCAAGCCACCAACAGACGCTGCTCCGGCATCGTCGAAACTGATAATCGCATCACCGTTTTGATCAAGCGAGATGCTCTCAACATATTGTGTGCCTTGCACTGGGGTAAAGATTGTACCCATGCTGGTAAGGGCCGGATCAGTCATATACACGCTGGTTCCGGTATTCGCAGCATTTCTGGTGATGTGCAAACTACCCACCGTGGCATTGCTCAAGTCACTCACGTCATTGCCGATCATTTGGCCCACGGTTTCCGTCACAATCGACTCCGGGCCTGCTACTAAGTAATCGGCATCGGGTGCGATATTGCCGCTAGCGCCGGTCGCAATATCGTTAAACACCATAATGCGGCCGCTTTCATTGGCCTTCTCAGCGACGTATAAATCGCCGTCGTTTAACTGCAAATCAACCGGATTTCCCAGATGCGTTGCTGCGCCACGAATGGTACGGTCTGGCGTGACTGCACCGCTTAGCATGGACGCTGTTTCGAACACATAAATGCTACCGTCATCTGCTGAAGTTGGGTCAGCCACATCGGACACAATCAAGCGATCTGCCGCCGCATCGTAAACGATACCGTGCATATTGGTCGCAGCCAGTGCGTTATCCGGATTGAAGGTTGCCGTTGGGGTGTAATCACCATCGGCACTGCGCGATAAGAAGTCATTATAGTAAGCAACATCGCCATTGGTTAGCGCAACAAATAACTGATCGCTGTCTTCGTCATACACCACATCCCAGGCGCTGCTGTCGCCGACCATGGCACGTGGTATGCTAAACATTGCCGTATCGGCATTGGCTGCGGTGGTCCCGAATACGCTGACCGCATCCGTCTCATCACCGCTTTGCGCGATAATCATATAGCCTGCTTTTTGAGCGATGGCGATACCTTTAGGGCTGGTGAGTGCGCTGGTAATTAAGCGATCGCGATTGGCTGAAATCGCCACTGGGCTGGTGCGCATGGCTGGGCTGCACATGGCTTGAACCGCGCCTTCGCCACTAGCCAAGTTACCCGCTTGATATAAGTTTCCAACGGCGTCTTTTTCAATGCCTTCGGCCAAATTGGCATTCACTACATGCTCAACTGCACCGGGGCCGCTATTGCTGCTGAACTGATATTGGCTAATGCTGCCAACGTTTCCACCCTGATCATCCGCAACCAGTAACTTAACTTGCTTGTCAAAAATGTCGTTATCATTGTCGTTGTCGTTATTACAACCGGCTAGTCCAGCTAAGGAAGCGCTGACAGCGGCGGTGAGTAACCAATTCTTTTTAACAAGTTTCATAAGATATCTCCTGATTGAGTAGGCTTAAACGTGCATTTGAAAATGTCTACGCAGCTCATCAGAAAATCGGATTGCATAAATTTGAATCTATTTAGTTTTATTCTCGTACATCTTGGTTATTTGCCTGAGAAGTCGTATGCCTCGAAATCGGCTCGGGTGTCGAAGTCTTGCAGAATGCCAGCGTCGTCTACGGCAATGCGCTGAACGAATTCGGGATATTGGTGCAGGAGCTTTTTAGCTCCACGATCACCGCTTAAGGCTAATAGCTCATCGCGGAATCTCGCAGGGAAATAGACAGGGTGGCCGTCTTGCCCTTGATAGCTTGGGACGATGATGGACTGCTGGGTTGCTGATACCGTTTGATCGTGTTTAGTGGCTTTCGTGTGCTTAAGGGCTTTCGTTTGCTTGATAGCTTCGGTGGCGATGGCTTGATAAGTGCTTGGTTTGATTAATGGCATATCAGCCAAGGCAATAATCCAACCGCTGACATTTGGGCTGGCTTTAATGCCCGCACGTAAACTAGCACTCATTCCCGAGCTGGCATCTTTGCAAATGACTATTTGAAGCCCTGCTCTTAATAACTCGGCTTGCAGCATGTCATCTTGTGGGCGCACTACACAAATCAGCTCATCAATTACCTGCGCCAGATTACTCGCCGCTGCCACACCCATTGCCACGCCGTTAGGCAATCTAGCCAAACATTTATCGCCGCCAAAGCGTTCACCTTTGCCAGCGGATAGGATGATGCCAGTAATTTGCGGAGCGTTAGAGTTGGCATCAAAGTCAGGCATGGTACTCATGCCTGACTCATGGAAATGTTCGCGCCTGTATCATTCCATTCACCAATGAACATTAGGCTCATTGATATGAGCAACAGCGAATTAAATCCCCTCAAAAAACTCAACCATGCCCGTTTCCAGCGAATACTCCGCACCGACCACCATCAGCTCATTATTCAAAATTAGATTCTCCAGCACTTTGGAACCACGGCGCAATTGATTAGTCGACGCCATAATATTAGCTTTAATCGCAGCCTCTAATAAAAGATCCGGATCGTTTCGCAAGTTAGTGTTGTACAGCGGCTCGACCGCAGGCCGGATGCGACTCACAATTGACATTAGATTCATCGAACCATCTGATGATGGATGGCGTAAATCATCCAAGGTCGCCGTGACCGCACCGCATTTGGAATGCCCCATCACGACCACCAATTTGGTGCCAAAACGCTCGGCGGCAAACTCAATACTACCAATCTGCGACGGAGCTACGATATTACCCGCTACCCGAATCACAAATAAATCACCCAAGCCTTGATCAAATACAATCTCAGCCGGCACTCGCGAGTCCGAACAACCCAGAATAATTGCAAATGGCGTCTGCTCGTTGATAAGACTAGGCCGTTGCATTTGCTTGGTATAGGTATCGTCACTTCGCACGCCCGTGGCAAAACGTTGATTACCATCTTTCAGGCGCACAAGTGCCTCATCTGCAGTGATCATAAACAGCAATTCCTATGGTCGTTCATATTGGTTAGTGCGCGGTAAAGCACGCGCCGTAACGTGGAGTGGTGAGTATAATATATTCCTAAACATTAAACGCTTCTTGCTTAATTAATTGCTCGCCCCGGCTGATGCCTAAGTCATTTGCAACGTGTTGCCACTGCTTGACGGCAAGTAGTACTTGGTCATAAATTTTTGTGGCTTCTTCTTTATTAAGTCGGAAAAAATCAATGACTTCAAATGCCAAATCATAATCCAACGCATTAGACGTATCATTAATATTGAGGTGCAAACCCTGCTTTCCAACAATGGGGTTTAGATCATAGGCAGGCGATAGCTTCCATCCCTTTTTGGTTAGGAGAAAACCATGATTGCGGAGATGATCATCTGTATTCGACACTGCAATATTGAAAACGATTCTACGCCACAGCTGGGCAAGATCAGCTCTCGTATTCGTTCCGTGGTTGCTTAGAAATTCTGCGATTTCAAGATAACTCGCGCCTTCGGAATGCTCACCATCATAGTACTGCAGCTGCGTCATCGCTGAAGAAAAATGGACTCGCTCTCCTCCAATCCGATCAAACCGCTTGGTCAAAAAAGTATGATGCTGCGAGGAATACTTGTGTATTTCACTCGGAAACATCTCGATACCAGAATCGAGGGCTAGCTTATGACACAGCATTTCCCAAGCGCCAACGTCAAAGCTATCATTCTGGTTTGGAAACTTAGCGATCCAAAGATGGTTATGCTCATCACTTACACACGCTTTTGGCCTCGCCCCGCCTAATGAAGAACCGGGTGAAATCAATATTTTGAGCCAACGGTAGTACTCATCACTATCAATGTTGTCATCGTTTTCTATTTGAATAGCTGCATATTCTAATTCGCGTAGTGACGTCATCGGTGGTGCTGCGAACTCAGCGTTATTATCCAGAAAGTCGTTAGAGTCCGATGTTTTAAATCGAATACCACCCATTCGGTAAGAATCATGGACGCCTAATAAGTAATCCAACTCGGTTAGTCGGCTACTCGCACGTAAGCCTTTGCGGTATTCAATTGCGGCTCGACGCTGCATCAGAATACGCCCCCAACGATCCGGCGAGGAATCCAAAAAGGCACGGAAGTTCTTATCTGACGCATCATTATAAAGCTCGCCACTGTGCAACATTAACAATGGATCGATTTGTAAGCGGTAATTTGATTTTAAAAATACTTTGTCATAGGAGAAACTAAACACACCTCCGCGACTGGTTTCTGCATAACTTAGTTGACCAATGAGCAGCGGGGTCTCAAGAGGCATCCATGAGGCATAAACGTCCACTAGCTGGCGCTTCATTTTGAGCCTTCCAGCAGCTTAATGTTTTGCAGCTTTACCCCGACTTCGTCATGTGCGGCTAGTTCTGCAAAGTTTTCTTCCATGCCTAGCACAGCCATCACTTTCAGATAAGTACCAATCGCTACGCCGGGATCACCAGCAAATACTTTATTCACTGTTTTGTTATCAAAGCCGGTTCGGTCACAGATCATCTGCTTGGTATAAGCACGGCGCTTCAGTGCCAGAAGTAAGTCTTCCCCGAAAGAAGTCAAAATCTTGCGCTGCTTGGGGAACAACACTTTGTGTAAATCTCTCTTTGCCATTACGCCACCTTTATAGGACTATATTCCCACTTTAAATCCAATAGTGGGAATATAGTCCTATAAAAACATAAGATCAATATAAGTAGAGTCGAACGATGGATTAAAAACAACCCATAAATATAAAATCTTGCTGGGTGTCGCAGTATTGGTCGCGCACTCTAGCCTTTAGTAAAGTCACTCCAGGATCGGGGCTTTCAAGTATTATCAGACTTGTTATAGATCACCGGCATTTTGCCTTTCCACAGCTGCCAAACATCACGATCCAGCACGAGGTCCATCATAAAGTGCCCGACATTCATTCGGCTGGTGGTACCTGCATTAAAAATCGCGCTACGAGCGGGTGAGGGAAACACCTCGTACTCCGTCACAATAATTTCATCGCTCAAACTATCAGGGCGCACAATCACCCATTCAATATCAGAATCATGTTGGCCAACTTCAGTACGGAAAAACTCGGCGGCACGCTCATTATCCAGATGCGGCGGCACTAGCAATCGAATGGCAGCCATCACACAACGTTGGGCAAATGAGATTGGTTCCGACAGGTCACGATTGCGGTTTCCAGCCGTATTCATCAGGATAAATTTAACCGGCGCTTGCGGCTGATTCGCTTTAATCGCCCGACACAGATTACGCACAGCATCGGTGACCAAAAAGCGCGGTTTGCCGTAGACCCCTGTAAAGCTTAAGTTGTGACCCAAGCAAGAGATCACCGCATGGCAGCCTTTAGTATGTTCCCGTAATTCGGCTTCGGTAAACTCCGTCAGGTGGTCATAAATAATGGATAGGTTTCTGTAATGCCCAATCGCTGATGGCAAGTTACTTTTACTTCGCACGATAATTTTAACGCACTCGCCATTGTTCAGCAGCTGCTCCACCAATAAGCGCCCCGTCGCTCCACTCGCGCCGACAACTAGTGTTGTCATACTTCCTCCACCAGGAATTGTTCCAACCGCGGAGCTTAGCATATTTGCTGAACAAGTCCTTACGACTAGTTCGCGACTAACGTTGGTCCGCAGGCGTGTGTGAATGACCGTCTTCGTGATTATGATCATGCTCGTCACTGATTTCACACTGCCCATTTTCCGCTTCGCGACGCTCCGCTAATGCTTGTGTCAAAATCTGATAAGCCGATGACAAGAACAGTCCCGCCATAATCCCCGCCACAATCAGGTCAGGCCATGCGGTGGTGGTTCCCCATACGCCAAGGGCCGCAAACATAACCGCGACATTACCGATCGCGTCATTACGAGAACACAACCACACTGAGCGCACATTGGCATCGCCGTCTTTGTACTTCACCAAAATAAACACGCTGGCCAGATTAGCAACTAACGCCAAAAAGCCGATAACACCCATCACTTCAGCGGTGGGCACTTCAGCATAAAACAGCCGGTAAACCGTCGAGCCAAATACCCACAAGCCCACCAGTAACAGGCTAAATCCTTTAAAGAGTGCCGCATTGGTGCGTGCCTGAATCGACGCGCCAATTACCGCTAGCGAGATACCATAGGTTAGTGCATCGCCCAGAAAGTCCAGCGCATCGGCTTGTAATGCCTGCGACTGCGCCATGCGACCGGCACCCATTTCTACAAAAAACATAATCGCGTTAATCGCAATGACAATCCAAAGCCGGCGCTTATAGTCGTCGGATACTCCATCGAACTTGGCATCGTGGCCACAACATCCAGACATAATCTAACCTCGTTTTACTAGTGTGTGATTTCAGTATAATCTCTCTAGCTACTAGAGCTTCAAGGAGTATTTTATGTTTTCTATCGGTGCACTCTCTAAAAAAACGGGCGTTAAAGTGCCCACCATTCGCTACTACGAACAGATTGGTTTGATCGATCCGGCGGTGCGTACGGAAGGCAACCAACGCCGTTACAGCGAGCACGAATTAGAGCGGCTGGGATTTATCCGCCATGCTCGTGACCTTGGGTTTTCCATTGAAGCGATTGGCGCGCTGATTGAATTAAACCACCATCCCGACAAAGTTTGCGCTGAAGCCAATGCTATTGCACGCAAGCAACTGATCGACACCCAAGCCAAGATCGCCAGCCTGCAACGGCTGGAAACTGAACTGCAGCGCATTACCGAGCACTGCCATGGCGACGGCCAGATTAGTGACTGCTATGTTTTAAGATCGCTGGGAGATCATGGACAGTGCGTTTCAGAGCATGAATAGCACCGTGTTATTTAATAACTAAACAGCAAAATAGCGTTTCCGTTGCTATAGTTAACGCATGACTATTACTCACCTGATCATTCGGATATTTTTAGTACTGACCGGCGCAGCGCTACTGGTCTTGTGTGCTGGGTTTTATATGCAGCACGAAGCCGCTTTAGGGTTATGGCCTTGGCCAGATGGCCGCCTCTCCTACATCTTTATCGCGTCAATATTGGCGGCAATTGCGGCACCCGTAATGTGGATGGGGCTTAGCGGTGAGCTGGCAGCCATGCGAGGCGGCGCATTAGACTTTTCCATGACGTACTTGGCGCTCACTGCTGCGCTAATACTGGCAGGCCCTGCAGCAAATGAGCTGATTCCGGTGCCCTTATATCTCGATATTACATTGGGATCGCTGGCGTTTAATCTGTTGCTATTTTGGGGGACGAGTCGTTTAACGTTTACCGATACGCGAGCCGTTCCGGGATTAGTGCGGGTATCGTTTATTATCTTTACGCTACTCTTAATCGCTGTGGGTACAGCATTGATCATGCGCGTTCCAGCGGTGTTTCCATGGCCGCTACAGCCACAAAGCTCCGTCGTTTTTGGTTGCATCTTTTTAGGCGCGGCAATGTATTTTCTGTATGGCTCAATCAAGCCGGTTTGGGGCAATTTTCGTGGCCAGTTGATTGGCTTTCTGGCCTATGATGTGATTCTGATTATTCCGTTTATTCAGCACTTAGCGACGGTAAAAGCAGAGCACCAATTGAGCTTATATGTGTATACCAGCGTGGTGGTTTATAGCGCCTTGCTGAGTCTGCATTTTCTGCTGATTCACCCGACGACGCGCATTGGCTCATCGGGTCGTAGTGCAGAGGAATTTATCTAAGCAGTTTATCTAAGCCGCTGTTAACACCCGCTTCACCGCACTGGAATGTTCAAAGCTCGCCTGTAACTCCGGTGCCGAAGCCAGCCCATCCAGTATCTGACGAATAACAACAGCACTCTGCTGCCAGTCTTGGTTTAAGGCATAAATACGCCAACTAACCACTGGTAGCTCAGTGTGTTGCAGGCTGCTTATGGCTTGCTTCAATAGCGCATAGCTTGGCAATATCTGATTGGCTTCCTCAGGTAGAACTTGCTCTGAGGCTGACTGATCAGCCAATAACTCGCCACCCTGCTCCGCTCCAATCGCACTGCGCGCCAGATAGTAATCTGCCAAACTAATATACGTCTGCTCACCAGAGTACTCCGCCTGTAACTTCAAAGTCCTCGCTTCCGCAGCGGCCTTATCCCATTCCTCACGCTGCAAATAGAACTCAGCCAAACCCTGCTGCAATGGCAAACGCAATACCCAATCAATCGCCGTCGGCTCATCGGCCAATCGCTCATTGATTTCGGTCACGTATTTTTCAGCCTCATTCTGAGCACCCGACTGCGATGACATCACTTCAATCTGCAGCAAAATAATCACACTGAAAAAGTACAAACTGCTCGATGGCATTAACCGCGCCTGCTCATAAATCGGCTGGCAGAGCGCCTTAGCCCCCGCATAGTCCGCCGATTGCAGTAGCAACCACGCTTTTTGCAAGGTGAAATGCATCACCCACGGCATGTGCGCATTCTTACCCGCCAGCGCCAAAGAGGCATCGATCACCGACAACATCTCACCCCACTTGCCTTCGTAAAACAAAGCCCAGGCATGGAAAAACTGACAGCTTAAATAACTCACTGCATCACCATTATCCAGCGCCACTTTCATCGCTTGAGTCGCCAGCGCACTCGCGTCCTGATAGCACGAACGGATAATCAGATAATACAAATGACGTGGATAATGCACGCACTGCAAAGCCACATCATTACTCTCTTGTGCCAGCCGGAATGCCGCTTCGTAGTCCGCCGCGTATTCCGGCCGATAGCCATCAACCACACTGGAGAAATGAGCCAATTTACCTTTGGTATGAATCTGAGCAGTCGCATCACCGCTACTTACACTCAGCTCAACCGCCCGCTTTCCCGCTTCCAAACAGGCTTTGCGGTCCACCCAAAACAAAGCATCGGCCAAGCCCAAGGTCGCATCGATTTCAACCGCAGGATTCGCCAGCGCCTGACTGGTTTGAATAAGCTCGCGGTACTCGGTAATCGTCTCGCCCAACTGCCCACTCGCCAGTAAATAGGCACAGCGCTGCTTTCGGGCACTTAACTGCGCCTCGGGGTCTCCCAATTGCTCACTTAAGGCAATCACTTTGCTGATATGCGTAATGGCTTCGCGATAGGCAAAACACTGCGCGGCATGGCGACTGGCTTCCTGTGAAAATGACAACGCTTTGGGAAAATCACCACCTGCTTCAAAGTGATACGCCAACTGCGACGCCAACTCACTGACCTTGCCCTGATAGCCCGATAGCAAACGCTCGGCAAAGCGCAAATGATAATGCCGGCAACGCGCCGCTGATAAAGTCTCATAAAAATACTGGCGATACAGCTGATGCCAAAAGCGGTAAGACTCTGAAATCGAACCATCCGGCCAGCTTTGCGAGCCCACCGGAGACAACCATTGCTCATGCAGCAAATGATCTTCGCAGGCCTCCTCAATCTCCAATACACCGCGCTGCAATACGGCAGCTAAACTCTCCGTTGCAAACTCCGCTGCCGACACGCTTGCCGCTTCCAACACTTGCCGGTCATCTTTATCGAGGTTTGCAGTTTTCAGGCTGAGTAAATGCTTTAAGCCGCCGGAGATTCCCTGCTCAATTTGCGCTGGGGTAATGCTTGAATAATCCGCCTCAGTATCCGACTGCACAGGGATCAAACCACTCAACTGCAAATGCTCCAGCGCCGCATTTAATAGCAAAGGATTGCCTTCGGTATAGCGACAAAACAGCTCAGTAATGGCATCGGTTTGCAGCGCGTCGGGCAAGCTACGCGCCAACCACTCAGCAATGCCCTCATTATCCAAATTCGTCAGGCTCAGAGTTTGGCACTGATGCTGCAGCATTAACTGGCTATAAATCCCTTTGAGCGGCGAGCTATCTTGTTGTAATACCGAGCTGCGGAAACTGCCAAGCAACATATAACACCCTGCACTCTGGCGCTGTGCCAAGGCCATAATCAATTGCAGACTCGCGGCATCGCACCAATGCAAATCCTCAATGCACAATAACAACGGCGTTTGCTGGCTGATTGCCTCAATAAAGTCCACAAACTCGCGCAGCATGCGTTGTGTGGTCACGCCGAATAGTTCTTGCTTGAGGGTCGCTTGCTCGGTTTCGGTGAGTAGTGACGGAATTTGGATATACCAGCTGGGCGCAAACTGCCGTAAGCACTGTTTCACCGCGTCGGACTGTGGCGCTTTCAGCAAACTGCTCAAGGCATTCAACACCGGCAAATACGGCTCGCCGCTGCCATGCTGATCAAAGCAGGCGGCATTGGCTAGCAGGCAAGGCGTGGGATTATCCGCATCCAAAAACTGCTGACCTAGCCAGCCTTGTACCAGCGCCGTTTTACCGACACCTGCCTCGGCGGAGACAAATAACAGTTGTTTACTGCCCGACTGAGCGCTGGCCCAAGCCTCGCTCAATTGCTGTAACGCGGCATCGCGGCCAATCAGTGAGGTGGTTTTCGTTGAGATAACAGGAGCAGCAACTGAGGCATTCACCGCCGGGGCTTGGCTGGCCAATGTCAGCTCACCGATAAAGCGATAACCGCGCCGGTGAACGGTTTCGATATAGGTGGGTTGCTTGGGATGATCATCCAGCACTTTGCGTAGCTCGCCGACCGCCACTTTCAGCACCGCATCGGTCACAAACACCTTGGGCCAGACTGCATTTAGCAACGCTTCTTTAGTCACCAACTGCTGATAATGCTCATACAGATAGGTCAGCACCGCAAACGCTTTTGGCGAGATCTGCGCACGCTCACCGTCAATCACCAGTAATTGATTGGATGGGTCGAACATTACCGTTTTCGTCACTGCAATTTCCCCTTTTACCACAAATACCGACCTCTCAAGACTACCACATCTATTGGCCTAAACGCTTTTACTAATACGCCTGACAAGGCTTTAAACAAGCCATGCTTTGCCGCGTAAAAACAGGGCTTTACCGTAATCCTTACCAAAGCTTTACCGCATCGTTATGACTGAAAATCGGCGGCTACCTACACTGGACTCAACTTCACACATAAGTGGCACTGAAACACCCAGCCTACTTCACGTGAATTCACCCTGAGAGGAGTAGAGCCCATGAAAACCATCGCAGCCAATGACAGACAGCCTGCCACTAGCCAAGCGCACTTGGATACTAAATCTGCAGGTGGTTCGCGCGTGATGGACTCACTCTGCAACAGCGTCACCCTTAGCCTGATAGAAGCGCCTTGGTGGATTGCAATGCTAACGCTGGTCTTCTCCGGCCCACTGGCCAACTACCTCGGCCAAGCCTCCATTTACCTGATTGCCGGCGCCGTCGTGTCGATGACAATTGTTAGCTTTTTTAGCTCATGGAAAGGCGTGATCTGGATTCCTCAGGACGTACCGACCGCCATCATTGTGTTAATCACCGGCAAAATGCTCAGCGACATGCCAGACACCATCAGCATGGACAGCCAATTCGCCACCGTAATCATCGCCATCGGCAGCGTGCAATGGTCGCTGATCTTCGCGCAGATGCCTCACATGCTGATATTAGTCGCGGCATCGGTGGTCTCTATGCTGCTCAATAACAGCGGATTTGAACTGTATGTAGGTGGCAAGTTTGACCATGATAAAGATTTGCGCACGACCGGTATTGCTAATTTATTGGCAGGATTGGTCGGCGGCTGGCCTGGCTATATGTCTCCGGCCTGGTCATCGCTGAACACGAAACAAGGCCGCCAGCTGCCATTCACGGGGATTCTTGTGGCGGTGTTGAGTGGGCTGATTTTATGGTGTGCTTCGGACTTTCTGGCGTATATACCACGCTTTGTGATTGGCTCGGCAGTGGCTTATGTGGGGGTGTGTTTTTTGTTTGATTGGGTGATTAGGCCTGCTAAGCGCTTGTCTTGGGGTGAGTTTGCGGGGTTGGTTGGGTTTGGGGTTTGATTAGTGCTATTAACGTTCATCGCCCCTCTATGTGCGGCGCAATCAACACTGCTTATCTATGTCGCTCTCTAGCACAGCCCCGATTGCTTGCGCAAACCATACAGAAGCTCAAGCGCTACGTGCTAGTAACAACGAGCAAGCCGGAAACCATAGTTATCGTAGCGAACAACAGGTTGCCCATTGTCGCGGCAAGCAGAACGGCAGTACCTGCCATAGTAGAACCACGAGCCACCGCGCAATACACGGTCGACTCCTACTTCTGACCCAATAGGGTCTGTTGCGATTTTATCTGGATAAAGGCCATACCAATCCTGACACCACTCCCAAACATTGCCGTGCATTTGCCATAATCCCCAGTCGTTCTGATAAAACGACTCGACATCGACCGTATCATGTCGAAATTCACTTCTTCTGCCGTTGTTGTAAGGCTCTGTTCCATTAAAATTGACGAGTTCTGAATTAATCTGTTCACCCCAACAAAATGGCGTAGTACTTCCTGCCCGACAAGCATATTCCCATTGCGCTTCTGTCGGAAGGCATAATTTTAGCTCTGGTTTCATATGGTTCATTTTACTGATGAACTCTTGTGCATCATTCCAACTAACGTTGTCTACTGGGCGGTTTTCTCCTTTAAAGCGACTGGGACTCTCACCCATAACCGCCCCCCAAAGACCCTGAGTAACAGCAGTGTCAGCAATCCAAAAGCCTTTACTAAAAATCACTTCATACTGAGTTTCATTATCACTCCGCTCTGGCTCATCCTTCGGAGAACCCATCAAAAACGTCCCTGACTCACACCAACGAAATTGCTGCCGCGTCCCTTTATAAGTAAATGCCATCCAAAGGCCAAACTCATCCTCACCCCAGCCTGAGGCCCAGCTTTCGGGAAATTCATCAGGGTAGGCTTTGTGCCGACGGGTGTAAGCTTTTGTCATTTCATTCTCCCAGTCGCAAGACTGCCGATCTTCTGTTGTCCCATCCGGATAGAGCGGACCGGCGATTGACCATGATCTCGGGCAAGCCGAAAGCCAATGCTATAGTCGCGATGATTAGGATGGCGATAGCGACGATACGCGGAACGACAGAACCTGCCTAAGTCGATCCACGAGCCGCCCCGCAGCACACGGAGACCTTCTGACTCCCGCCCTTGCGGGTCAATTACAGAACCCTCCGGATACTCGCCATACCAATCTTCGCACCATTCGACAACATTACCGTGCATCTCGTATAACCCCCATTGGTTGGCAGGATAACTTTTAACCGGAAGTATTTTTCCGGCGGAATCAGATCCAGGGTTGGAATCATTCCACTTACCCGAATAGTTAACTTTATTTAGATCCAATTCATCCTCAACACCAAAATAGAAAGGTGTTTCTGTGCCTGCACGACAGGCATTTTCCCATTCGGCTTCGGTGGGTAAGCGTAAGCCTAGCTCTGGCTGCTTCTGGTTAATAAGTTGGAGAAAGTTTTGAACATCCTCCCAACTGACTTGCTCTACGGGATTGGCTTTATCTTTGGATTTGCTGGGATTATCACCAGTAACAGCCTGCCAGAGTTGTTGAGTACAAGTAGTTTCGGCAAGCCAATAACCTTGGCTCAGGGTGACTTGGCGTTGAACTTCACGATCTGATAATCGCCCTTTCTCATATTCAGGAGACCCCATTTGGAAGGTGGTCGGCTCTATCCAACGGAAGCGTTGGGTAATTCCAGCGATTTCGGCTTCTACTGCAACCCCATACTCATCGTAATAACACTCAGCAGCCCAATCTGGAGTCCAACCGGAGTACCTAGGTGAAAAAAACCAGACTCCACGAGTGCTATTAACCTTATGAGAGGTCAACTTTGGCTCCGATGACTCGGGCAATACAGCCTCGGACCAACTCTTCCACTTAATATAGTTCGGCGAATGCCAATACCAACGGTAAATACTCCCTTCACGAGACTCAGACTCAACAGAAAAGCCATTTTCATCAACGCTAACCACTGAGCGCATCCAAGGCTCTTTTCGTTGTTGTGCGGTACTAACATCCACGGTGATTAGTTCTCTGCCAATCTGAAACTGATGCTCTCTAGCACTACTAAAACCAAACCCTTTTTTAATTTTACTCAGATTCAGGCTAACCACTTTCTGATTCCCATGCCGATCTGTATTCACATGAAATATCCGCTCATCATCCAGAGTCATATTGAGCAGCAAAGCACCAGCGTGAGCATGATTGCCCCAATCATCTTCGGGTTCTGTTTTTTTCGTTACCTCACCATCCTTTGATTTTAATACCAGCTTCTCTCCTTGTTGCCATAACTCATATTCACGGAAGGTTTTTGCATGATTGATATAACGGCTGATCTCTGCAATTTCGTCTTCCGTTAAATAATCCGGGTACTCACTTTCCGCTGCACCTGTTCGCCGCTCCTCATGCAAATGAGAGAACGCCATAAACGCTAACCAAAAATCGTATTGCCCACGTAATTCCTTAGCTTGGTTTCGTAACAGATGGCGCTTCACCCAGCTATCCAGCAAGCCATGATCAGGATGCTCAGCGTAGGTTTTTACTAAGTCTTGCATATAGCGTTCGGTTGCTTGACTGACAACTTCAGGCACCATGCCTGATAGTTTTCCAGTGTTATCCAATCCTTCCAATAACATCAGATTGTGCATGGCTTCAAAGTACAACTCATCTGGCAACATCGCATGATAGCGTCCAATTAGCTCGACAAGCTTTGCCCGTTTTTTAACATCCAATTGTTGGAACAGTTTGAGTGCTTTTTCCTGATGATTTTCTCTGCTATTCGCCTGCCAACCCCACTCATCTCCCTCATAAACCGTATCGCGGTGCTGCCAAATGGCCACCTCATGCCCGATATCAAATGCGTTAAACAGGTAACGCGTTGCCCGTAGCAGGCCAGCATCAACCCGAAGCGTTGCAAAGAAATAACTGAGTAAATCATCAATACTTTCTGAATGATCAAGCTTATCTTTTTCTGCCTGATAACCCCCCTTCACGCGCTTTAGGTCACTACTACCATCCCAGATAAAACAATCAAAATAGCGCAATAAACGTTTATCTATGTCGCGCTCTGCCGCGGGCATCAGTACCATCGGGCGCACACCCTGAGCGTTTAACAACTGCCCAAAGACCAACCAACCATAGAGGGCGCTCCGTGTGTTTGAGTGCATCCCCAAGTCACTCAGAATAAGAAGAAGGGTTGTGTGTTTAGGAGCTGACCAAGGCTCGATAAATTCACGGCATTGCTCATAACGGACAACATAACCACCGGGCTCATCATGGATGTACTGGAGTTCTAACCCTTCTGTGCCTCGTGCCTGTATAAGCTTGTCACGTAAATGGAGGAAATCGCTGCGATAGGGAAAGTTGTCTTCGTTAATATCAATCAGCACCCTAACTTTTGTAGACCAGCTACGTCGCTGTTTACGGGGTATCCGATCAAAAGGTTTACCACTGGCAACCTGCTTAACTAACTGTTGCTCATCTACCTGCATACCTGAAACATTGGCACCTAGTATCTTTTTGAGAAATGGTTCGAGGCGTGACCAGCGGGTTAATTCAGTGTGGAGTGGTATGACGCGATGACAAGATGGAATCCGTGTTTTGGTTTCATCCAAGATAGTGGCGCTTGCTTGTGTAAACCAATCAGGCAATTGGTCAATGTCACTCGCATCAGAAGCCGATTGTTGTTCGTTTATTTTTCGATTACTGACACGATAATAGGCGGCGTTTTTTGACGGGCTTTCTTCTATTGGCAGACTCTGTTCAGGAGTCTCTTCACCAATAAGATCTTGATCTAGATTTTTCAGTATGCGGCCATCAGCCCTATCGAGGGATTCTTGCGTACTGTCTTGAGCGGGCGTCTTTTCAAGCTCAAAACCTAAAGATACCGCCAACTCATCGCGGGCCTGTTCATCTACCGACGAGGTATATAATCCCCACAACAAATCAGCCCGACTGAATCCATTCCGGCCCTGCCCCTCATTCGTCATGCATCACCGGATATTTGCGCATAACAAATTTTTTGATCTCTTCAAGCATTTCTAATTGCTTGTCTTGATCATTTCCACCGAGCACCGTCAAAGCGCGTAGCATGTCCAGATACTCCGCTTGTCCCGGAGGGGTTACGCCTTTTTCCTTTGCCAAATTACGGTCAGTAACTAATTGCTCTGCTGCTTTTTGCAGTATCACATCGCCACATTGCTTGAAGTGAAGCTTGCCTCTTTGTTTTAACAAAGTGATCAACTCATCATCATCTTTTGGAAGATTGAGATTCAGCACCAAACAACGACGGACAAAAGCCGGTGGTAGCTCTCGCTCTTCATTCGTCGTGATTATGACCAATGGCGGTACACTGTCTTTGCCACCGATGGTTTTATCCAACCACGGAATCTGGATGGCATTATTTCCCAAAATTTCCAACAGGCTATTTGGCAGTTCAGCATTGGCTTTGTCGATTTCATCGATAAGGATTACGCTGCCGTGTTCTTGCTCCCACCCCTTAGGCTTTTCAGGACTAGTTAGCTGGTATTGGCTGTCGTTGTAAGTTTTTGATGCAGATTTCCAGCACAGCGCCCACCAGAGAACGGCTGGAGAAATATAACGTTTTGTATCCAGAGCCTCCTTTCGTGCTTCTTCGCTCGTACCTGCCTGTAGCGTTTGTGCTTCTGCCAAGCGCCCTACTGCATCGAACTTCCAAAGCAAGTCCTGTCCTTCGGTATGAGAGTTGACTACTTCGTAAACGAATAGACGGTTTAGTGCGACTGCGGCAGCGTGGGCTAACTGGCTTTTACCTGTTCCAGGTTCTCCACGAAGGAGCACTGGGCGGCGTGCAGCTAAGGCAGTTTTTAGTACGTTGATACTGTCTTTATCAAATTGGTGGACTGAGGCTGACCATGAGCCGTAAGCGGGCAGTGGGAGTTGGCCGTTGTTTCCAAGCTCATCGAGTTCGGCAATATCACCCAGTAGCTTTTCGTTCAGTTTCTCTGGCAATTGTTGTGTCATATGCATCAACCTTCTCGTAAAAATTATGCAGCTCTATCATCAAATCATAGTCTGAAGTTATGTAAGCTCCGGATTGCATCGCTTTGTCTAATACGATGATGGGTAACTCGGGGAATATTTCAGTAAAAGCCTGACGATGTTTTTTATCCAATAACGGAGACTCATTTTTATCTCGTGGATTAACAGAAACCACTAGGTAGCAATTCTTTTTTTCAGGGTTATCTGCGACTAACTCTCGTCGGATATAATTACGCAAATATTCTCTGCTATATTCATCTGGAGAATAACGGGGGAAGAAAACACGCCATACTTCTTTCCCAACTTCATCTATCCAGCCATCCTGAAAACCTACTTCCAAGTCGAAGTGCGATACGGCATATTTTCCTTGTACCATCGGCTTGCTTTTGTGCCTTCGGTAGCTGGGCACTGACTGCATTCTTGCCGCTGAAGCTAGTTCAGCGCAACCAGGTAAATCGTGGGACATACGGATATTTAATGTTCCTGAAGTATGTTTAACCCCATCCCGTAATGCTTTGGCAGACTTCTTTTCCAATGAATACAGCGACAGCATAGAAACCAGTCGTTTAGCATCATCAAGTAATATTTTAGCTGGCCTATACTTTTCAGCACGTTCTAAGGATTTCAACTCACGAGACACAGAGGTGGTAAAATTTCTTAGTAGTTTTCCAATGTCCTCACGCGTTGTCTCTATAATCAGATGCAATAAATCAGCTTCGATTTGATCTTCCTTCCAGCGCTGCTTTCTTGACCAGTCTTTAAGCAGAGATGCTGGCAGCCCTTCCAATAGGCCCTCTAAGTCAAATTTAATATCATCCCAAAATACCTCATCATCAATCTGCTTGAACTCACCATATTGAGCCCTATGTTTCAGCAATGCTTCTTTGTGTGTTTCGCAGGCATCAACGACTTTGTACATAGGCGTCATATAGACTTTTTTGTACTTAAAGTTTTGTGCGCGCTCACCTCTCTGACTAATCAGCATACCGATTATTGCCTGTTCATCGTCACTCCAAACAGGTGCACCACTGGCTCCACCAATGGTTTCGTCAATACTTAAATCCAGCTCGATTAATCCATCAGCACATACAGATTTACTTTCACCCTCGAGAAGGCTTCCCTTCTCAATATGAAAGCCTTTGCATTTCACTTTATGGTCGGCATAAAACTCGTGATTGGTTTCATACTTCCAAGTAGACGCCAATGCTTCTGTTTTATTTAAATCCAAAGCTATCAAGGGCTTCAGACTTAGCACCGCGATATCAAAAATATCGTTCAGCCCCGCTTGCTTGTCATGTGGGCAGCTGGTTACCAATTCTGCCGTAAACAATTTCCCACACAAATCCTTATTAAAAGGAAAATCAATCACTAGTGTTTTTAGTAACCCAGCATCTACAGTATCTGTAGAGCTTTTACCAGAAATACAACTAGTTACCACGTGATTACACGTCACCAACCAAGGGTAGTTCGTAACAAAACCTGTACCAACCAACTTTCCTCTTTCCGGTTGATCAGCACCTTCTTTGAAACTAGCGAGACTAACCCTTGCTAGCCATTTATTCAGATTTTCCGACATTCTGAGCTTTTCTCTGCCATTTTAGTTTTATGACCATAGTCGCTTCACTATCTACTGACGCTAGAATTACACCAGCTTTTGCGCCAAGTTTAACACCCATTTCTATTTCAACTTCTGAAGGATCGCTTAGATCTTTGAGCATGCCTAGAACTGATTTAGCAACAGGCTTTATGCCTTGAATAGCCTTTTCAAATTTACCACCATCAATGGGTTCATCGCTTCCATTGCTAATTTCTTCATCAACATCAGATCCGGTAGACTCAGCTTCTACATAGACTTTTTCGCCTTCAATCTCGTATACAACATACTGTTTTGACATAACTTTTTCGATCCTTTAATTAAATAACTATGATAAACGTATTACAGAATTAGCACTCACGGATAAGCCGGAATCCGATAGTATCTGATCTAGTCTGAGGGGGTCGGCTAGCACGAAAAGCTGAGCGACATTGCCAGCCACCAGTGAACCACGAACCACCACGTATTAATTTCCCTTCACTCTTTGCCGACATTAGTGGGGATTTTTTTGGCAATCTCAAATAGTCACCGTACCAATCTTGGCACCATTCACTCACATTCCCATGCATTTGCCATAGGCCCCAATCATTTTGGTGAAACGATTTAACATCTACCGTATGTTCTCGGTATTCGCTTATTTCGCCTCCTTTATACGGATAGGTGCCCTCAAAATTAACCAAATCAGAGTTAATCTGCTCACCCCAACAAAAAGGTGTTTTACTACCTGCTCGACAGGCATATTCCCATTCAGCTTCAGTCGGTAATCGAAGCTTTAGTTCAGACTTCATATCATTCATTTTGACAATGAATTCTTGGGCGTCATTCCAACTGACGTTCTCAACCGGACGGCTTTCACCTTGAAAACGGCTAGGATTATTATTTACTACTTCCATCCAAAGCGCTTGAGTCACAGTAGTATCAGCAATCCAGAATCCTTTGCTTAGGATAACGTTATGCAGTGATTCGTCAGGCCTCCTATACGTTTCTTTTTGTGGCGACCCCATCAAAAACTCTCCTGGTTCACACCAACGGAATTTCTGCTGTATACCTTTATAAGTAAACGCCATCCACAGGCCAAACTCATCCTCACCCCAACCGGAAGCCCAGCTTTCAGGGAATTCGTCAGGGTAAATTTTGTGTTGGCGGATGTAGGATTCCATGGAGTTTCGGCTACTTAGACTAGATGCTCAGAATCATAGCACAAGCAACTCCAGTCACTAGTTGGTTTGTCTAATTCCAATCACTAACGTAACCTTTACCGACCCCTTACCACTTCCTTATGACTGATTTTCAGCTGGCCGCTAATCTACACCCATCGCTACACAATATAGCGGCCACCAATCAAAACCCAGAGGATACGACCATGAAAAACGCAACTATTATCACAACAACCATCGCCACATTATTAAGCACCGTTATGTTATCTGGAAATGCCGCTGCCGCTCAGCAGTGTGCCGCACGAGTGACCGTCGGCGGCGTGGCAGCAGCAGGCGCATTTGCCGGAGCCAGAGAACGACGCGCTACTCGTCGCGCCAAGCGGGCTTGGGAAGCTTATATTACCGGTCAGTCTGGCCCATCGATTCTGTCAAGCTTCACCAGCACCAACCATTCTTCTTTCGGCTTAGGTTCTCGCTTTGCTGATTTGGATAACGCGAAGAATGTGGTGGTTAACTGTAAAGGTGAAGGCCGAGGCTTAACGCGTTGCACAGTAACGGCGACGCCTTGTACTAAGAAATAATTTCCGTACCCCGCTTGATCATTCAGCCCGCTTCAATAGCGGGCTTTCCTGTATTTGGGGGATCATTGACAGTGCTTGGAGCTACGACAAATCAGGGGAAAGGATTCGGGCGATTTTCACGCTTAGTTTCGGGAAATGGGTTATCCGCCAATTCAAGCTGATGTAGCTCGTTGAAAGCATCACACAGGCTTTTACTGGCAGACTGCTTTTTATGACGGACTAACTCCTGCAGAGCGAAGTTGACTAGTTCGCGTCTGGTTTTGAGACCTGTCAAAGCAAATGCCTCACTGATAAGCGCCTCATCCAATTCGATATTAACTCGCATATTTATACTCCGCAAAATACCTACCCATCAAGACCATGCAACCTTAACAAGCTCATTCAACTTACCCCAAACCTCAACCTTTACCAAACCCTTACCACTTCCTTATGACTGATTTTCAGCTGGCCGCTAATCTACACCCATCGCTAAACAATATAGCGGCCACTAATCAAACTCAGAGGATACGACCATGAAAAACGCAACCATCATCACAATGACTATCGCCACTTTACTAAGCACTGTTATGTTATCTGGAACTGCCGCTGCCGCTCAGCAGTGTGCAGCACGGGTTAGCGTCGGCGGCGTGGCAGCAGCAGGTGCATTTGCCGGAGCCAGAGAACGACGTGCTACTCGCCGCGCTAAGCGAGCTTGGGAAGCTTATATCACTGGCCAGTCTGGCCCATCGATTTTGTCGAGCTTCACCAGCACCAACCATTCTTCTTTCGGCTTGGGTTCACGCTTTGCTGATCTGGATAACGCTAAGAATGTGGTGGTTAACTGTAAAGGTGAGGGCCGTGGTTTAACGCGTTGCACAGTAACGGCGACGCCTTGTACTAAGTAAGTTTCGTACTTTGCTTGATCACTCAGCCCGCTAATACAGCGGGCTTTCCTATGTTTGGCCACTTAGTGTATTGCCTGCAAAATAAATACTTTTAGCGGGAGCATTCGTGTTCATTATTTATCTCTGTTCATTTCTAGTGAACACTGTAAAATAATGAACATGCAATCTATGAGCTATTCTCATGTACGAAAATGCTTTCTTAGACAAAGTCCTACAGGCGCTTAAAGATAACACTGGCATTACGTCGGAGCTGCTAGGTGCGGCTAATACACCATACAGTGCTGCGCATCATGACCACGCCATCAGTCTAAGTAAGGGCGATGTGACACAAGCATTCCTTGTTGATATCAAACGGCGGCCATCAGTATCGCAACTAACGTTATTACTGAGTAATGATAAAAGCAATTTGGGAGTCCGAAACGATAACAGTGAATGGCACTACAGCGCTAAAACGCTGTTAGTCGCTGACTACGTAAATCCTAAGCTTTCACAGTTTTTAAAAGACAATGGCTGTAATTTTGTCGACAGTGCTGGTAATGCCTACCTGAACTTTGGCTCGGTTTTTGTTTATATAACAGGAAACAAAGCACCAGAAGTACTTACTGAAACAAAGCCCTCAAGAGCATTTCAAAGTACCGGCTTGAAGCTGATATTTGCGCTGCTTTGCCATCCCGAAAATATCATTAACCGCAGTTACCGAGACCTGAGTGAAATCAGTGGTGTTTCATTAGGCTCTATCGGTCGGATTATTAATGATCTGAAAGCCGCAGGATATCTCTCATCAGGAGAGAATGACCAGCGCAATTGGGCAGATAAAGACGGCCTGATAAAGCGCTGGGTTGTCGCGTATGCTGAAAATCTCAGACCTAAGCTTGTATTGGGCTACTACAAGTCACTTCAGGAAAACTGGCAGGAAGCGGTTGATATCCAATCTTATGGCGCGTTGTGGGGCGGTGAAATCGCTGCAGATCATTTAACACGCTATCTTAAGCCCGAGTTTTCTACAATTTATACCCAAGAGAAGCTTGGCAAACTCGTACTAATGAACGGCTTAAAAGAGGTTCCTGAAAAAAGTAGCGCAAATGTAGAAGTGCTTCAGAAGTTTTGGCATTTTGACAATCCTCAGAATCCGGGCTTGGCCCCTACACTGCTGGTCTATGCTGATCTGATCGCTTCAGGAAATTCCAGAAATATTGAAACTGCAAACATCATTTATCAGGAGTTTTTAAATGTCAGTGAATAGTCGTCTGAGCCCTGACTGGCTGGCAGCGTTGAGCATTATAAAAACTCAGGCCGATAGTCTTGGGATTCCGTTTATGGTCATTGGCGCTTCGGCGAGAGATATACTGCTCAATTTGTGGAGTATCTCACCAACTCGTGCCACCAGAGATGTTGATTTAGCGATAGAAATCGCAAGCTGGGGGCGCTTTGAGGAATTAAGAAACGCTCTCGTTGCCACAGGATCTTTTCAATCTAACAATCAACTGCAAAGGCTTACTTTCGAAGGCCATCTACCAATTGATCTGGTGCCTTATGGTGCTATCGAGCGCTCAAACTCGGAAATATCCTGGCCACCAGATCATGCTGTTCTCATGTCAGTTGCGGGAATGAAAGATGCCTTTGATTCATCGTTAACGCTGCCACTTTCTGAATCACCTAACCCGCTGGAAATACATGTCGCTTCTGCTGCTGGTATAGCGTTACTCAAGCTGATTGCATGGGAAGATCGTAAATTGAGTACAACCAAGGATGCAGAGGATCTGTATTTTCTCCTGCGTCATTACATCGACCTTGGTAATCAGAATCACTTGCAGAGCGATCATGAGGATTTGTTTGAGGACTTTGATAGTGCGCATGCACGCTTACTTGGTAGAGATCTTTTGGAGATTTGTAGCTCTGAGACTTTGCTTGCTGTTAAGTCAATTTTAGATAGAGAAACGGCTTCCTCAAATGAATCGATACTTGTACGAGATATGCTGCCCAGACGCGCGGAATCCGACCAAATTTCACTTTGTAGAAAATGGCTGACGGCCATGTGGGCAGAGATGTTTGAGATGGACACCTTCTAATCCAAAACTCAACCTTTACCAAACCCTTACCACTTCCTTATGACTGATTTTCGGCTGGCCGCTAATCTACACCCATCGCTACACAATATAGCGGCCACTAATCAAACTCAGAGGATACGACCATGAAAAACGCAACCATCATCACAATGACCATCGCCACGTTATTAAGCACTGTAATGTTATCTGGAAATGCCGCTGCCGCTCAGCAGTGTGCCGCACGAGTGACCGTCGGCGGCGTGGCAGCAGCAGGTGCATTTGCCGGAGCCAGAGAGCGACGCGCTACTCGCCGCGCCAAGCGAGCCTGGGAAGCTTATATCACTGGTCAGTCTGGCCCGTCGATTCTGTCAAGCTTCACTAGCACCAACCATTCTTCTTTCGGCTTAGGTTCTCGCTTTGCTGATCTGGATAACGCGAAGAATGTGGTGGTTAACTGTAAAGGTGAAGGCCGTGGCTTAACGCGTTGCACGGTAACGGCGACGCCTTGCACTAAGAAATAATTCCCGTACCCCGCTTGATCACTCAGCCCGCTTAGATAGCGGGCTTTCTTGTGCCTATTGCTCCCCAACGCCGGGGTTTCGCTCCCACGCCGATGCATCGATCACTTCCTGATACGCATGCCAAGTCGCATGACCAATCACTGGTAACGTGACCGCCAAACCAACAAAACCCAGCGCAATTCCCAGCAACACACTGACCACAATCACCAGCCCCCAAGCCGCCATCACTACTTTATTTCTCAGCACCGCAGAAATCGAAGACAGTACCACCGTGACCGCATCCACTTTACGATCCAGTAACATGGGGATAGAAAAGGCACCGACGCAAAATACCACGCCAGCAAAAATAGCGCCCACGGCGCTGCCGATCCCTAAAAACAAACTGAGGTCCGATGCCGTTGCATTACCAAAGCTGGGAAAGAATATATGCACCATCGACGCCGCACGCGCCCAAAGTAAAAACACAATCAGGAACATTAATGACAGAACCAGCTCATTGCTCATGTTTTTACGTCCTTCTCGCACGCCGCGCATGAACGTGGGAGTAATACCACTTTCCAGCTGTCGACTCATGGAGTAAAGGCCGATGGCGAGGGCTGGACCGATAAAGAAAAAACCTCCGGTGAGCGCGATGGCAAGTACCAGACTGTGCGCTTGCCACGCGACCCAAGCCACAAGTAAGGCAATTAGTAACATGACGAATCCGTAGCTCAGGCTGAGCCGTGGAATGCTCCTGAAATCTTGCCAGCCGAGCTTTAGCCACCGCAACGGTGCATCCAACCCGATAGTCCGCGATGGTGCAATGATGGGGAGATTGCTTTCATCGTTTGAATTACTCATGACTCATCCTCCTGTTCCTCGTCGTTCTAGCTTAGCGCATTCATTCAAGCGCCCCAAGTAAGACATTCACCGATTAGAGAGACTACCTGCTGCAAAACTGACACATGTCAAAGCCGCAGACTAAAATCGTTTTATGCTAGTAAAGTACTAAAATACTAAGAGGGCTCTGAGATGAACCAAGACATGATTGCTACACAAAAAGCGGCGTTACTAGCACTGGAAACGGAGCTATCGGAGCGCCTTAAAAACTTGCAGGCCGATATGATGAAGCCTCATGATCAGGACTCCTCAGAGCAGGTCGTTGAGCGGGAGAATGATGAAGTAGTTGATCGGCTTGCTAATGAAACGCAGGATGAGTTAGTGCAGATAAAACATGCGCTTGCTGCAATTCAGGCTGGGACTTATGGTGAATGTGAGCAGTGTGGCGAAGACATTGCACCCGCTCGTTTAGAGAGTATTCCGTATGCTAGTAAGTGTGTGAAGTGCGCTTGAGCTAGCGTGACTGGTAGGCAGTTGCAATACGACCACTCTGTTCATTATTTTTATCTATTCATTATTTTTATCTGTTCATTTTAAATGAACACTGCAAAATAATGAACAGACGGTATGTATGGCGTAGAAAATAGCGAGCCCACAACACAAGCAGCCCGCAGAGCACAGCTTGAGTTGTTTTTGCAAAACTTAACGGTGCTGCCTTGGCCTGAAGAAGCGGGTAGACACTATGGCCACATTCGCTCAATGCTACGTCGCAATGGCACTCCCAATCAAGTCACCGCATGAGCAACCCGATACTTAGCATCATCCCAAAGCCGCCCCTCAATAATTTCCTCCAACACATCCACCGCCGCAACCACATCCGCCACATCAATATACAACGGCGTAAACCCAAACCGCATCAAATTAGGCGCACGAAAATCACCAATCACCTGCCGATCAATCAAGGCCTGCATCACCGCATAGCCATGCTCATACGCAAACGACACTTGCGAACCTCTTACCGTAGGATCGCGCGGACTCGCTAGCGTTAACGCCGGACAGCGCGCCCCCACCTCGGATATAAACCGCTCCGATAGCGCAATACTCGCCGCTCGCAATTCCTGCATATCAACACCTTCCCAAACACTCAGCGCCGCTTCTAATGCACTCACTTGCATCACTGGCGGCGTGCCAACCCGCATGCGCTCAATCGAAGCCGCCGGGCGGTAATTCTGCTCAAAAGCAAACGGCGAATCATGCCCCATCCACCCTGCCAGTGCGGGCTTAACATCAGCCATCAAATCAGGTCGCACATAAATAAAGGCCGGTGCACCGGGGCCGCCATTGAGGTATTTATAAGTACAGCCCACGGCAAATTCACAATTGCTCGCTTGCAAATCTAATGGCACTGCGCCTGCACTATGCGCAAGGTCCCACAACATCACCGCGCCAGCCTGATGCGCTTTTTGAGTGATCTGCTGCATGTCGTGCATACGTCCGGAGCGGTAATCAACTTGCGTTAGCATCACCACGGCAACCGATTCATCGATGGCATCAATCACGCTTTCGGGATCAACCACACGCAATTCATAATCTTTGCCGATGGTGTCAATCAACCCCTCCGCCATATATAAATCGGTAGGGAAGTTGCCATTATCAGAAAGAATTACTTTGCGCTCTGGTCGCATTTTTAATGCCGCCGCCAGCGCCTGAAACACTTTAATGGAGAGCGTATCGCCAATCACCACGCTGTCATCTGGCGCGCCAATCAACTTCGCTACTTGGTTGCCAACCCGAGCCGGTTGCTGCATCCATTGCGACACGTTCCAACCTTTAATCAGCTGCTGGCCCCACTCGGCACTAATCACTTCCGCAACGCGCGCAGGCACCACTTTTGGCAGCGGGCCCAACGAATTACCATCGAGGTAAATCATGCCTTCCGGAATATCGAACAGTTCTTTTCTAGGGAGGGTAACACCCATTTTATAATCCTCTGCATCGGCTAACGTTGAGCGGTGATTCTAACGCAGATGTACCAAGTTTAGGCAAGCCATTGACATTGCAGTGCTAATAATAAATAGTTAATTAACTAATAAGTTAAATGGTTAACTATCATGCCGATCGATATTCCCAGAGTTACCAGCCAGCCCCGAGACAACACCGCCCTACTCGGTAGCGTTCACTATGCACCGCTAAAATCATTCTGGATATCCGGCATGTATCTTTTCGCCATTATCGGTGGCGCGATGACGTTCAGCTGGACGGCTTTGAGTGTGTTTCTCATCACCTCAGCCATCACGCTGTGCCTTGGCCACTCCCTTGGCATGCATCGCCTGCTCATCCACAACAGTTATGAATGCCCGAGATGGCTGGAATATCTATTCGTGTATCTCGGCGTATTGGTTGGTTTAGCGGGGCCAATCGGCATGTTGAGAACGCATGACCTGCGAGACTGGGCGCAACGCCAAACACATTGCCATGACTACTTTGCGCACCAGCAATCTATGTTACGCGATTGGTACTGGCAGCTGCATTGCGATATTAAGCTCACGCACCCGCCAACCTTTACCGCAGAACCGCGCATCGCCAATGATCAATTTTACCAGTTTATTGAGAAATACTGGATGTGGCAGCAACTCCCCTTGATTATCTTGTTAGGCGCTCTCGGTGGCATTAGCTGGATTATTTGGGGAGTGTGCGTACGCGTTGCTGTGAGTGTGACCGGCCATTGGTTGGTGGGCTACTTTGCGCACAACGAAGGCGATAAGCATTGGCACGTTGAAGGCGCAGCGGTTCAGGGCCACAACATTAAACACCTTGGGCTAATCACCATGGGCGAGTGCTGGCACAATAACCATCACGCCTTTCCCGGCTCGGCTAAACTGGGCTTACACGCCGGTGAGGTTGACCCTGGTTGGTGGGTATTACAAACACTGCAAGCGCTTGGCTTGGTGTGGAATATTAAACTGCCAGAACACTTAGCGCATCGACCCGAACTCATTACCAGCATTAATACGGACAGCATCAATGGATAATATCAACCTAGTATTTGAAGCACTTTCCTCAACCCCTCGCCGCCGTATTCTGAGTTATTTATCGGCGACCAGCTTAACCGCAGGAGAGATCGCAGAACGTTTTGACATGAGCAAACCCGCGCTCTCAAAACACCTCAAAATATTACAAACGGCCAACCTCATCGTCGGGGAGAAAAAAGGCCAGTTTATGCATTACAGTTTGAATCGCGACAATCTGGTCAGCAGCCTGCACGACTTCACCGCAAACTTTTGTCCGGTCGGCTCTGGTATCAAAAAAGAAAGTAGAAAGCTGGCCAGCGATAGCGCCGAAAACACTCAAGGAAACTAAGCTTATGTCTATTCAAACGGCGGTTCGCTCGTATCGCTTCATGATCTTTTGCATCATCGTGACGGTCTCCATTGCCATGCATTTGATCTTGCGTTCTGATATTGATGGCAGCGCGATTTTATACGTCGGCATCCCCACGGTGATTGCTGGTTTGCTGCTGTTAACCGATAAGCAACATCCGAATCAGCAATGGCAAAACAAGTTTGGCCGGCTGATCAAATATTCGCTAATTATTATGTTGGCCAGCTCAGCTTTATTATTTGAAGGGTTCCTGTGTGTCGTGATGTTTATGCCGATTTATTTCGGGGTTATCTTCATCATCTTTCTGATCACGCTGGCCTATAAACACAACAAATCAAAAAGCCGCCTGCACTTGCATATCCTCCCCGTGCTCTTGGTGATTGCGGCACTTGAGGGGACGCATCCTGATTTGAGTTTTAACCGCTATAATGAAGTAAGCAGCACTCAAGTTGTTAATCTCAGCATTGACCAGATCAAACAGAATCTAATTACACCGGTTGAATTAGACCAAAGCCGGCACTGGTTTTTAGCCCTGTTCCCAATGCCTTATGAGTTTGACGCCAAGTCGCTAACCGAAGGCGAAGTGCATACCATTAACTATCGCTACCATCGCTGGTTCGTCACCAATACGCATGAAGGCTTTACCAAAATGAAGGTCGCGGAAGCCTCTGATCAGCGCATTCGCATGCAGATCATTGAAGACACGAGCTATACCTCAAACTACATTAATGCACATGGGACTGAGATCAATTTGAAACCAATTGATGCCAATACCACCGAAGTTAGCCTAACGATAAAGTATGAGCGCCTGTTAGATCCGGCTTGGTACTTTGACCCATTGCAGCATTACGCTGCAGGCTTGCTGGGTGAGTATTTGATCGAGATAATGATTGATCAACCGGCTAATCAGCAGGGTTAATAAGAACAAGGCGCAACAAGCATATAAGCCCCAGTCATTAAAACAGGGGCTTATATGGCTTTAATCCGTTTAGTAGCCAACCGCTTGTGTGTTGATAGTGCCAGCGACTATTTACAGATCTTTGCGGGTAATCCATTTGCCATCGACCGGCGCTTGGTAACGGCTTAATAGCTCCAGCAAAGCATCCGGCTCAGTGGCGGTTTGCAACATGCCAAAGTGCTGCGATTTCAGATACTCCTGATCTACTGCGTGCTCTAAAAAGGCAATCAGATGATCGTAATAGCCATCCACATTTAGCACGCCACAAGGCTTTTGATGAAAGCCCAACTGTGCCCAAGTCAGCACTTCGAACAACTCTTCCAAAGTGCCCATGCCGCCTGGCAATGCGATAAAGCCATCGGAGTAATCCGCCATCATCGCCTTGCGCTCGTGCATATTGGCGACGACTTTTAACTCGGTTAAACCCGTGTGGGCGATCTCTTTATCGGCAATCGCTTGAGGGATAATGCCAATCACTTCGCCACCTAACTCCAATACAGTATTGGCGATTAAGCCCATAATGCCGACGCTGGCCCCGCCGTAAACTAAACCGATATTACGATCGACAAGGGCTTTGCCTAAGGCTTTTGCGGCAGTGGCATATTCGGGGCGCTTGCCGATACTGGAGCCGCAGTAAACACAGATTCGTTTCATAAATTTTTCCTAAATTTTCTCATATTAAAAAGGCTTGATGGTCAGCACCAAAGAATCCAGCAAATACATGTGCATACGCCTCATGAGACCAAGTCTCCCGTGAACGCTAAGGCAACGGGCACCGCCCAAAGTTGAACGCCTTCATACTCACCAAATGGCAATGCACGCTCACCGGTATACATCACAATACCCTGCTTCATCCGGTCCGGTTGCTCAGCAATAAAAGACTTAATATGCTTAAAATCAGTTGCTGATACCGACTGCGAGGCTTTAATCTCAACCGCGACCAGCTTAGTGCCATTATCCAGAATAAAGTCAATTTCCTTGCCATCACTAGTCCGGTAAAAGCTCATTTCCACAGGCTGTTGTGCATAAGTATTGGCTTTGATTAACTCACTCATCACAAAGGTTTCGTAAATCGCACCTTTTTCGCGTGACTCATACAAGGCTTCCGGCGTGGTAATTTTCAATAGATGGCAGAGAATACCGCTGTCCAACATAAACAGTTTGGGCATTTTCACCAGACGCTTCATGGCATTATTAAAGTACGGCTTCAGCAAGCTGATCTGGTAGGTATTGCGTAAAATGCCGAGGTAATTTTCCAGTGTCTTGGTGTCCAGATCGCTGTCGCGCCCCAAAGCCGCCTTATTTAATAGGTTGCCACTGCGCAACGCCAACATAAGGTAAAGGCGCATAAAGCTGTCTAGATTTCGAATATTCGCGACATCGTGTAGGTCGCGTTCGATATAAGTTCGGATATAGGAGGCAAACCACAACATGCGTGTTTTCGGGTGCTCAATACTTTGAATCTCCGGAAAACCACCTTCGATCACATGTCGCTCAAGTGCTATCGGGGTATCGTTATTCATAAATGGCTGACCAGAGAAAGCATGATCAATAAAGTTGCCGGAAGTGCCATAAATCTCTGCCAGATTAAAAGCATACAGATCAATAATCCCAATGCGTCCGGCGAGTGAATCTGACAAGTTTCGAAAGCCTTGTAAATTGCTGGAGCCAGTCAGAATAAACCTACCAGGCGTTCTGTCTTGATCAATTTGCTCTTTAATGGCAACGAATAATTCCGGAACACGCTGAATTTCATCAATCACCACAGGCTTTTGTAAGCTCATGATAAACCCTTTGGGATCAGCCTTCGCACTTTGATAAGTGGCAATATCATCAAGGGTCACGTAGTGCTCAATACCTAAACCAATCGCTAGTGTAGATTTACCGACCTGACGCGCACCAGTAATCAGGATTGAGGGAAAGTGCCGGAGATACTCCTGAACATCTTTTGTAATTTTACGCGTAATCATAGGCTAATCCTGTAAATTCTAGGATCATAATACCAGAATTTACAGGATTAGCCCAAAAACACCTTCACGTTACCTCGACATTACACAGCGCACACTTACCAGTATTATTCCTATACTCCCGAGGAACGTACTATGAAACACGCTTTCGCACTGGCCACACTATTACTCGTCAGCTTAAACAGCAGCCCGCTATTCGCCAACACCTCACTTTCCAATACACCACTGAAAACCGTTGGAAAAGCAGAAATGCGCTGGCTCATGTTCCCGCTGTATCAGATCTCATTAAAAACACCCGATGGGCGCTATCAGGAAAACCGCTTCCCGCAAGTGCTTGATATTACTTATCGTAGAGACATCGACAAGCGTGATCTACTAACCGCTACCGACCAGCAATGGCAACGCCTTGGCTTACCACAAGCACAACGCCAAAGCTGGATTAATCAGCTGCATGCCATTTGGCCAACGGTTAAATCCGGTGATCAATTAGGCTTTAAGCTCGATAGCCAAGGTAAGAATTACTTTACTTACAATGGGAAAAATATCGGCGGTGTTGCGGATGCGCAATTTGGGCAATCGTTTCTGGCAATTTGGCTCTCGCCGAAGACCTCACAGCCCGGTATTCGCCAACGCTTGATTGGCCCGAATTCATAAGGCGGCATTGTAATGACTAAAAAAGACACTAAATTAAATCATTGAGAGAGCACATTAATTGATAAGAAAACGGATTAGTCATGAAAATTACAGTGATCAGCGACACGCACAGTCTGCACCGGCAGTTCAATCAACTCGAAGGCGACGTGTTAATTCACTGTGGTGATATGTTCAATCTGTGGGATAAAGATCCATCACAAATCACTGAGCTGGATGAGTGGTTTAGCCAGCAGAAATTTGACCTGATCCTATGCACTGGCGGTAATCATGATCACGCGTTAGAGGATTATATACAGCAGAATGCTAATCCATTTAAGCATGCCGTATTCCTTCAGGATGCCAGCTATCAATACAAGGGCGTGAACTTCTACGGCGCGCCTTGGGTACCTGATTTAAGCAGTCATGCCTTTTATCAAAGCAGTCGTGATTTAGTAACGAAGTGGTCGAAAATTCCTGTCGAAACTGATGTACTGATTACCCACACCCCGCCTTCTGGCATACTCGACCGCTCCAGTCGAGGCTTGGAGTTGGGCTGTGAGTTTCTCTCCAGAGAACTGGTGAGAGTCGCGCCTAAACTGCATTGCTTTGGGCATGTGCATGCCAGCCCCGGAATGGTCAAACAAGGCCGAACCACGTATATCAATGCCTCATCGGTGAATAGCCAGATTGAGTTAGTGCGCAAGCCGTTGGTTTTTGAGATTTAACCTGTATGAGACGGCATTTGTAACTAGCAGTATTAAAGCGCCAAACCATAGGCAGGACGATTATTAAAAAGGCCCGTCAGATTCATCTATTCCAAACACCGCCAAAGCTTGCTTGGGTTCAATACTGTAGTATGCTCTTCCCATGAACATAGACCTGCTATCACTCATCAGCCAAGGCGAAAACCAGTCACAAGAATTCACATTTACCTTGGCCGAGTTGATGCGTATGTTTCAGCAAAGCGGTATGTTCCACTTCGATCAAGTCGCCGTACCAAAAACCAGCATCAACGATCTGAACATGGCGGCACTCGATCAATACTTCACACCTTACGAATTCGAGTTCTCAAAAGAATCTGAAGCCGAACGCAAACAGCTGCTGATCAACACCGACATTCTAGCCATATCCGGTGAAGCCACTGTTGGTGGCTTACTAATGTTCGGTATCAACCCCAGTCGTTACCTGCCACAAGCCAGTATTATGTTCGCGCATTTTGATGGCATCGAGCCTTCCGCTGAGTTATTCAATCGACAGGAAATCATCGGCACGTTGCCTTATCAAGTCGATACTGCCGTTGCGATTTTGAAAAATCATTTGGTGCGCCCCTCGACGATTGAGGGAATGAAACGGGTTGATACCGTTGCTTTACCGCCAGATCGGGTGCTGCGGGAAATGATAGTAAATGCTTGTGTTCACCGTAACTACGGCATTACTGGCGCACGAATTCGCTTGTTTATCTATGATGATCGGATTGAATGTATCAGCCCAGGACGCCTACCTAATAGCGTCACCGTGGAGAAGTTACGCTTCGGCGTTTCCCATGCCGCAAACCCTGTACTGCTAAAGTTTATGGATAATTTGCGCTATATCGACCGCCTTGGCCGTGGCTTTCCGATGATTTTCCGCGAAATGGAGAAGCTGGGGAAAACGGTTGAAGTGGTTGAGTTTGGAGAAGAGTTACGAGTAATTATTTCATTGTAAATACTCAATAACCAAGCCCACCCACAGACTTTGAATAAGGATATTCAATGCCATTCACCCTCGCTCACCCTGCCATTCTTCTCCCCCTACAAAAAACCGCCAGCCGATACCAAGGACTGTTATCCGCACTCATCATCGGCAGCCTGATTCCTGATTTTAGCTATTTCCTGCCGCTCGGCGTCACCCGCTTTGAAAGCCACACTTGGCTCGCGCTGCTCTGGTTTAGCTTGCCCGTCGGCCTCCTGTTTTATTTGGTGTATCACCGACTACTGGTGCCTGTGGTTTATAGCTTTTTACCCAAGTACTTCCAAAGTCGGCTCAATCCAAGATTTTCCACCGGCAGCCTACCGCCGCTGAAACTACTCCCGCTGATTACCATCGGCCTTGTATTTGGCGCTGGAACGCATTTATTTTGGGATTCGTTTACGCATTCGTACTCCTACAATTGGCCCGTGCAGCACTTTGAATTTATGAAAAGCACCGCCTTTCACATTGGCAATTTTCCGCTAAAAGTCTATCGCTTACTGCAACACCTAAGCTCGATTATTGGACTGATGATTGTCTTTTTCTGGATTCGACACTGGTACCGCCAAGCCGATCAAAACCAAGCGCCCAGCTGGCAACCAACCGCCAAACTAAAGCGTTTCTCGCTGATCGCATTACTTACCCTGCCACTACTTTTCGGGCTGTATTACGCCGTTTCATTAATGGATAGAGAAGGGCCGCTGGCCTATCGCAGCATTATGTTTATGCGTGATTGGGTGATTTTTGGCGCTCGACTACTGCTACCGTTATGGCTACTGTTGGGGCTTTATTATCAATGGCTGATTCGACAACAAACGCCTCGCCCCATTCCCTCAAAACACAACTGATACCAACGCCATGACAACCACATTAATCATTCTAGCTCACCCCGGCGCGACCTCATTTAACGCGCAATGGGCCAAAGCCTCTGCCGATGCATGCACCGGAAAAGTATTGTGGTCGGATCTCAATGCAATGGGCTTTGACCCCGTAGAACGCGCCGAGCATTACGGCATGTCGGGCGATGAATTTGACCCACTCAGAACGCAATCAGAAGCCGCCGACCGAGGCGAATTACCCAGCGATATCATGGCAGAAATCGAAAAAATTCGCGCGGCCGATCGCATCATCTTTCACTTCCCGCTTTGGTGGTTTGCGCCGCCCGCTATCATAAAAGGCTGGACCGAACGCTGCCTCACACATGGCGCAATGCACCGCAGTAATGCCCGTTTTGACTCCGGCCTTTGCAAAGGGAAAGACGTATTATTCTGCGTAACTACCGGCTCATCAGCGATTGAAAGCGGAGCCGACGGCAAAGAAGGCGACACCAACATGCACCTTTGGCCGCTCGCTTACACGCTGCGCTATTGCGGCTTTACAATCAAACAACCGCTGCTATTTCATGGCATTCATGGCTTTTTTCAAGGTGATTCGCAAGCGGAATTAGAAGCGCGTTGCAAAGCCACTTTAGCTGGCCAGCAGCAAGTGATTAATGACTGGAATAGCAGACCTGAGATTACGTTTAATGCGGATACTGATTTTGATGAGGAAGGTCGATTGAAGCCAGGGTCACCAACTCATTCGCCGTTTATTAAACCTATCTGAGTGCCATCTAAACACCCTAAACACCAGATTCGTCAAGATAAATAACACCGTGCCCACACAAACAATCGTCGGCCCGGTCGGTGTATCAAAGACATAGGACGACTGAACCCCAGCCAAGCCACAGAATGCAGCAATAATCGCCGCGATAATCGCCATGGACTCCGGCGTGTTGCTAAACGAGCGCGCCGTGGCGGCCGGAATCAGTAACATCGCCGCAATCAACAACACACCCACCACTTTAATCGCAACCGCCACCACAATCGCCAAGGCAATAGTGAGGATCAATTGCTCCTGTTTGGGCTTAAAGCCGCTCGCCAATGCCAAATCAGAATTCAAGGTGGAGAGCAGCAAGCCAGACCATCGCCAGATAATCAGGCCGATCACAACGGCAGCCCCACCCCAGATCAGCAGCAGATCGCTTTTACCGACCGCCAAAATATCGCCGAATAAATACGACATCAGATCAATGCGCAAGCCGGAAATAAAAGAGACCGCCACCAAGCCGATGGCCAGTGAGGAGTGCGCCATCACGCCTAGCAAAGTATCCATCGCAAAACCACGCCCGCTCAAGCTCGACACCGTGACCGCCATAATCAAGCACACTGCCAGCACACCGGAGAATATCGGCAGCGAAAACGCTAATGAAAGCGCAACGCCCAATACCGCAGCGTGTGCCGTCGCATCCCCGAAATACGCCATCCGTCGCCAGATAACAAAGCAGCCCAAGGGCGCAGCGGCCAAGGCAACCCCAACACTGGCGAACATGGCACGCACTAAAAAATCATCAAACATGAGGCACCTGCCCTTGGTGTGAGTGGGAGTGATGACCACGATGCAAATACAAGGCGGATTCGCTTTGCTCGTCGAGGCCAAATAATGTGTGGTATTCCGGTGAGCGACTGACTGTTTCAGGGACGCCTTGGCAACAGATATGGCCGTTTAAGCAAATCACCCGATCGGTCTGACCCATCACTACATGCAGATCATGACTAATCATCAAAATGGCACAGCCGAGCGTTTCCCGAACACTGGCAATCTGTCGGTAAAATGCGGCAGTCCCCCGATAATCCAATCCTTGCGTTGCCTCATCCAATAACAGTAACTCAGGGTTTCCCAGCAGCGCTCTGGCTAATAACACACGCTGAAACTGACCACCTGACAAGCCCATAATTTGCTGCTTATCCAACTCGGGAACACCCGCATGCGCCAGCGCTTCAGCCACCGCGGCTTTGGAATGACCGCCCGGTAAATTCATAAAGCGCTTCACCGTAATAGGTAGTGTTTCATCAATATGTAGGCGCTGCGGCACATAGCCAATTTTCAATCCAGGCTTTTTGCTTACCACACCCGCACTGGGGCTCAATGCCCCGATTAAGGTTTTGAATAAGGTAGTTTTCCCCGACCCGTTCGGCCCGATAATCGTGACGATCTCTCCCTGCTCGACGGATAAATCAATCCCACGGAGGATGGCCCGCTGACCAATATGAACCGACAAATTGTCGCATTCGATTAACATAACTAAATTCCTGAACTCGCTATTGATGACTGTGCGCTGCCTTTTTTACTTAGCCGGCTCTCGACGGCTTGCACATAGTATTGTTATGTTATAACGTATCATTTTTAATTTCTATTCCAGTATTCATTTTTTAACACATCGTCATTTTATCGGAGTCACTCATGCGCCCTCAGTTATTCGCCTGCGCAGCGTTAATTTTTAGTTTGTCGAGCAACCTGCAAGCAGCGCCATCGGTTGCCGTCGATATTGCTCCTCTGCATTCACTGGTGAGCCAGGTCATGGAAGATGTCGCCAAGCCAAAACTGATCATTCCAGCAGAAGCCTCGCCCCACCAATACACCCTGCGCCCTTCCGAAGCTAAAGCACTGGCCGATGCCGACGTGGTGTTCTGGATCAGTGAAGACCTGACACCTTGGCTGGAAAAAGCGCTGGAAAACCTAGCGGGTTCTGCGGAAAAAGTTGAGATGCTGTCACTAGACGGAACAACAACCTACGCGTTTCGCGAAGGCGCAACCTTTGAATCTCATGCGCATCACGATGAAGAAGAGCATGATGATCACGAAGGCATCGATCCTCACGCATGGCTAGATCCTGAAAATGCTAAAGTGTGGGTAAAGGTCATCAGCGAAACACTCTCAAAGCAAGACCCTGAAAATGCCGCGATCTACAGCCGTAACGCTGAAACGGCGACCACGTCACTGGATGCCTTAATCGCTGCCACACAGACTCAGATCGATACACTTGACCAGCCAAAATTTATCGTGTTTCATGACGCGTACCAGTACTTTGAAAAACGATTTGGTATTTCTGCGGCAGGGTCGATTTCATTAGGCGATGCAGAGGATCCAAGCCCGGCACGCATCCAACGCATTCGGGAAACCATCCAAAAACTCGGCGTGAGCTGCGTGTTTACTGAGCCTCAGTTTAACCCCGGCATGGTCAAGAATGTATTCGCCGATACTGGCGTTTCAACTATCGGTGTGATGGACCCGTTAGGTGCAGAGATCGCCACTGGCAGCGGCCACTACTCCGCGCTGATACAGGCAATGGTTAGCAGCGTGAGTGAGTGCAAATAAACTATTAACGGGGTTATGTGTGGAATCGATTGAACAGACTATTCATCTGGCGGAGCAACGCTGTAAAGAAAACGGCACCCGCCTGACGGATAAACGAAAAAACATACTGACCCTGTTATTAAAATCGGGCAAAGCACAATCGGCTTATGAGTTAATTGAGTCCTATAAAGCCGAGCTAGGCACCGCCTTATCCGCCATGTCAGTGTATCGGTTTTTGGCCTTTCTTGAACAAGAGCACTTGGTGCATAAGCTAGAGTTAGCCAACAAATATGTCGCCTGTGAGCACATCGGTTGTGAGCATGGGCATGCTGTTGCTCAATTTTTGATTTGTCGCGAGTGCCAGAAAGTGAAGGAAATCAGCATTAGCCAATCCATTATTGCTGAGATTAAACGCAGCGTGAGCGAGTCCGGTTTTCGTCTGGTGAATCAGCATCTGGAAATGCATTGTGTTTGCGATGAGTGCTCAGTGTAACTGCCTTAATAATCACCGAGAGTCGAGAAAGACAAAGCCCGCATAAAGCGGGCTGGTAGAGCGTTGAGCAATCGTTTCACCTTCGATTTAGTGAGCCTGAGCACCCCGACCAATCTGGAACGTCATCTTAGGTGAGCAGCCATTACCAGCAACATAAGCTGTCCAAGCATCACGATTATCACCACGGTCTGTTGAGAAGCAATAGCCACGGCCGTGACCAGTATCCCAATTACCCGGTATCAAGTGCTTGAAGCCGGTGTTAGGCGCGCCCTTATCATACTGGTGAATCTGTACTTTATTCGCCCATAAGGCATCCTGGCCACCGGCAGAAATCTCGACTTTACTGAGCGTATCGTTATTCGGCAGAGCGATCTGTGGCGAGCGATAAACAATCTTATTCCCTCTGGAGCAGGTAGTTGTTGGCTGCATGAGTTTACGGCCTGAATACGTTTTACCTGATGAGGTAGTGAACATTACTCGCAGTGCATTTTTAGAACCCGTGTTCTGCATTTTGGCGTTATAACAATCCATGATGACTTCATAAGCGCGGTAATTGCTAGTCATTGGAGCGGTACTTGCGGCAGTCGAAGTCAGGGCTAAAGCCAATGTCAGAGCGGTGGCAGTCAGTGTAGTTTGCTTAAACATGATAGTGATTCCTTTAGGTTTATTTGTTGGTGTCAGCGTTGTGCTGTGACCTTGGAATCCAGTTTAGGGACGACCCGCTTTTCAGTCATAAGGGTTGGGTAAAGGTTTGGTAAGGATTGTTGTGATGCGGATATCTACCCCATAAAACTCTGCGACCTTTTCCCACCTGCTCCGTCTTTATATCTAACAACCCTAAAGGAGCAAACCATGAAACGTTTCCATGCACACATCGCAGTAGATGACCTCACCACCAACATCGACTTTTACAGCAAACTCTTCGGCCAAGCACCTAGCTTAGTCAAAGATGATTACGCAAAATGGATGCTGGATGATCCACGTGTTAACTTTGCGATATCCACGCGTCTTCAGGGCCAGGGCTTGAACCATTTCGGTTTTCAGGCAGAGACTGAAGAAGAGTTAGCCATCCTGAAACAACAAGCAGATGCCGCTATGAATATCGACATGCCGGACCCAGAATCCGAAACCTGCTGCTACGCGGTCAGCGTAAAAAGCTGGGCAGTCGACCCTTCCGGCATTCCTTGGGAGCAGTACATTTCAATGGCGGAAAGCGAGACCTTTAACGCACCCTCTCCTAAAGCCAATCAGAGCTGCTGCGTCCCCTCAGCTGCCAGCAACGTTGACGAGAAAGCCGACGCTAAACAAGGCGGTTGCTGCTAATGACTAACTCGCCATGCACTCCGGAAAATCAAGCGCTGGCCGATGCCTATCAAACCATGCGTGGCAATTTGTTGGGGTGGATGGCGAGCAAAGTGAACAACCCTGCGGATGCGGAAGATTTGCTGCAAGAGGTGTTTAAAAAGGCGCTGATTGCCAACAGCCAAAACGCCACGCCCAATAGCATGAATGCCTGGCTGTTTACCATTGCCCGAAATACCGTGATTGATTTTTATCGCAGCCAACGCACGACGGCCGAGCTACCGGAAGATTTGCAATCAGAGGTGGACGATCACAAGGCACATCAGCTACTGTCGTATTGTCTGTTGCCAATGGTGAATCAGCTGCCGCCTATTTATCGCGATGCGTTGATTGCGGTGGATTTCGAGCAACACACCATGCAGTCACTGGCCGATGCTGAAGGGGTTTCATTGTCGGCGATTAAAAGTCGCGTCAGTCGCGGTCGTAAGTTACTGCAAAAGTCACTGGTGACTTGCTGCCATATTGAGTCATCTAAGACGGGGATCGTTGAGGAGTTTAATCTTAAGCAACACTCAAATGGATGCTAGGTTTATGCGCGGTTATCGACCTGAGCCAGCTGCTGCGCACTAGTGCTAAGCAACATAGACACGTCTCACCTATCTGGCTTTTTAGTGTTCGGGTCATAATCCAGAAAGTCATCTTGTAAGTCGAAAATGCGCCGTTTGGGGATAGACTCATCATCGACATACTCTGTTTCAAATAACCCAAAGTCGCCACCAAACGTGCCATCTAATGCCTGCATAACATTAGCAAGCGTGTTTCGCTGGTTCTGCCTAATAATGTTATGCAAATCTTGTTCTTTAACGCCTAGGTTGGCTAGGTTTTCTAGTGACTTAGCGTATGACTCAGCATCGGACTCATCCCATAGCTCCAGTATTTCACCATCATCTCTGTCGGGTTTGTTTTGATAAGCATCTACCGTTCTTTGCATCCACCCACTTTTCATCGGTTGAATGACAGCTTGTTTGTTGTAGCAAAGCATTAAGAAAAATGCCTTTCTAAACTCTGCGTACTCGGGGTCATCATCTTTTAAGATTTCAGATATTCGCTCTTGGTCAAATCCAAGTTTGTTTAAGTACTCAATAAGCTCTTTGGTATTTATATCGTCCAGATTAACCATGCTGTCTCCTATGAACTAGCTGTGTCACAAATGGCTTTAGTAATGCATGACATATGATTCCACCTTGCCACCAAGCATTTTTCTCACTGAGGTACACAGAAAGTTGATAGGTTTGTTGGTGACAAATGAACCCAGTATTTGAACATGCAGATCGACACACATTTCATTGGCATTTTTTATTGTACAATGGATAACAACTACGATTCAGTACTTTGGGCTGAGGCGCAGCGTAATACGGTGCTGTCCATTTTCATAGAGCAATCCGCTTCTCAACCCGAATATCCAACCGCTTAGCCAAGCGCACAAGGTTCGCACGATCAACCTCCAACACCTTGGCCGCTGCCGACCAATTGCCCTGTGCCTGCTCCAATGCCTGCACAATAATTTGCCGCTGAAACTGCTCGGTAGAAGCCTTAAGTCCCGCCGGATGATTCAGCGTTTGTGGCAATGCCGGTGCGCTCTGAGCCACTTCATCCGAGGCCGTTAGCTGCCCCAATTGCTGCGCGCTAATACTCACAATCGCCGACTTAGCCCCTGCCCTTGCCCGCAGCGCCGCCCGCCCAATCAAGTGCTCCAACTCACGAATATTACCCGGCCAATCATAGCCACTCAGCTGCTCCAGCATGGCAGGCTCCAGCACCAATTGCTGCAAACCCAACTTACGCCGCAGTTGTTCGGCAAAGTATCCCGCTAATAAAGTCACATCGCCCTGTCGTTCCCGAAGTGGCGGCACCACAATCGGATACACACTCAGGCGATGGTATAAATCCGCTCTAAATCGTCCGGCATCTACCTCATCTTTTAGCGTGCGATTGGTCGCAGCCAGCACTCGCACATCCACATGCTCAACGCGATCTTGCCCGACTGGCTGTATTTCCTGACTTTGCAACACGCGCAATAATTTACTCTGCGCCTGAAGCGGTAGCTCACCAACTTCATCCAGAAAAATCGTGCCGCCGCTGGCCAGACTAAACTTACCCGCACGTGCTTTATCCGCGCCGGTAAACGCGCCTTTTACATGCCCAAACAGTTCACTCTCGACCAGGTTTTCAGATAAGGCGGCGCAGTTCACATACACCATCGGGCCTTGTTTGCGATTGGATTGCCGGTGCAATGTGCGCGCGACTAACTCTTTACCCACGCCAGTTTCACCTTCGATCAGCACCGAGAAATCCGAGGCCGCCACCACATCAATTTCACGCTTGAGCTTGCGCATCACGCTGCTATCGCCGATCAGCTCGCCGCCATCTTTGGTCAATGCTTCTTGCGTTAACTCCGCCACCACCTGCTGATTGTGTAGGGAAACGCCCTCCAATTGCTGAATGAGAATCGCCGTTTTTAAGGTCGCCGCCGACATGGCAGAGATGATTTCTAAGGTTTCAGCAGGGATTTCATCGAAGATATTCGGCTGCATACTGTCCAGCGTGAGCACGCCAATCAACTGGTTATCGGCGAGTAATGGCAGGCCCATACAGGCATGCACCGGCAGATTCCCCTGATGGCTGAGCAACATGCCGTCGTAAGGGTCGGGCAAGGGGTTATTCGACGCAAAGCGCACCGGCACCGTGGAATCACAAATGACTTTAAAGCGCGGATGCGCCTCGATTTCAAAGCGTCGCCCCAACACATCGGAGTTTAAACCCTGATGCGCTAATGGCTTGAGGCGCTCGCCCTGCATTCTCAGCAAGACCACCGCATCGCACTCAATGGTTTGGCGCACGGTATTGAGCAAGCGCTCGAAACGGTCGCTGGCAGACAGGCTATTGCTTAAGCCTAAAGCCAATTTGATTAATGCAGCGGATGAGACTTTGGTCATTCTAGTGCCTTTGTGTTGCTGTGCGTTTAACTGTGTGACCGCTTCCGTCGCTCACTCGCCAAGCATGGGTGAGGTATGCGCTAAGTGTATAGGCCACTTAATGACTCAGTGGTTAAGCGAGGAAGCAGCCTGTGCAGTGATAACTAGCGCGAATCATGTCAATAACACTTTATCGAGTCAAATAGACATACTTTTAAACTATGTCAAAATGACACAAACCACCTCAGTTAAAACCTAAACCACTGTTTTACAAACTAATAAAAAACTGGCACACCCTTTGCAATGTATAAAACATTGTTTACCCCCATTTAAGGATGAAGCCATGTTAACCCAGCAACATATCGATACCGTAAAGAGCACGATCCCCTTATTAGAAAGCGCGGGTCCTGCCATTACTAAACACTTTTATCAGCGCATGTTTGAGCACAACCCTGAGCTGAAAGACATTTTCAATATGAGTCACCAGAAAACCGGTGGCCAGCCAGTGGCGCTTTTCAACGCAATTGCCGCCTATGCCAAGCACATTGAAACACCACAAGTCTTGATGGATGCGGTCGAGCGCATTGCGCAAAAACACACCAGTTTCAATATTCAACCGGCGCAATACAGCATTGTTGGCCATCACCTGATTGAGACGCTGCGCGAGTTAGCAGGCGATGCCTTTACCCCTGCCGTCGAAGAGGCCTGGGGCGAAGCGTACAATGTGTTGGCGAACATCTTTATTGATCGCGAAGGTGAGCTTTATGCACTGAATGCGGCGGCAAATGGCGGCTGGATTGGTGCCCGCAAGTTTGTATTAACCGAGACCAAAGCCGAGTCTGAACTAGTGAAAAGCTTAATCTTCAAGCCGGCCGATGGCCTGCCGATCATGACTTACAAACCCGGCCAATACATCGGTATCGAAGTAAAGCCGAGCACCAGCGACTATCAGGAAATTCGCCAGTACTCTTTGTCTACCAAAGCTAATGGCGAGTACTACCGCATCTCTGTAAAACGCGAAGCGGTAGGTATTCCGGGTGTGGTGTCTAACTTCCTGCACGATGAGCTGGCGGTTGGCGATGAGGTGATTTTATATCCACCGGCGGGCGACTTCTTTTTTGTTGATCGCAATGCGCCAGTGGTATTGGTGTCTGCCGGAGTTGGTGTAACACCGATGCAAGCGATGTTGGAGACACTGAGCGCGGCGGACTACAACCACCCGATTCATTATGTACACGCTTGTGAAAACGTAGCGCAGTTATCTTTTGCAGAGCGCTTGCAGGAAATCCAGCAAGAGCGCCCATTCCGCCAGCATATCTTCTTGCGTGAAACGGCAAATAATGGGGCTGCACAAGCGGTTGAGCACCACGCCGGATTATTAAATCTGGCCGCGATTCAGGAGCAATTACCGCTCAGCACGGGGGATTATTACCTCTGCGGACCGGTTGCTTTTATGCAATTTGCCAAGCAACAGCTGCTGGAGCTTGGGGTTAATAATGAGCGCATTCACTACGAAGTGTTTGGCCCGCATAAAGACCTGTAATCGCGCTTAGCTTAAACCGCACTGACAGTCGCCATCCAACGTCACGGCTTGGATGGCGAAATTGTCATGCCCGACGCGAGGCGTTTGGTGTAGCATTCTTAGCCTCGATATCAGCAACCAAGACACGCCTTCTTATGCCTACACCAAACTTCACCATTCGCCAAGCACACGCAGCCGACGCCCCTGCCATTGCCGAATTTAACCGCCTGATGGCCTTTGAAACCGAGCACAAAAAGCTCCTGCCCGATGTGATTCTCGCGGGGGTGAATGCCATGATCGCCAACCCGGCGCATGGCTTTTATCTGGTCGCCGAAAGCGCGGGTGAGATTGTTGGCTCGCTAATGATTACCACCGAGTGGAGCGATTGGCGCAATGGCGTTATCTGGTGGGTGCAGAGTGTTTACATCGTCGATACACACCGCCGTCAGGGCATTTATCGGGCGCTGTATGACGAGGTTAAGCGACTGGCCACGCTGGATTTATCGGTGTGCGGCTTCCGTCTATATGTCGAAAAAGACAATGTAAATGCGCAAGCCACCTACCGCTCACTTGGCATGCAGGAAACGGATTACCTGATGTTTGAAGAGCTACGCGATGGCATTCGTTATTGCGAGTAAGACTTGAATAAGCACCATCGAAAAATATAATCGTCGGCCACTCGCTTGTGCTAGTGGCCGCTAAATTATACAGATACACTGGTGATTCTCTGATTACCGGAAGCATCAAGGATGAGCGACCAACACAACAGCATGCAGGCATTCGCCGAAATCTGGGATGTACAAACACGGGAGTTATGGGACGAAAACTACGCCCAAGCGCTTGCTGATTTATTCAACTTTTACAGCATCAAAACCATTCTCGACTGCGCAGGCGGCACGGGCTTTCCTACGCTTGAATTTAAACGCCAAGGCTTAAACGTCAGCTATTCCGATGGCTCCCCCGAGATGCTGGCCTTTTTTAATGCGAAACGCTTTGCCGAAAAGCTGACGATTCCCACCTATTTATCAAGCTGGCAGACGCTGCCGGAGCGCGTGCCTTATACCTACGATGCTGTATTGTGTCGGGGAAATTCATTAATGGATTTGGCTGTTTATAGCGATGAGGCACCGATAAGCCGTGCATCTTTTCTGAGCGCCATGAGTGAGTCGCTGGCGGGTATGTTTAGTAAAGTCGCCGAGGATGGTTTGCTGTACATCGATATACCGAAGCCTGAAAAAGTCATGCCGGCTAAGCCGTCGATTAACTCTGACACCGACAGCATGACCTTTAAGAGTAAAACAACAGTGGCGTATGATCCGGAAACTCAGATAAGCACCACCACTGAGCTAACGACCAATCTGCTGAGAAATACTCAAAGCACGAGCGTTGCCAAGGCCTATGCCATTGATGAGGAGGAGCTTATTGAATTGCTGTTAACGGTGGGCTTTGAGCGGGTAGAAAAGTCCCCGCTCAAAGAGGCTTCATTTATTGATGCTTATATGGCGTTTAAGTAGCGCGCACTTCCCCGCGCTATCGCACTAAATCTTGCTTATACTGCCCTCATGAAACCCAACTACTCATTAGATGATCTACGCTGCTTTTGCGCAGTGGCCAAACTCGGCAGTTTTAAAGAGGCAGCCAAGAGCTTAGAGATGCCGCTCTCCACCCTAAGCCGGCGAATTCGTCAATTAGAGCAAGATCTCCAACTGCGCCTACTCAACCGAGACGCCCATCGCGTGTCATTAACGCATACCGGCGAGCAATATTTCGAGCGCTCCAATGCTTTGTTTGATGAGCTTAATGACATCGATCAGGACTTACATAAAGAGAAGCATCAGCCCAAGGGCAAGATTCGCATCACCGCACCGATCTATTCCGGCAAACACTTTCTACGTTCTATCTTTTATGATTTCTTATTAGAGCACCCAGAAATTCAATTGGATTTGCGCTTTTCAAACTCGCTCATTGATATCGAAGCAGAAGGCATTGATGTGGCTTTTCGCATGGGCCATCCTGCTGTTGATGAGTGGATTGTTCGCCCGCTAAAGTACACGCACAACCTCTTGTGCTGCCACCCAGATTACCCCAACGACAGCATCACTCATCCGCAGCAGTTATCTGATCACTCGACAATTATCAGCTTTCCGATGATCCCTTGGCACTTGGTAAATCAAACTAGCGGCGAAGCCTTTGACTATCACCCAACGCAGTCGGTGCGCTTAGAAGTGGATGAAATCGAAACGGTGATGAATGCTACTCAAATTGGCCTCGGCATAAGCTACTTGCCCGACTACCTAGCGATGCCGATGATTGAGCTGGGCAAAGTAAAACACATACTGCCAGAATGGCGCAGCAAGGATCTTACGCTCTATATGCTATATCGCGATCGGGATAATATGCCGCTGCGAGTAAGGCTTTTTATTGAATATGTGCTGCAGCATTTTGACTAATGCGTGGCTTTGAATAGGCCTGCTTTAGCTCACTGTTTCCAACTAGCTTCCCCAGCGCTGCACCAGCCCTTTAACGTGCTCCGCGTAGCTCGCCTGTTGAAACTCCTGAAAGATCTGCCAAGAGCAAAACGATTGCTTATCCGTTACCCGATGCGGAAATAAAATTCCATCCAAATGATCATATTCATGCTGCCAAGTACAGGCAGAATAACCGCGGATGACTTCCTCATGATGCTGCCCCTCGCGGTCGTAATACGACACGGCAATTTCCACATGTCGATCAACATTCCCACGCATTTGCGGCACGGATAAACAGCCTTCATTCGAGACAAAGGTTTCATCACTTAAAAAGCGAATCTCAGGATTAATCACCACTGTTAAAGGGATTTTCGGCTTATAGGGATAGCGCGGATTATCCCCAACCTCAATCACAAACAAGCGATAAGGAATCCCCACCTGATTCGCCGCAATACCTGCACCATTGGCATCGCGCATGGTATCAATCAGGTCATCAATCCAGCCTTGTACCTCTGGCGTTTGAATATTGGCAAGCTCCACGTCTGCCGCGCGCGCCGCGAGCACTGGGTGGCCAATTTGCAGAATATCCCTGATTGCCATGATGTATTACTCCCTTTAGAACCAACTATGAATATGTGTAAGTCAGCTAGATAAGGGCAGGCTCATGTGGCAAACCTACCCCGCAATAATGACCAATTTACAACTCAATCGCCGGTAAATTCAAACCAAACTCACGCGCACATTGCTTAGCGATTTCATAACCAGCATCGGCATGGCGCATGACGCCCACAGCTGGATCATTCCACAGCACACGCTTAATTCGCGCGGCAGCTTCATCGGTACCATCACAACAAATCACCAATCCGGCATGTTGTGAGTAGCCCATCCCCACGCCACCACCATGATGGAAAGAGACCCATGTTGCGCCGCCGGAAGTACTTAACATCAGGTTTAATAAGGCCCAATCCGATACGGCATCCGAGCCATCCATCATCGCTTCGGTTTCGCGGTTAGGGCTGGCGACCGAGCCGGAGTCCAAATGGTCACGACCAATCACCACCGGTGCTTTTAACTCGCCAGATTTCACCATCTCATTAAACGCCAAACCAATGCGGTCGCGATCACCTAAACCAATCCAGCAGATGCGTGCAGGTAGGCCCTGAAAGTCGATACGCTCATGCGCCATGTCCAGCCAGTTATGCAGGTGTGGATCATCGGGAATCAGCTCTTTAACCTTGGCATCGGTTTTACGAATATCTTCAGGGTCACCGGATAATGCTACCCAACGGAATGGCCCAACACCACGGCAGAATAAAGGACGAATATACGCAGGCACAAAGCCTGGGAAATCAAAGGCATTCACCACGCCACGGTCTTTCGCTTCCTGACGGATATTGTTCCCATAATCCACCGTTGGAATGCCTTGCGCATGGAAATCCAACATAGCTTGTACATGTACCGCCATCGAGTCACGCGCGGCTTCCGCAACCGCATCGGGATTACTGTCAGCTTGTTCGCGCCATTGTTCAACACTCCAACCTGAGGGCAAGTAACCATTGACTGGGTCATGTGCGGAAGTCTGGTCGGTCACCAAGTCCGGCTTAATGCCTTGCTTGACCATCTCGGGCAATAGCTCTGCCGCATTACCCAATACGCCCACTGAGAGTGCTTTGCCTGCGGCATGCGCTTCATCAATCAGCTGTATTGCCGCTTCAATGGTTGGCGCACTGGTATCTAAATAACGGTTGCCAATGCGGAAGTCGATGCGGGTCTGGTCACATTCAATTGCGATCATTGAGAAGCCAGCCATGGTCGCCGCTAGTGGCTGCGCCCCACCCATGCCCCCCAAGCCTGCGGTGAGAATCCATTTGCCTTGCGCATTGCCATCAAAGTGCTGGCGGGCGGCTTCTACAAAGGTCTCGTAAGTGCCTTGCACGATGCCTTGCGAGCCAATGTAAATCCAGCTACCTGCGGTCATTTGGCCGTACATCATCAGGTCTTTTTTATCTAACTCATTGAAGTGTTCCCAGGTTGACCAAGCGGGCACTAAGTTAGAATTTGCGATTAATACGCGCGGGGCATCTTTATGGGTTTTAAACACGCCAACCGGCTTACCCGACTGTATGCACAAGCTTTCGTCATCTTCTAAGGTCTTCAGCGTTTCTAAGATTTTATCGTAACTTTCCCAGTTGCGCGCAGCACGCCCAATCCCGCCGTATACCACTAAATCTTCCGGGCGCTCGGCCACTTCAGCATCAAGGTTATTTTGAATCATGCGATACGGCGCTTCGGTGAGCCAGCTCTTGCAATTGAGTTCACTGCCACGAGGCGAGCGAATGGTGCGGGAGGTGTCCCGACGAGTCATCTTAGTCATGATTTTATCCTGCTAAAAAGATTTAACAAAAAATTGAGCGGTGTTCACGGGTAAGTTAGTCGTGCCACATCGCTCAATTCGTTACGAATGGATAATCGGAAACCAGTCGGTTCGTAAACGTTCGCCAGTTTGCTGATTAATGTCCGGAAAATTAGGCGAGGTACGCCCGCCACGCTGTCGATAGCGCGCATCATCACCCACCATTCTGAAAGACACTGTACGGCTACGGGACGCTACCGTATTCGCATTCGCGCCATGAATTGTGCGGAAGTCAAAGGCGACCGCATCACCCGGCTGCATCGCCCATTCGCGTACTTCATAGTCACTGTTGTCAATATCGGGAATATCCATAAACTGGCTATCATCGACATAAAAACTTTCATTAGTTGCCCAGCTAGTCGGACGGATTTCTTTATCTAATAAGTGACTGCCCGCCGCACAGCGTAACGACACTTTTTGCTCCCGCGCTTCCAGTGGAATCCAGAAACTCACGGTTTGTGTGCCACCGACGCAATAAAACGGAATATCCTGATGCCACGGTGTCGCCACGCCAGAGCTGGCTTCTTTATAAAGCAAATGATCATGGAAGAACTGCACACTATTGGACTGCATTAACTGCGCCGCAATCGCGGCCATAGGCGAGCGTCGGATAAAGTCCTCATACTCAGGAATGCGCTGCCAACTGCAAAAGTCTTCCAGAAACAGGCCATCATGCCCCTCGGCTTTATGGGTTAAGGCACTCTCATTGGGGTGCTGGATATTAAACTCCACGCCACGCTCCAACACGGGCAACCAGTCCTTAAATACGCCGGATAAATGCACAGCACCATCACGCTGAAAGTCGCTAAGCAGCTGCGGATCAATCTCGGGAATACCTAGTTTATTCATAGCCAACTCTCCTAAGGTTTGTAACGTGCGCTAAGTTCATAACGGCTGCTTGGGTATGTGAGGTAGACGCTGGTCACCACGGTGTTGTCTTTCCATGTGCGCCGTGACAGCCGTAAACAAGGCTCATATTCAGGAATCACCAAACGCGACATCAGCACAGCATCGGGCATAATGGCTTGCACAATGTGCTCCATTTCATCCGGCTTGATTTGGCTCACAAGGTATTCGGTCGGTGTGGTTTGGGTGAAATCAACCTGCATAAAATTTGGCACTAAGGCGGGATTCACATAGCGGTCTTCCACCTGAATCGGCACCTCATCCTGAAAGTGTGTCACCACGATATGAAACAGCTGCTCACCGGCTTGAACGCCTAAGCGCTGCGCCACATTCACGGTCGCGGGTATAACTTCCAGTAGTAACACTTCGGCGCGGTGCTTTTTGCCTTGCGCGGTAATTTCTTCGGCAATCGAGCGCAGTTCCAGCAAGCTGGCATGTTGCGGAGGCTCAGCGACAAAGGTGCCTAAGCCATGCACACGCTTGAGTATCCCTTCGGCAGTTAGCTCACGAAACGGACGATTAATCGTCATCCGGCTTACATTCAAGTCTGCCGCCAGCTGATTCTCCGAAGGAATCTGCGTACCCGGCGGCCACTCGCCCTGCCGAACTTTATCTTGAATGGCATTTTTAATGCGTTGGTACATTGGCAAACTGGCGTCATCCTGCAAGTCTGCCAAGGCTAAAGTCGCGCTCATCGCGGTACTCCATTAAATAGAACGGACTGGCATTCTACACCACCGATTCGGTAACTTAATTCCGCTGGCTCTTGCGCTTGCCAACACACCAAATCAGCCTGTTTGCCGACGGCTAAAGTACCGATTTTATCTTGCAGAGCCAGCGCCTTTGCAGCATGGCGAGTTACACCCGCTAACGCTTCTTCGGGCGTCATCCGAAACAAGGTACAGGCCATATTCATCACTAATGGTAATGAGCTAATCGGCGAGCTTCCGGGGTTGCAGTCAGTGGCTAATGCCATCGCAACGCCATGCTCTCGAAGTGCAGCAATCGGCGGTAGTTTGGTTTCACGTAGATAGTAAAATGCGCCCGGCAATAACACTGCCACGGTATTGTTTTTGGCCAGTACTGGTACATCCTCATCGCTAAGGTATTCCAAGTGATCTACCGAAATCGCACCCTGCTTGGCAGCTATAACTGCACCCTTTAAATCGCTAAGCTGCTCGGCATGTAGCTTAAGCGGCAAACCATACTGCTGAGCGACCGCAAATACGCGAGCCACTTGCTCAGGGCTAAACGCAATGCCTTCGCAAAAAGCATCGACATGATCGGCTAGCTGCTCTTTCGCTACTGCGGGTAATACAGTGGTGCAGAGATAATCAATGTAGTCATCGCTACGACCAGCATATTCAACCGGTAAAGCATGTGCGCCTAAAAAAGTGGTGACGATATTCACCGGATAGTCCCGACCCAATTGGCGGGCAATGCGGAGCATTTTCAGCTCATCATCAAGATTCAAGCCGTAGCCGGATTTGATCTCAACAGTGGTTGCGCCTTCGGCCATCATCGCTTCCAGCCTTGGGGCGGACTGTGCGTAGAGTGCTGACTCGGATGCTTGGCGAGTTGCGGCAACGGTTGACACAATGCCGCCGCCAGCCTTGGCAATCGCTTCATAACTGGCACCGTTTAAACGCATCTCAAATTCTTTGGCACGATTACCACCATGCACTAAATGTGTATGGCAATCGACTAAACCTGGCGTGACGAGCTGGCCGTGGCAATCGTGGATGGTGGTGCATTGCTGCGGGTAATCGGTCGGTAGTTCGCTCATCGTGCCCAGCCATACGGTCTGGCCCTGATGAATAGCAATCGCTGCATGCTCGATGAGCCCATAAGGCACATCGCCATCAACCATGGTCGCGAGATTGGCATTCACCCAGAGCAGGTCGATAGGCATGGTTGGGAACATAGAAAAATACCAGTGTTGGATATTGAACGATGATCTATTAAATCATACTTGTATATACAAGTCTATATACCTATACTTTCCTCTATCAACGACGCACGGTGGACCTTCGAATGAATACTCTACATGTCACACACGCACTACTCTCAACCGGCTGGGCTGAGAATGTTCGCATCAGTATCGACGCCGCTGGCACGGTCTCAAAGATAGAAACGGATATCGCTGGCGCTAATTCGGGATGCCTACTACCCGGCATGGCCAATCTGCATTCTCATGCCCATCAACGTGCGATGGCTGGCTTGGCCGAGCGCGCCGGTAGTACGGATGACAGCTTTTGGACTTGGCGTAAGATCATGTATCAATTTCTGCAAGCGATTCAGCCCGAACAGTTACACGCCATCGCCGCTCAGCTCTATGTGGAGATGCTTAAATCCGGCTATACCCGCGTTGCCGAGTTTCAATATTTACACCATCAACCCAGTGGCCAGCACTACGACAACCCTGCGGAGATGTCGCTACAAACTTTGCAAGCCGCGCGCGAGACTGGTCTCGGCATGACGAATTTGCCAGTGCATTATCAGTTTGGTGGCTTTGGTGAGCAGCCATTAGGCCAACAGCAACAGCGTTTTGCGAATGATCCTGAGCTGTTTTTGCGCATCGTCGAGGAGCTACAACACGCCTCGGCGAATGATGCGAATGTGGTGACTGGTATGGCGGCGCATTCATTACGGGCGGTGGGCAAACAAGGTCTCAGCACCATCTTGGCCTCATTACAAAAAGACAGCGCCCTACCCGTGCACATCCACATCGCGGAACAAACTAAAGAGGTGAACGACTGTATTGCCTGGAGTGGCTTGCGGCCTGTGGAGTATTTGCTGGATAACTTCAAGGTCGATCAACACTGGTGCCTGATCCATGCCACGCACATGAGCGAGAGCGAAACGCGCGCGGTGGCAGGCAGTGGCGCAGTCGTCGGTATTTGCCCTGCCACCGAAGGCAATTTGGGTGATGGCTTTTTTAATGCCGTTGAGTACCTCAAGGCTGGCGGACAATTCGGGATTGGCTCGGATAGCCATATCTCAGTATCGCCCAGCGAAGAGTTGCGTTGGTTGGAATACGGCCAACGCCTGCTGCATCGCTCACGCAATGTGCTGGCCGGTGGCTATGAACGCAGCACAGGCCGCACGATATTTGATAAAGCCGTGGCCGGTGGTGCGCAGGCTTGTGGCCATAACAGTGGAGCCATCGCCGTCGGCAAGCGCGCGGACTTTATTGTGCTAGATACCAACCACCCTCTGCTGTGCGAGCGCAGTGGTGATGAGTTGCTCGATAGCTGGATTTTCTCCGGTAACAGTAATGCCGTTCGCGATGTATGTGTCGGTGGTAAACACGTCATTCAGGGTGGGCATCATGCGCAAGAAGCCGCGATCGCCGACCGTTTCAAATCAACGTTAAAAACCTTAAGGAACTGATTCATGACTGCATTCACACTCAAACCGGGCGAGCAGACCTTAGCTGAGCTGCGCGACATGTATTTCAACGGTGTTAGCTTGTCGATTGATGACGCGACCTGGGCGCAAATTGAAAAAGCGCAGGCATTGGTACGCTCTAAGGTCGATGGCGGTGATATTGTTTATGGCGTGAACACTGGATTTGGCTTGCTGGCATCCAAGCATATTGAGGAAGAATTACTCAGTACGCTGCAACATAATCTAATCCTGTCGCATGCCACTGGCGTCGGTAAATACCTGCCGAATGATGTGGTGCGGTTGATTTTGCTGCTGAAGATTAATGGCTTATCGCGTGGCGTATCGGGTATCCGTCGTGAAGTGTTGGAGCTATTGGTGGCGATGCTGAATAAGGGGGTTTTTCCGGCAATTCCGGAGAAAGGTTCGGTCGGTGCATCGGGCGATCTCGCACCCTTGGCTCACCTGAGTTTACCAGTGATTGGCGAAGGTAAGGTGTATTACGAAGGCGAGTTAATGGATAGCGCAACCGCTTTTGAGAAAGCCGGTTTGCAGCCTTTAAAGTTAGCGGCTAAAGAAGGCTTAGCCCTGCTCAATGGCACGCAGGTTTCTACTGCTTTGGCAATGAAAGGCTTGTTTGAAGCGGAGCAAAATATCAATAGCGCCTTTGTTGCGGGGAGTTTAACAGTTGAAGCGGCATTGGGCAGTCGCGTTCCGTTTGACCCACGCATTCAGGCAGTGCGTGGACAACATGGCCAGATCGAAGCGGCGCGGGTCTATCGTGAGCTACTCCAAAGTAGCGAAGACAGTGAAATTGCTAACTCACACGCCAAGTGTGACAAGGTGCAAGACCCCTACTCGCTCCGTTGTCAGCCGCAGGTAATGGGCGCTTGCTTAGATCAGCTAAAGAACGCAGCCCGCATTATTGAAATCGAAGCCAATGCGGTGTCGGATAACCCGCTGATCTTTACCGAAGAAGGCGACATTTTATCCGGCGGTAATTTCCATGCCGAGCCGATTGCTTTTGCCGCAGATAATATTGCACTAGCGATTGCTGAAATTGGAGCCTTATCGGAGCGCCGCATGGCCTTATTGCTTGATGCCAATATGAGCGCATTGCCACCCTTTTTGGTGAAAGATGCGGGCGTAAATAGCGGCTTTATGATTGCACAAGTCACGGCAGCGGCATTGGCCAGCGAGAATAAAAGCCTCGCGCACCCAGCCAGCGTCGATAGCCTGCCAACCTCCGCCAATCAGGAAGATCATGTCAGCATGGCGACCTTTGCCGCGCGGCGCTTAACCGATATGAATTTGAATACGCGTTATGTGGTCGCGATTGAGTTGCTAGCCGCTTGCCAAGGGATTGAATTGCGTCGGCCCTTAAAGTCGAATGATGTACTCGAAGGTTATTGGTCAGATGTGCGCTCGGTGGCGGCTTACTGGGATCACGATCGTTATTTTCAACCGGATCTGGAAGCAATTTCCGAGCTGATTCAAGCCAATACGTTTGGTGACTGGGCAAATGATTATATTGCCGATACCATTTAATATGACGGAGTAACCCCTCCCTTCAGAGCAATCGGAGCACTAACAATATGAGCCAGTGCTCCGCTAGTCGCTTAAGATTCTGAGAGTGAATACTGCAAAATTTCGACCACTTGCTGTGGTGTAGTCGCCCATGCCTGTGCGGCACCATCCACTTCTTTTAAAGGATGCACGATCGACTCATCATGCAAGGTGATGTATGGCTTGCCTAATGCAGCGCAGTAGCCCGCATCGAAAGCAGCATTCCACTGCTTGTATTTAGACCCGAAACGAATCACGGCAAGGTCGCATTTTTCAATTGATGTTTTGATTCGCAGAGCATTCACTTTTGCAGATTTGTGATCGCGCCAAAAGGAGTCGGTCTCTTCGCCCAAGCAGTCACCAGCGGCATCGCTTGCTTCATGGTTGGTGACGGCTGAAGTGAAAGTAATATCCAGCCCTAAGCTTTTACAACCGTCGATGATTTGGGTGCGCCAGTCTGTGTGAATTTCGCCGGAAAGATAAACGTTTAATTTCATTTTGTTACCTGTTTGATAGATGCTGACAGGGCTACCTATTTAGCTCAGAAGTAGCCTGTCGTTATTGGATGGGGCCATGATAACGCATTGCTACATTAGGTGCCTATTCCTGGTATGCCGAGGTAGTAATTATCCTATCAAGTACTTTCAAACGCCCCTCTCTGATCAATCAAGCACATTTATAAATAACTATAATTAGTGCATAAATTAAGCCAAAGGAAGATAGTTTCATGTGACTGATCGCTATTTTCCATCTGGATTCACCAAGGAAGGAGGAATCAGCACCATGAGTATTGTCGTATCCGTACATACCATCGCCATTGATGCATTCATCGTTAAAGGTCGCTTAGAAGCGGAGGGGATTCCTGCTTATATTCAAGACGGCCACTACATCACCGCGGACTGGACGCTTTCAAATGCCGTGGGTGGCGTGAAAGTAAACGTGCCTGATGAGTGCAAAGCAGAGGCCTTAGCAATTCTGCAAGCGGCCGAAAATGGCGACTATCAAATTAGTAAGCTGGAAGCGGCTTTAACCCCTGAGCAAGCCGACACGTATATTCCCGAAGAACCGTTACATTGCCCGGCTTGCAATGCGGATAAGATCTCACGGCTCGAATGGCCTCGGCGTTTGGCGCTGGCTTTTCTGTTTTTGCTATCCACGCCCATTGTATTTACCCAGCAATATTATGTCTGTAATAGCTGCGGCAAAGTCTTCGCGCCGAACAGAGGCGATTTCTCGCGCTATCTCACCATGCTATTAATCATACTGTCGATTTGCTTGTCGCTGCTGGTGTCATTAACGTTGATGACGACCAGTTATTCACCCGAGACGTATCTCTCTAGGGCAAACGGAGGTACTGCTACGCTGATGATTAATGACGTACCTCCCGATTGGGAATACGAAGAAATGACGGAGTAATCAAACCGTATGCCATGCAAAAATTCCCAGCATGGCAAACAGCGCAACGACTAATAAAATCATTAATGTATCAACCGGAATCGCAGCATCATCCAACTCTTCACTGCTGATAATACGACGGCGGAGTAACCTCATGCGCAGATAAGCGATGAGTACAACGAATCCACCACTGGCAAGTAGCAATAGCTCAGAACGGTAATCGCCTGATGTATTACCAAGCCTGCCAGCGCCAAGGCCGAAGCCCACCACTGAAATGGCGGTTCGCACCCAAGCCAGAAAGGTACGCTCATTGGCAGAGTGGTCGGAATAGTTTTTGATCACTTATAAACCCCGCTGCCACTCCGGTCTCAGGCTCACACTACCTGGCAAAGAAATCGCCTGATTGACGATCTGCAGCAACTTCTCTTTATCCTTATTTAACACGCCTTTGAGTACTAAATAGTTTGAGGCATGATCACTGCGGAAAATAGTTTTCTCCAGCTCCAAAGCTTCCAACATCATCTGAATTTCACGGAATAAGTCCATTTGTTCCAGCGGTTTATACTGACCATTAAAGCCCGCCTGCACCCGCTCCATGCCCATTGGAAATGACACGACCAGCGTTGCCAAATAATCCGGTTGCGCCTCATTCATCAGTCGCGCCGAATTCAGCGCATGTTGCTCGCTGTATCGCTGGCCGCCCATGCCATTGAGAATCATAACCGAGCTTTTCATGCCACTTTGTTTGATCTTCTTCAACGCTTGTAACGAGCTTTCAAAGGTCTCGCCTTTTTCAATCGCCGCCAGCACTTCATCATCCCCACTCTCGCAGCCGACATACATGAGCGACAAACCCAAATCACGTAGCTCGGTGAGCTCTTCAACAGTTTTATTGCTCAGATTGCGTGGCAAGCAATAGGAAGAAACACGCTGCACGGTTGGCAGGTATTTTTGGATGGACTCCAATATTCCTTTTAAGCGTCGGAAGGATAAAGTCACCGCATCGCCATCGGCTAGGAATACGCGGCGAACTCGTTCGCCCGTTGCAGCAATCGCCTGTAACTCTTGGTCGATTTCAGCTTGTGGCTTGGGGCGAAATTTCTTTTGATCAGCGGTGTACATATCGCAGAACGTGCACTTATTCCACGAGCAGCCATTAGTAACTTGCAGGATGAGGGAATGCGCTTCGCTGGGTGGGCGGAAGACGGGTTCGATGTAGTTTAGTGGGTACATATTTTTGGAGTTTTTGCGCCGGAACGAATCGACAGTGTAGCAGAGTTTACCAGGCGACTAGTGATGACTTATTAATAAGTTAAACTCCCAGCACAGCGGTCGGCAGGCGGTCAGTTTGACAACCAACATCAAAGTAGTCCACTTCAAGCTACTGAACTTTCTTGATAAAAGTAATCCAATGGATTACATTAAACAAATGCAGACGACTATTACCGAACTACCCGAGTACATCAAGCGCTCAGAATCCATGCTATCTGATTCTGAGCGAAAAGCTGTCATAGACTACCTTTCGATAAATCCAAAGGCTGGGGATATCATGGAAGGAACAGGCGGCATTCGTAAGCTTCGATGGAGTCGTGGAAACAAAGGAAAAAGTGGTGGCGTCAGGGTGATTTATTACCACCATGATGAACGTATACCACTGTACTTATTGACCATGTTTGGTAAGAACGAGAGAGCCAATTTGTCGAAAGCAGACAGAAATACGCTGTCTAAACTTGTAGAAATTTTAGTAAATTCAGCATTGGAGAAACATAATGACTAGCGCATTCGACAGTATTGCCCAAGGACTGCAGGAAGCAATCGACCTAAACGGTGGCAAACAAGTTGCCGCCAGAACGCATCGCCTTCCTGAGGTCAACGTTTCAGAGCTGCGCAAAAACTTAGGACTCACTCAAATGGAGTTTGCTTCAAAGTTCTGTATCAGTGTGGCAACTTTGCGTCATTGGGAAAGAGGAGACCGAAAACCTCACGGTCCTGCTTTGGCGCTACTTCATGTAGTTACTAAAGAGCCAAAAGCAGTGCTCAGAGCATTGGGGTGATCTAATGAAACGGCAACATAAGATCAAGTCTCACAAGCTCAACTTAAACCCTTCATGAGCTGCAGCGACGATAAACATTCGAATTAACTCACCGCGACGGCAAGGCATTCCTCAACCCTAAATATTCATGAAACGGTTGAAAGTCCTTATCCGCATGCAGCAATGACAGGTCTTGCTCAATGCAAACGGTGGCGATAATCACATCAATTGTCTTGCGAACCGTTAGCCCGCGCTTTCGCAAAGTACGGAAGTTTTCAGCGCTTTTAATGGCAATGTCCGTATTTAGCATAGTGACTTGCTCCAGATTCAGCATCATCTGTTTAGCTTGCAGGTAGTCGGCATCGCTTCGAAAACCTTGCAATACTTCCGTCAGCACCAATTCACCCGTCGCAAGCAACTGGACGCCTAGCAGCTCATCTAAATAGTCCGTTTCGCGAGAGACTTTTCCATTGAAATAATCAATCCAAACACTCGAATCAACAAAGATCATTCCTGGGCATCTCTGCTGGCTTCAAGGTCACCCTCCCATTTTAACTTGCCACGAAACTCCCGAATGCGAGCTTGTCGTGTCAGGCGCAGTAACATTTTCAGCGACTGCTCAACCGCTTCCCGTTTGGTTTTAATCCCTGTTTCAGCCAATACTTCTGACATCAGGTGCTCATCAATAACAATATTTGTACGCATAATTTTATGTGTATGAATTTATATAAACATACACACTATAGAGCAAGACGCTGACTGCTGACAAGTGCTAAACCGCTCTTACCAAGCACTCACAAACTCAACTTAAACCCTTCATGACTCGCCTCAAACCCAAGCCGCTGATAAAACTTCAATGCCCCTGCCCGCTGCTTATTCGAGGTCAATTGTACCATCGGACAGCCCTTCTCTTTGGCTCGCTCAATCGCAAATCGAAACATCTTCTCGCCAATGCCCCGACCACGAAAATCCTCATGCACTCGCACGCCTTCAATCAAACAACGCCATGAGCCTAAATGCGTGAGATACGGAATAAACGTCAGCTGCAACATGCCGATCACCCGTTCTTCCAACTCCACCACCATCAACTCATTATTCGGGTCATTCTCAATGACCTCAAACATGGCGAGGTACTTGGGGTTTAGCGGCGAGCTGGCATCCTCACGGGCAGCGCCCAGCTGATCATTGGCCAGCATGGTGACAAGCGCAGTTAAGTCTGCCGAGCTTGCGGCTCTAAATTTGATATCCATTAGCGTTCCGGGCTTAGTCTTAAAAACTCGCCCAGTCTAGCGCACTACAGATCTTTTAACTTTTTAAAGTCAATCGCTTCGGCAAATCCAATCAGTGTTTCTTCAGTGACTTTTTTGCCTTCGATCGTGATCAGATAGGAGTCTGCCACCACCATTCTGATCTCACCGCTCTGCTTATCTTCATCGTATTTAACGATGGCTTTTTCACGGCCAATGCGTTGCAGCTGACCGCCATCGGCAGTAGCAATCATGGGGTTGGAGATCATCATAATCATGGTCTGCATCATCGGCGAATCGGTAATCATCTGCACAGACACCGAGCTGGTATCTTTGCGATAATATCCCTCAACCGTAATGCCGCCACCTAGCATCGACGCGCCAATGGATTTGGACTCGGCTTTGGTCGCGCTCCAGCCTTCAATTTTGGGCAGAAATTCTTCCAGCTTCTTTCCTTTCATTTGCTGGATCAGCTGCGAGGCATAGTTCAGGCTCTCAACCGCATCTTTGTATGCGCCCTCCTGATAGTACTCCATGGCTTCTTCAATGGAGTTTTTCACATCATCTGCCAGCGCATTCCCCGATACTGCTGCCAAACATAAAAATAATCCGCCAATTTTCAACTTACTGCTAGTCAGGTCAAACATCGCTCTACATCCTATTTAAAAACAAAACATGCCCCACAAGTCTTGCAACTTAAACTCGGCTTGCGACGCTCCGCGGCCATTACAACGCCCGCTTACTTTGTATGATAGGACAAAAACAGTGAGATTTTTTAGTAAAACCGGCCACCTTAAACAAAGATTAATACTGAAACAGGCTAAATCACGCCATCGCCACAGGCATTGCTAATTCTGATTTAGCCAAACGAATCCAAGTCTTAATCGTGCCTAATGGCTGCCCCAACTTATCCGCCAGTTCAGAGTGTGAGTAGCCGTGATAGCAGGACAGAATCAAGCATTCACGCTGTAATGGGTTGAGTTTTTTCATGCCTTCAACAATCCATGCCAGTTCGGTATTGATGGCGAACTGGCGCTCCGGTGTCGCCTGCTCCGCTTCGATATTCTCAATAAAGTCACTGCACTCATCTTGGTAATGGCGCACTTTCAAAGAGCGCAATTTATCACGTGCTGTATTGCAGGCGATGGTGCGCATCCAAGTCATCGCGCCACTTTTACTGGCGGTATAACGGTCTGCGTTTTCCCAAATCTTCAGGTAGCTGTCTTGCAGAATATCTTCGGCCAGCGCCTCATTTTTTAACATACCGATCAATACACCAAACAACTTTGGAGAACTGGCTTCGTACAATGCCTTAAACGCTTGCTGATCTTTATTAGCACTGCGCAGTAGTAAATCATTTAAATCGGTCATGGTGGTTTCCCTCGTAGGCCACAGCGGCACGGTTTCAAAACATGCTGACTACGTTACGGGGCTACGGCGTTCTATTCTTAAACTTTTTATAAACTTTTCGTGGAAAAAGTGTCTCGGCGAATAAAAATAACGAGTTTATAAATTGTTTAGAATTCGGTGAAACTTCCGTGATTTTTACACAATAGACTGATTCTCGTCGAAACAGCAAACTAACTAACAGCGAGAAGACACTATGAAGCAGATCATCTTATCCAGCAGCTTGGCCACCGTATTAGCCCTTAGCAGCGGCTTCGCTAATGCGGCAACCTTCACCGTGAGCGTGCAAAACTTAACTCAGGGCTTGTACTTCACGCCGGTATTAGTGGCGGCACACGACAGCGATAATCATTTATTTAAAGCCGGCATGGCAGCCACCCCATCACTTCAGGCCATGGCAGAAGGGGGTAGCCTTGATGGACTAGTTAGTGATCTGAGCGGCACCTCAGCAGAGTATGTCGCAAATCCTGCAGGCGGCTTATTAGCTCCGGGTGAAACCACCACGACCGACGCCATCGACACTCACGGCAACGACAATGATTACCTTTCAGTGGTGGCGATGATGCTGCCAACCAATGATGGCTTTATCGGCCTTGACTCCTATCCCATCCCAACGGCTGCAGGCACTTACACCATCAATATCAATGGCTATGACGCTGGCACCGAAGCCAATGATGAGATCGTCAATGGCGGTGGCGCACCCAATACCCCAGGCATTCCAGCAGCACCGGGTGGCGATGAAGGCTCTGGCGCAACCGGCGCAGCAGCGGCCGATACCAATACCACTGTACACATTCATCGTGGCGTACTCGGCGATACCAATGCAACTGGCGGCAAAAGTGACTTGGATAGCCGCATTCATCGCTGGTTGAACCCTGTCGCTCGCGTCACGATTACTGTGCAATAAGGAGCGGGATTATGAATTTTTCAACGATTAAACACACAAGCCATTTACGCTTAAGCATTCCGCTCATGATGGCAGCCACATTGCTGGCCGCTTGTGGTGGCAGTTCCAACAATGACTCGGATACTGAAAACCGTACCTTCCGCATTAGCGTGACAAATTTGACGGCTAATCACCCCTTATCACCCTTGGCGGTTATTGCGCACAAAGATACCTACCATGCCTTTATGGATGGCCAGCCTGCCAGCAGTGGCTTGGAAATTCTGGCCGAAGGTGGCGATAACAGCACGCTACTAGCTGCCGCTGAAGCAGACGCTGCACACCTTGATAGCAACTCCGGAAACGGTGCAATTAGCCCCGGTGCGACCGCTAGTGTTGAGGTGAGCGTGACCGAAGGCAGCATGGCGCACCTATCCCTAGTCTCGATGTTGGTGAATACCAATGATGGCTTTACCGCGCTAAATGCTTACGATGTGAGCGGCCTAACGCTAAACCAATCACAGAGCATGATGCTCCCTGCTTGGGATGCTGGCACCGAATCCAACTCCGAAGCCAGTGGCACGATTCCGGGACCTGCTGATGGCGGCGAAGGTTACAATGCCGCCCGCGATGACTTAGTGAATTTTGTTGCGATTCACCGTGGCGTGATCAGCGCCGATGATGGACTAAACAGTTCAACTCTGGATGAGAGCCACCGTTTTGACAATCCAGTAGCCCGTGTCATGATTGAGCGTATTGACTAAGCACTGACGAGGTATGTCGCCAAATACAGCCACAGTTCACCCTTGGCGACATACTCTCAACGCTTAAGCGACTCCGGTAAAACAGGATTTTCCACCATGAACCATATCGTTATTGTAGAAGACGACGCCTCCATTGCGGAGATGCTGTCGTTTCATATGAAAGCACAAGGCTACACCGTCACGCATTTTGCCGATGGTGAAGAGGCGCGCCAAAACCTGATCACCACGCAATATGATTTGGTGCTGCTGGATATTATGCTGCCGAACTGCAATGGTCTGGATATCTGTAAGGAGTTACGCCAACGCAATGCGGCTGTCCCGATCCTAATGCTGACTTCTCTGGATGGCGAAGCTGATCGGGTCATTGGCTTGGAGCTGGGTGCCGATGACTACCTCACTAAACCGTTTAGCATGCGCGAATGCACTGCACGAGTTAAAGCCCTGCTGCGTCGCTCGCAATTAAGTGCGCCAGTGGAAGTGGCCGAGCCAACCTCCAGCGAACAACTCACCATTGCCGAATTAGTTTTAGACGCTGGCAGCCGCGTGGTCTCGCTAGCCGGTCGTGAAACCGAGCTAACCGCCCGCGAGTTTGACCTATTGTTTTATCTGGCCAAAAACCCTAATCGGGTGTATTCCCGTGCGCAGCTCTTGGATGCCATTTGGGGCTACAGTCACGATGGCTACGAGCACACCATCAACACGCACATTAACCGCCTACGCAATAAACTCAAACGCAGCGATGGCTTGAGTGATTTCATTCAAACCGTGTGGGGCGTGGGTTATAAGTTTGTGAATGCGGAAACGGCGGCCGAGTCATGATTAAGGGTTTATACAAGCGATTAGCGCTGGTATTGCTCACGGTATTTTTGATATTGGGTGCGGTGCTGTTTTGGGTATACGACACCGCCAGTCATCAACTACAGCAGGAAACCGCTCAAAAGTTACACCTGAATTTAGCCAGCTATTTAGTGCAAGATATCGCGCTCTACCCCGGCGATGAGCTAAATCGTGAGAATGTGAAAGAAGCCTTTAATAAGGTCATGCAACTCGACCCCGGTACTGAGCTGTATGTGGTTAGCCCCGATGGCAAGGTATTGGAGTACAAAGCGCCACACGAAAAAATCATCAATCACCATATCGATTTAGCGCCGGTAAAAGCCTTTATTGCCAATGAAGAATTCAAACTCACATTGGGTGATGATCCCCGTTCGAATAAACAAAAAGCCTTTTCCGCTGCACCAATTCCAGATAAAGACGGCAATCTACTGGCGTACTTATACATCATTATCCAAGGCGAAATTTATGATGATGCCGCCTCACTCATCAATGCCAATAAAACGTGGTTGATTAGTTTAAGTGTGATTGCGGCAGCGCTGGTGTTTTTACTGCTAACCACTTTGCTGTTGTTTTACCAACTCACGCGCCCGCTAGTGCGCCTGAACCGTGAAGTGGCGGCTTTTGAGAAATCCGGCTTTCAGTCATTGATTACGCCGGCTGACTTGGCCGCGAATGGTGATCGATCACAAGACGAGTTACAAGCGCTGCGTGGTTCGTTTTATCGCATGGCACAAAAGATTGTTGATCAGATTAGTTACCTGCAAAAGCATGATCAGATTCGACGGGAATTTCTGGCGCATGTTTCTCATGATTTACGCACGCCGTTGGCCGGTATGCGGGCGTATTTGGAAACGCTGCAACTTAAAGGAGATGACTTGCCGGAAGCCGACCGACATGACTTTTTGGAGAAGGCCCTACTCACCAATCAAAAGCTTGGCGACATGATTAATGAGCTATTTGAGTTGGCACGACTGGAGCACGGGCAAGTCGCGATTAACCCAGAGCTGATTCGTATTTCTGACCTGCTAAGCGATATGTATGCCTCATTGAGTGGCTTGGCCAATAGCAAAGGTGTGCATTTGTCTGTCGAAATGGAGAGTGAGGATATTAATGTGTTTGCCGATGTCGCACGCTTGGATCGAGTGCTGCAAAACTTGGTAGGCAATGCAATTTTGTACACGCCATCAGGTGGCTCAGTGCAAGTTCGGGTCAGACAAGCGCCGGGCTTGAATGTGATATTGGGGATTGAAGATACCGGCCAAGGCATTCCGGCGGAAGATTTACCGCATGTGTTTGAGCCTTATTTCCGCTCGACCAATGGGCAGCAGGCTTATCATAAAGGCAAAGGCTTGGGGCTTGCGATTGCGGCGAAGCTACTGGCGCTGCATGAATCTAAGATTCGGGTGACTAGTGAGCTTGGTAAGGGGACTAAGTTTGAGTTTAGCCTGCCAGCGTCGTAAGTTCACTAGAAATGGCACGCAACCTCCTACTTCGCTAATTTCCTACTGAAGTTTTCGAGGGACTAAAACGAGTAACCACCCAGAAAGATATAAACATGGTGCATTCATTTCTTCTGGGTGATCACAAGTAAAACTAACCTCAATCAAGGGATTAACGAGGCTGACTGCTTACTCCACAGGCTCTCTATACAGGGTATCAATCCGTCGTTCAACACCACCAACCTGATCTGGCGCAATGACTGACACGGTAAACTGATCGTCACTCACGCTCAGCAAGCGAATCACCCAACGTCGATCATCGCCATCTTCAGCCATGAACAATAGGTTATTCCATAACCACCAGGTGACGCCAACCGCATCGTCTTCACCGAGGGTATAGCGAGAGCCCGTACCATTTGCATTGAACGCAATTCCCAGCTTATGCGTTGGACTCGTGAAGGTTTTACCCGAAAGCTCTGACTTGCTAAAGCCCGGTCCTACCCGCGAACCCGACCAATTAGATGCCATGTACCGATCAATACCCGATAGCACATTACCGACAGTTACTGTCTCAAGGGTTTCAAGCGAAGTCACAAAGGCTTGCGCCGCTCCGGTTTGATTGACACTGTAGGTTACGTGCTGCCCATCTCCCGATAGCACTGCGTGCTCAATCCCATTCGTGTTATACAGAACATCGGTAATCGTATCTGCCTCAAGATCTTTTACACGGTAACGTAGCAGTGATAAACGCTCTGACCACCCGACCTTGTTTCCATCATTGGTAATACTTGGGTGATACAGTTTCTTACGACGTGCAATTCTAAAGACTTCTTTGTACAGACTATTTTTGATGTCGTAGCGCATGACGGCGAACGAGCTTTCCCGTAGCTGCACAAAGGTCATCCACTTTCCGTTAGGGCTCAGCGAAGGTTGCACGAAGGGCGTCGCACTGGCGAGCGTTTTACTAGTATGCTCGCCATCCTCCGTATAGCTGCGTAACTCGATAGCCTGTCGACCATCTGCCAAGCGCATTTGCCAAGCAACCACTCGGCCATCAAGGCTTCGGGTGATGTCCACATCATCGGTGTCATTGTCAGTAATTTGAGTGGTCAGCTGAGACTTCACGTCTAGCTCATAAATCTCATAATCACCACTAGTCGACTCTTGAAGTGAGTACAATACTGTGGCGCCTGCAGGATCGCATGCCACGGATTGTATTTTGCGGTTCTTCGTCATGCTGAAGACCGGATTAGCTGTCGCGTCGGGCAGGTCCGCTGCGTTGTACAGATCAACCCCCCATCGACGGCTTGCACTTGGACTATTGATGGCATTACACACATACCCCCAAAGCCCACTACCAGCGACACTATCCAAATCATCAGTGATGCCATCACCATCCGTATCGGGATTCCTTGGATCAGTCCCTAGGCGATACTCGTTGACGTTAGTCACCCCATCACTGTCCGCATCTAGCTTGGCGTCTTTTGAGCTCAAAGGGTTGAGGCTGTAAGCGAGCTCCCAACTATTTGGCATCCCGTCATTATCGGTATCGCTATCCCTATTATTGCCAACACCATCAGTATCGGTATCTTTGGACTCTGTGCTATCAAACGGGAACGAGTCTTTCGTATCTACCACACCATCATTATCATCATCGGTGTCAGCGTTATTTCCCGTGCCATCATTATCAGAATCTAGTGACTCGTTGGCATCGTGAGGGAAAACATCCACACCATTTAAAACACCGTCTCCGTCGATGTCTCCATCATCTGGTAACGCAACAGATACTTGGACGGGGTTATTTCCGTCTGCGTAACGGGTCTGGTTGCCGGTATCGTCGATAGCTAACAAGAAGTATTCGAAGTCTTGAGTGGTGTAGCTCCCCTCAATGAATACCGAGTATTGCCCCGCTACGAATGACACTAACGGCCTCGTTTGATAAGCAGCATCCCCTTTATGACGGATTTTTACCGAAACCGACTCTACCTGCACATTATCCGAAACTTCCGCTTTTAGGATAAAGCTACTGCCATAGTTTGCTTGGTTTTTCGGCGTGTGGGTAATCACCGGAGCGATATCATCCAAGGCGGTAACAGACACAACATTAGATGGGTCTGACTCTTTAGAATCGGTTGAAGCCGTAAAGTAGTAATAGTACGTTTGACCACCAACAACACTGGTATCCGTAAAGGTAGACTCATCCGCGGTGATTAATTGCTGTGAGATCCGCTGGAATTGACGATTCGCAAATTTCGAACGGTAAATATTGTAGCCATGTAGCAAATCATAATCATCTTGTGTCCAAGATAAGTTGATTGCACCAAGTGTGGCACTACCTTTTAGGTCTAATGACTTCACATCAAAACCACGGACTTCAAAGGTAAAGCGACCACAGTCTCGACCAGGCACCAGCCATGCGTCATTCGCAGCTTTACCGCCGTCAGCGCACAAGTACTGCTGGCCACTTTCTAGGCTAGGTATTACTTGTACTTCACCTCGCCATTTTGTGCTGCTGACCCACTCTCCTGAGAAACTTGCATCAGCGTATGGTTCTGCAGGTCCGAAACTGACTATAGGATCTTCATCTTGAGCCATTGGGCGGTTGTAAGTAATTTCAGCAACGACACTTTCAGCTCCAAATATACTGCGCTCATTGGACTCGGAGTCATAAAGCTCTATGTCAACAACAAAAGGGTAGGTACTTTCAGAGGGAATACTCTGACTTGGTTCAACTATGATTTTATTAGCATTGAATAAACCATCACTGCGATCTGTAATTGCTTGGTGTATCGTCGCTTCAACTACTCCGCCCCAATAATTATCCGTTAAATCAGCGTCAAATTCTGCGCTAGAGTCTGACATTAAAAAAGTGATCCAATTGTCTTTGACTGGATATGTATTCCAAGGGTTCAAAAAAGCATTATTTTTTAAGTTAAAACGACCGTAAGCAGGGTCTTCTCCCGTTAAGACTATTGCTGAAGAAATATTATCAACAAAAACAGAATCGGTTGGAGAACAATCGCCCCTACCAAGACGTCTGCTAGAAGATGTCCCATAACCAACATTGCTTCCTGAAAATAGATTCGTTGAGCCCGATTGGCAGTCGAATGAATAATGTGTATAGGGATAGGTTAAGTTTCGAAATATAGAATTACTTACAGTGGAGTATATCACAGTAGTGCTACCAGTTGGTGGGTTTACACGTACTGGGTAAATGTGGGTTGAATCTGCATTTTGGCGCTTCCATACCCCCGCCTCAGAGTTTTGAGTAAACAGAGAGTGATCTATCTTGTGCGCCCCTCCTGCGCTAGGGTAATCAAGCCAAGGGTTAGTATCATATAAGTAGGGATTTACAACGTGGGTATATTGGAAAGTTATGTTGTTGTCAGCGCGTGATAAAATAGTAACAGGCCAACTATCAAATAGCTTGCTAGGATAAACTTCAATAGGTTGCTCTTGCGTACCATTGAACAATAGCTCTCCTTTAACTAATATGTAAGGTAATCTACCGCCTTCATAGTCATGAGGTTCTGTGCTGTAGAATTGAATTTTTGCACCAGCCTCTACAGTAACTCTAGAACCTTCATCTACCAGAATAGGAGCATCCGCAATCCATAAGTTATCATTTGTGATAACAAAACCATCCGTCAATACAGTAGGTAATGATCGTCCTCGTTGAACAATTAAGGAATCATATTGACTGTAAGCATAAATACTTGAATCGGTATTATCCAATCCATTGGTCGACTGCAAAGTAAACTTCAGAGATACGACATGATTATTTGGGGCATCTGCACTAATCAATATTTCAATAGGATCATCAATGCTACTAACCTTAAGGTCGGCTGATCGATTTACACCATTGTCTGTACTTGCATAAGCACCCAATGTTCCAAAGCTGGAAGTTCCATCTACAAATGTTACATAAGGATCAACAACACCGTTAGTGCTCTCTGCTGTCACCGTAAGTACTAAATTACTTGCCGAGCCTTTGTAATTTCGCACTTTCACTGCAAGTTGAACAGTTTCTCCAGCATCAGCTAAGAAATCACCATCATTGCTAGCAGCTATATCACTAGAATCCAGTAGCTCAAAGTTTACTAGGCGTGGCTTAGGTTCTGGAAAAGTGGTTAACGAACCTAAGGCATTTAGTGAGCTATTTGCTGTAAGTTGGCCCGCAACAAAACGAGAACGATAAGTTCCTCTATCCGGAAACTTAGTTCTAATCAATGCAGCAACACCGGAAGCAATAGGTGCAGACATAGACGTTCCATCCCAAGCGGCAAAGTTTCCTCCAGGCACCGTACTTAAGATATCAGCGCCCGGTGCTGTCAACTCATACTCTACTTCGTTTAATGGATTGCAATCGAAGTTTGACCAATCAGTAAGTTTCCCTGCCGAGTCTGATGCCTGAACTCCCACTACATAAGGATATGACGCAGGATAAAAAGCAATTGGTTTTGGTAAGCAAGGTGCCTCATTTGGCACCCCATCGTTTCCAGCACTCGCAACCAATACCGAAGTGGTGAAAGCGGCTGCTAATGCATCCTCTTCCAATGGTGACTGACCAGCCCCACCAAACGACATATTGATAACATCAGCGCCATTCATTGCTGCATAGATGATTGCTTCAGCCACATCAACAGAGCTTAGGCTACCGGTTGATTGCCCCGCTTTCAGAGTCATTATCTGCACGTTAGGTGCAACGCCAACAACACCTTGCCCCGTATTTTTTGCTCCGACAAGCCCAGCAACATGTGTTCCATGACCGTGGTTATCTTCTACTAAACCATCAGCAGGGCTAGGTAAAAAGTTTGCACCATGAATATCATCAATGATGCCATTACCGTCATCATCAATTCCATTGCCCGCTATTTCATTCGTATTTACCCAATGCGCATCAATTAAATCAGGGTGATCAACATTGATTCCCGTATCAATAACGGCCACAACCACCGAATGGCTACCACCCGCTTCAACACCAATTGATTCCAAGTGTTGCCACGCAGCTTGAGTATTGATCGCAGCATGGTGCCACTGAGATCGTTCACCAGCCACAATATTTACAGGCGATGAGATGACATCTAGCTTACGAATGTAATTAGGGTGGACTGAGGCGACTTCACTGTTATTCACAAGTGTTACCGCGGATGTGTTTAAGCTAGTACCCGCTTTAAGCGTGATATTAACCCATTTAGCCAGCTCAGTATTACTGCCTGTTGAGCCGGAAAATACGGGTTCAACAGACTCGACCCCATCAATAGCTAAAAGACTCTCAATGGTATCATTAGTACCTAACTTGGCTATTAAGACACTGTCTTCATATTTACATTTCGCATAGCTACATGTTTCGTCAAAACTAATTCGCTTTAGATTTTCTTGTTTATCAAGGTAGTCGGGAATAGACGTAAATGCTGGCGTATCTTTATCGGCGACAACCACCGCATTCTTTACGTCAAACGTATCATGCTGAGAGGTTTTCTCTGTGATAGCTGACTCATTAGAAGCCACGGAGGTGACAAGTGTCGCTGCAGCTTCTGGAGGCGCAACTGCGCCAGCCATGACTACATCAGGTTGATTAGCCTCGACTAGTTCCGCTTTTTGACTTTGAGTTTCACTCTCTGACACAACAGGTGCACTGCTATCTCCGGAAAACCAAAATGACGCACCCGCTAGTGTCAACACACACACCGAGCAAGCCGCTATTATTTTTGCCTTTGGATTCATAGTTATAATCTCTTATTTCGTTCTATACCCAAACCCCAGCCTCCCCACATGAACGGCCTGATATCAATGACTTTGGTGGACAGTAGTTTGAATACTTTAAGTCAAAAAATAGATGGATTTGTCGCCTTGAGATACCCTTGAATACATCTATGTAATTAGATTTGCGTATTTAGGTCTTATTCTATACTGCAGACAGAATGCCAGCTTCAACCTAACATATCAATGGTTTTAAGCCATTATGATTTATAAGAAATTCATGAGAATAATTCGCGCTACCAGTCCTTTACTAGAGACACGTTAGTTAAAGACGGGCTTAAAACTCAGTTCCGTAACCGCAAAAAACTCGCAAACTTTGGCTTACCACGCTTGGTTTTGCCAAAGTACTTATAAGTAATCAACGCACCAATCGGAGGCGGATTACGACGCTCTGCATCACGAAATCCACTCCCCACCCGAAACTGCGTCCCATCCGGCATTTCCACTAACAACGACCCCATCATTCCATGATATTTTCCCTTACCCGGAATATAACTAACCACGCGCGCCTCCGCATCGTCATGACGCTTCACTTTCAATAATTCATCACTACGGCCCATACGATAATCCGCCAGCTCATGATGCAGCATTAACCCTTCAGCACCCGCTTTCACGACCACCTCTAATTGCGCCATTAAATCATCATGCGAGGCTATTCGGTATTGCGGTACCAGCGCCAAATAATCACTATCCACCGACGCAACCTGCGTTCGCAAACTAGCCAGTCGCTTAGAAAAACTCCCCGGCGCATCCGGCAGCTCAAACACCATATACCTCACTTGCTGCCACTCGCTATCGATCGGTTGATCTTTACTCACCGCGCTAATCAGCTGCTCGAAGGTATTGCGACCAATCCATAGTTCACCATCCAGTGCTTGCTTTGGAAATCCTTCAGTAAACCAATCCGGCGCATGAAACACATTGCCTTGACGGGAGATAAACTGCTCGCCATTCCAATAGGCCCGCACGCCATCGTACTTTTCACTAGCCCAATATTGGCTAAGATCGGTTTGCTTGGCATACACTTTCGCCAACAGTAAATCCGGCTCCGGCAGCTCGCCAGCCTGTAGTGCAAAGGGCGTTGCCAGCAAACTGATGGCCAACGTGATCGATAAATTCGTGTAAGTAATATTCATCGTAGCATTATCTAAAGTCGCGTATAAACTCAGCATGAATCACACCATAGCTATAGCAAACGCCATCGTTTATGCTAGCTATTAACCATCACGAGACCATCTCATGAATCGCACAACACCACAGCAAGTTCCTCGCAAAGGCATCTGGAGCTGGATGCTATTTGACTGGGCATCGCAGCCGTTTCACACCTTAATTCTCACCTTTGTATTTGCACCCTATTTCACCAGCCAAGTAGCTAGCAGCGATGTGGTTGGCCAAACCTATTGGGGCTATGCCGTTGGAATTGCCGGTTTAATTATTGCGCTGTTATCGCCCGTACTCGGCGCACTTGCCGATGCTACTGGCCCGCGTAAACCTTGGATTTTTGGTTTCTCGTTGCTCGGGGTATTAGGCTCGTTGGGCTTGTGGTGGATACTGCCCAATGCCAGCGACAGTATGTTAATTTGGGGATTAGTCGCCTTTGGTATTGCCTTAATTGGCTTTGAGTTTGCCGCCGTTTTTAATAATGCCATGATGCCCGATTTAGTGCCTCGTGAAGAGTTGGGAAAACTCTCCGGCAGCAGCTGGGCACTGGGTTATGTTGGCGGGCTGTTCTGCTTAGTCCTCATACTGGGCTTTATGGTAGCCGACCCTGAAAGTGGCAAAACCCTGCTAGGTGGCTCGCCCCTGTTCGGACTTGATCCCGCAACTCATGAAGGCGACCGCGCGAGTGGCCCACTCACTGCAATCTGGCTTGCACTGTTTATCATCCCATTATTTCTATTTACCCCCGATCAGCCTAAGCGCGCACAAGCACTAGGTGCGGTAAAGCGCAGTCTGGAATCACTCTGGTCAACCATTCGCAATCTGCCTAAAAACCAAAGCCTGCTGAACTTTCTAATGTCCAGCATGCTATACCGTGATGCCTTAAATGGCTTGTATGCCTTTGGTGGAATTTACGCGGCGGGCGTGTTGCAGTGGTCGATTGTGCAGATTGGTATCTTCGGTATTTTAGCCAATGTGACTGGCGCAATTGGTGCCTGGATTGGTGGCCGTATGGATGCGCGATTCGGGCCAAAGCCGGTCGTGCGTGCTTGTATTTTACTACTGATACTAGCCAGTGTGTTGGTGGTTAGCACCGACCCTGAGCACGTTTTGTGGATCGCATTGCCCAGTGGCTCTAACCTTCCAGACCTCTTGTTTTATGCTTGTGGCGCACTGATTGGTGCAGCTGGTGGTGCATTGCAAGCCGCGTCCCGCACGTTAATGGTTGACCAAGCTGAGCCAGAAAAAATGACCGAAGCCTTTGGTTTGTATGCACTCTCTGGCCGCGCAACCAGCTTTATCGCACCGATTGCAATTGCCGCCACCACGACCTTATTTGCCAGCCAACGCATTGGCGTGACGCCAGTAATTGTGCTGTTTATTATTTCACTCGTACTGCTGCCTAAGGTTCGCTCACGTATCGGCTAAGCCTTTTAATGACGAGAGCCATTCGCCAGTGCCGTTGAACTTTTGCGGCGCTCAGGCTCTCAAAGCGTACAAACTTCAATCAATCGAATATTAAAAATATGATGACCAACTACCTAATACCAAAAACACTCTCCGCCCTTTTGATGGTCGGATTACTGGGCGCTCAAACGGCACAGGCCGATGCACACATGCATACTGACCCCACTATTTCTACTGGCTTTTTAATGGGCCAGTTTGATCCGGCGAAGCGTGATGACTTCTCTAAAATCAGCACCCGCTATGCCTCGCGCAGTGGCATGTATATGCAAAATATGGCTTATGACGCGTTTAAAGCCATGCATCGTGATGCTGAGTTGGCGGGTGTAAAGCTGGTCATCAAGTCCGCCGCCCGCAACTTTTACCAGCAAAAAGCCATCTGGGAAGGCAAGTGGGATGGCAAACGTAGCGTCGGTGGTATCCGCAATATTCAGAAGACAATTAAAGACCCTGTGCTGCGCGCCCGTAAGATTCTGGAATACAGCTCCATGCCCGGCAGCTCGCGCCACCACTGGGGAACGGACATCGATTTAAACTCATTCAACAATAGCTACTTTGCTTCCGGAACCGGTAAGCGTGTGTATGACTGGCTGGTTCAGAATGCACCACGCTATGGCTTTTGCCAACCCTACACTGCCAAAAGTGAGCTGCGCCCAACCGGTTATAATGAGGAAAAATGGCATTGGTCATTCCGACCTTTATCGCAGCAATACACAGCACAATCCCGACTGCGGGTTTATGACGCAATGTTTAGTGGATTCCGTGGTTCAGAAACCGCGCAAGGCATTGGTATTGTAGAGAACTACGTGCTGGGAATTAATCCGGTTTGTAACTGAGTATTTGATGCGAGCGGTCGCTACAGTGGCAGCCGTTTAAATGGCAAAAACTAAATTGAGCACAGAGATTAGGCTTGGCTAAAAGGTCCAAGTGAGATCAATCAGCGGCTCAAAATAAGAGGCCGGCATTAGTTAATAATGCTGGCCTTTTTTCATATCAGAAGATTATATTATTTAGGTAGAAAGCCCATCGCTGGTACATACGCCATTATTTAGCGGCAACTCCAGTGCAGTTGTATTACTGTGAATCCTCACGCCCTTTAACCATTCCGGAGCGGTGATTTGGACTTTAACGGAGATCGGACTAATCACCGTCAGCGCAATACCTGTAGGTCGCGTGGCCGTAAAGTCGAGATCTAAAATACCATCTTCCGGAGGCACTTCATAAGTCCGAGCAACCAGATCCGGAGCGCTCCAGCCACTGGTACTCGCTTCACCTTTTGCCGTTAGCTGCAAGCGCATCGGATGTACCTTTAACACTTCCAAACAAGCCTGACGCCCTGCATAAATTGTATCCGCCGCCGCATTGGCCGACATCGCCATTAATCCCGCCAGTAATATAAATTTTAGTCTCATCGGTGATCCCTCAAATTAATTAAACGCATTCTTAACATCTTATATTTTGATTGTTATTGATCGAAAGGTTCAATGCTAAGTCACGTGACTCACTATTTCACAGGCCTGCCCATTTAGACAGGGCATTAATTCATTTTGGCGACCTGCGCTGCTACGGCACGTTGGATATCCAAACGAACCGCTTCTTCAATTTCCAAATCACTGCGGGCCAGCGTATCGGTAGCTAATAGATTATTAGAGGTGACATCCACTACGCGAGAGCTTGATTGAATCGGTAATTTAGTAAGCGACTTACCTGCACTTGACTGCTGCAGTGACTCTTTTTTAGTACTACTTGTTGGTGACTCAACCTCTCGCTGAGCCTTCTGATTATTGGCTTGCGACTTCGCACTTGTTGATGGCGCAGTTTTTTGAGGATTCAACTTAGCCTGCTTTGCCTCTTTCGCTTTAGCCCGAGGGCCTGCCACTTTGATTTCATAAAAGGAAACCCCGGCCACCAGCCACATAAACAGAATGCAAAAGATGATCAAAATACTCTTCATTAGCTGCCCTTCCTTGAGCGTTTCATTAAGATATTCATTGATTTTCGTAGCAGCTCAATGGCTTGCGATAGCTCGCCAATCTCATTACCCGCGTTGCTGTGAATAGGCGTTTCCACATCACCCTTGGTGAGTTTCTCAACTTGCGCGGTTAGCGAGACCAGAGGCTTTGATAAGGAGTCTGCCAGCGTTTTAGCCAGCCATAAGCTCAGCATTAAACTCAGTAGCACAATGCCCAAAAACACCAATAAATACTGATCAATTGGTTTTGAAATTAGTGCCTTAGGGGCCAAGGTAATCAAGTAGCCTAACTCCGGGCGTCCTTTTCCCAGCGTTAGTTTGCGTGATAGCACCACCGAATCCTTGGTTTCCAACTGCACCAAGGTTCCGCTCATTTTAAGCGTGGCTAAGCCCAATGATTCATCGTTAAATGCATTGTGCTCCGTGTTTAGATCACGAGTACTACCCCAACGCAAAGCCGGATCAGGGTGGGAATAGTAATAGCCTTGCGGATCGGTCAATAAACTCTGCCAACCCGCTTGGGTGGATTGCGTAAGTTGATCAATTAATTGCTGCGCATCAAGGTTCAGCACCAACACGCCTTGAGTACTGCCAGCCGTATTTTTTACTACGGTGGCATAGCGAATCGTCGGTTGATGCGGCTTCAGAATACCGGTCTCGTTGCGACGCAATTCCATCGGTGAGATATACACCTGCCCCCGCTGCAAACTAATCGTATTACTAAAGTAGTTGCGCGCTCTAAGGTTAAGCACAGCGGCTTTCTTACCAGTAGGTTTCGAGGCTTCACTGTTTGAGACATCACTTTGCCGATCAATAGCCACCAGCACATCGCCTTTGCGATCCAAAAACCGCACGGCAGAGTACAAGGTATGTTGCTGCGTGAATTGCTGCAAGGAGTTACGCAAATTCGTCAGCAGCAGTTGATTGCGGCGCGTATCACCCGTTTTGGATGCCAGATACAACTGCATGGCACTGGCATCACTCAAATAGAGTAAATCCTGCTCCACCCCACTGAGCTGATATTCAAGCGCTTGCTGCAATTGCTCCAATCGGTTGCTTTGCTGGCTGAGCGCGGTTTCGCGTAACGTCTGCGAGCTACTGTAATAACTGTAGCCACCAATCAATAACACGGGCAGTAAGCTGACGACCATCATGGTCAGCATCAGCGTATTGCGGATTTTCTTCATAGTGCACGTAATCCTTTACATGGCTGGTAACGGGACTCCAGCAGCCTCTGCAGCAAATTGCTGCCTATCTTGATCTGACTCCAGTGCTTCTTGAATAATTGTAATCAGGAATGTCAGGTTTTCAGGGGTTTGACGGTAAGTCTTGGTCCATTGCTCAACCGCATCGTCAACCACCACGCTAGCCGCAGGGCCGGATATATTCATTAATATTTTGGTATAGGCGTCAAAGACAGGCTGCAGCTCTGCGTCAATCGATACCGGCGCATCATGCTCTGGTATGGTTCGGGCCGCTCTTAACTCCAAAAGCCGTTCTGCTTCCAGCGCTTCATCCTGTTGGCGCAAGCTCTCAGAGGCTGATTTCAAGCCCATATTGATCAAAGGAAAGTTAATCTTTTTCTCAGTCAGTAATACCGCGACATAATGGCCATGCAAGTGAAAGGCTGCCAGATAACCGCTGTCAATTGAGCAGTAAATTTCATTATGCGTTTTTTTAACCGCCTCTAAGGCATTAAAAATCTGCCGAAACAAAATCCCAGTCGCATCCATTGCCGCCTGCTGTGAAGGCTCAAAGGTGGTCGCTTGCAACTCATTCTGGTGATATAGACTGACATGCCGAACCCCATTTAATGCGCTAATGGCTTCAATGATTGATTGCATCTTAGTTCACGCCCTTTGGCAGCTTTACAACCATTGCAGCATATCCTCAACTTGTTGACTTAGCGTCTGCACCGAGAGCGAGCGCTCCGAACACACGCCTAATGAACGCTCTGCTTCGACAAATACAGTGAGGTTATCGTCCTCAGGACCGCGCAGCATAATTCGGTGAATAGGGCCTAGCTCAGCGGTTTCTATTAGCGCTGGCGTGAGACCGGAGAGGTAGGCAGCGAATTCATTTAATGATTCATCATCCACCGTGGAATCCAGCAGCTCGCCCATGTGATCACTAATGGTGATGCCCGTAATGCCCGGCATGCCATTGATGGCGGCCATGGCTTTTTGGTTTAGCTGGAAATTTGTTTGTACCGGACGAGTAGCAACCGGCTCAGAAGGCGCTGGAGCATCTACGGCATCTACGGCATCTACGGCATCTACGGCATCTACGGCATCTACGGCATCTACGGCATCTACGGCATCTACGGCATCTACGGCATCTACGGCATCTACGGCATCTACGGCATCTACGATTTTAATGGTATCTGGGGAATCGGCAGTGGCAACAGTCTCTTCAGCATTGATATCCAAAACCTTCTGCACCAACTGCATCACATCTTGCTTTTTGCGAGGATCAATATTAATGATCTCAGCCTTCAGGCCCAGCTGCTCCATCCAATCTTCATACACTTCCGGCAGCAATGGCTCACGAATATCAAGGCGAGTCACCCCGATAATCAAGCGCCCCGATTTCGCAATAAAATCAGCAAACTGCTCAGAGAAAAACTTCAGATCACGAAACGGATAATTACGATTATTATCCAGCAGAATAATTAAACCATCAGCCCCTTCTGACAGAATCTCCCACATAAAATCAAAACGTTCTTGCCCCGGTGTGCCATAGACATGAATCACGTCATCCGCCACTCGCAAAGTCCCATAGTCCATCGCCACGGTGGTGGTTGATTTACGAGCCAGCGTAATCGCGTCGGAGACAGGCGCATCCGTTTGCACGGCATTATTATCCGTCAATGAATTGATGGCTGTTGTTTTTCCCGAACCCACGGGTCCGGTAATAATGAGCTTATACTGCAAGGGGCGACATTCCTTTTCAAACCAACCATTGCTTCCGTTCATCGGTGTTGTGTACCATGAACAGTATGACCTGCGCGCCATAAACACTAATGAAGCAACCCGACACGACAGTCACTAAATGGCAGCAGGGTCGTCATCCAACCATTATTTCAGGGGTAATGATAATGGCTAATGCGAACAAACTGAGCAATTCCCATCATTGGGTAAACCTCAGATTTCTTTCAGTTTAATCGCTTATGCGCAACTCGGCAACCACCGCAGAATTGAACCTTTGAACGCGTTTTGCTGACCAAGCATCAGTAAGCAATTTGACTAAGTGTAGACCCTTGGCTTATTAACTGAATAATAAAATTTACACACAAGGAAACAAACATGCGTTATTTATGGATAGCTCTTTTAGCGTCACTTTTATCCGCTTGTAATTATGATTTCGTGCCAACTCCGGTACCCGAAGAAATCAGTGAAGTGACTTATCAAGTTAGTAATGGCTCAGGCAGCAAAGAGTGGACAATCAAAAATAACGATTTGTCCGTTAAACTCGTCAACAAGGCAGCTAATGGTGCAACCCTTTCTAGCCAGACGACTAAAACAGTCCCAAATAGCTATAACTGGCTGGTCACTGGATTGGAAAATGCTAATTTTACCAAAGTAACTTCTACTGCTGAGCAAGGTCGCCCATCAGGTGCAGAAACATTAACTGTTGTGACTCAAGCTGAAACCTACACGTATACGCAAAACACACAAACAAAATTCCCACCAGGCTTTGATAAAGTCGTGATGGGAATTCCAGTCGTATTCAAAGCAAACTAAGCACGCATCCGCTCGGATAAGGGATCAAATAGCGGCTGGGTAATCACCTTTGCCGGCCGCTTTTCCCCAAGAATTTCAATCTCTACTGCAGCCCCTTCTACAATCAATTCCGGCGGTAAAAAGCCTATCGCGACGGATTGCTTTGCCCAATGCGCATAGCCTCCTGATGTCACAAAGCCGACAATTTTTCCATCTTTCCAGATTGGCTCATCGGCATTCACATCCGTATCTTCAACCTCCACCACAAAGGTCGCCAAGCAGCGCGAAGCACCCTGCTCCCGATCCGCTAGTGCAGCTGCCTTACCAATAAAATCGGCAGCTTTGTCATAGCGCACAAAGCGATCCAGTCCCGTTTCCAGCGGCGTATAATCCGGACTGTATTCACGAAGCCATGAGCCAAAGCCTTTTTCTAACCGTAAACTCATCATCGCGCGCATTCCAAACGGGCGCATTCCAAAGGCTTCACCGGCTTGGCGTAACGTGTGGTACAAGCTCACGGCCTGCGTGCTATTTACATACACCTCATACCCTAAATCACCGGTGTAACTGACTCGTTGCACAATCGCATCGCACAAGCCAACCTCACCCTGCCGCACACTTAAAAATGGGAATGCCGCCGTTGATAAATCAAGATTAGTCACTTGGGATAAGACCTCGCGAGCTCTAGGCCCCGCAATCTGCAAACCAATGCGCGAATCGGAGATGTTGCGAATGCTTACGCCAGATTCCGGCAAGTGCTGCTCAAACCAACGCTGATGGTAGATTTGCGCGCCATACGATGAAGTCAGTTGATAATGATTGTCCGCCAAGCGCGAGATCGTAAAATCACCAATAATTCGGCCTTTCGGACTTAGCATCGGCGCCAGAGTCAAACGACCCACGGCTGGAATGCGACCTGCCATGATGTAATCCAACCACTGCGTCGCACCCTCGCCAGTGACTTCAAACTTACCGAAGTTATGAATCTCATTCAGGCCAACCGCTTCACGCACCGCTCGACACTCTTCGCCCACTGCCTCAAAGGCATTTGAGCGATTAAAGCTGGGCGTTTCAAAGCGTGGCTCACCGGCTTTGGCAAAGTAGTTCACATGCTCCATACCAAAGCCTTGCCCAAATACTGCACCCTGCGCTTTCCAGATTTCATAGAGTGATGTGGTATGCAGTGGTCGACCAGCCGGAAGCTCTTCATTGGGGTAAGAAACTGAGAAGCGTTTCTGATAATTTTCGATGACTTTATTGCGGGTATAAGCGCGGGTACTGAAATTCCCAAAGCGCGCCACATCCATTGCAAACACATCCCGCGACGGTTCGCCCTCAACCATCCACTCAGCCAAGGTTAGCCCAACGCCACCGCCTTGACTAAAGCCAGCCATCACCGCACAGGCTGACCAGAAGTTTTTCAAACCCGGTACTGGACCAACTAAGGGATTACCATCCGGCGCAAAGGTAAACGGACCATTGATAATGGTTTTTAAACCCGCCTCAGCCAGCACGGGATAACGATCATAAGCAATGGCCAGCGAGTCACCAATACGATCCAGATTGTTCTCTAATAGCTCATGCCCAAAGCCCCAAGAAGTTTTACCCGTGGCCCATGGCGTGCAGTTTTGCTCGTAAAAGCCGATCACCAACCCGCGACCTTCTTGTCTTAAATAACTCTCGCCAGCCGGGTCCATCACATGCGGCAATTCACAGTCATGGTTATACACCTCGGGAATGTCATCGGTGACCAGATACTGATGCTCCATCGGGTGCAGCGGCAGCTCAATGCCCACCATATGCCCGACTTCACGCGCCCATAAGCCAGCGGCATTCACCACATGCTCAGCAATGATCGTGCCTTTTTCAGTGACCACATCCCAGCCATCATCACTACGCGGATTTAGCGCCTGAACATGAGTATGCAAATAGATTTCTGCGCCCTGAATTTTGGCGGCATTAGCATAGGCATGGGTGGTGCCATAGGGATCAAGGTGGCCATCTAAAGGATCATACAAAGCACCGATCACGCCTTTGGTATTAGTGATTGGCGAGATTTTACGAATCTCATCCGGCCCGACAATCGAGGTATTCAAGCCCATATACTGATGCTTGGCATGTTCCGCCTTCAGGTAATCCATGCGCTCTTTGGTGGTTGCCAACGTCAGGCCGCCGACATGATGCAAGCCACACGATTGGCCCGATACTTTCTCCAACTCTTTATAGAGCTCAATGGTATAGCCTTGCAGGGCCGACATATTGGTGTCGCCATTTAATGTGTGAAAGCCGCCGGCTGCATGCCAAGTCGAGCCCGATGTCAGTTCGGAACGCTCAATCAGCACCACATCTTTCCAACCCAGTTTAGTCAGATGGTATAACACGCTAGCGCCTACCACGCCGCCACCAATCACCGCTACCTGTACATGTGATTTCACACTGTTTCTCCGTTGGTTATTCCTTAAAAATCGGTAGCCACGCCACCTTCTGCTTTGCGCCGTGTAACGAACGCTTCCAGCTCTTCATCAATCGCAGGATCAAGCGCCGGCGGCTGGTACTCATTGAGAATGCGTTTATATAAGGTGTTGGCATGCTGCACGGTCGAGGGTGCACCGGCTTCCGCCCAGCTTTCAAAGTTGCGCCAGTCAGAAACCAGTGGTGAATAAAAGGCATCTTTGTAGCGCGACATCGTATGCTCTGTTCCGAAGAAATGACCGCCCGGCCCCACATCTTTCACGGCATCCAGCGCCAGTGAAGCTTCGGTAATTTCTACCCCTTCCAGACATACCGCCATCATTTGCAGCAAGTCGACATCCATCACCAGTTTTTCAAATGAGGCGCTCAAGCCTCCTTCTAACCAACCGGCACCATGCATTAAAAAGTTACAGCCGCCACTCATCGCACCCCATAGCGCCATGGTGGATTCATAACCGGCTTGTGCATCAACTGAGTTCGCGGCATTCACATTGGATGAGCGAAATGGAATGCCATAGCGACGTGCCAACTGCCCGCTGATCTGAGCGGCGCGCAAATACTCCGGCGTACCAAAGGCTGGCGCACCGGATTTCATATCGACATTAGAGGTGAAGCCACCATACACCGCTGGCGAACCTGCACGCACAATTTGGGTAAACGCAATACCAGCGAGTGCTTCAGCATTTTGCTGCGCCAGTGCACCGGCAATTGTCACCGGCGCCATCGCGCCCGCCAAGGTAAATGGCGTCAGCACAACCGCCTGATTCATCGCCGACATTTCAATAATGCCTTGCAGCATCGGGTCGTCTAAACGCAGCGGAGAGCTACTGTTAATTACCGTAAATAAACTGGTTTCCTGCAAGAGTTGTTCTTGGCTAATGCCCCGACCGATGCGGGCAATTTCCAGCGCATCCAAATTACGCTGCTGACCAAGGGAGTAAGCATGAAAGGGTTTATCGGTCAGCCTTACGCAATCAGCCAGACAATCTAAATGGCGCACTGAGGCGTGAATATCCACCGGTTCAACCGGATAGCCTGAGGTGAAATGAATGATATTGAAACTTTGGATTAGCTTGAGAAAGTCGCGATAATCTTGCTGATTACCGGCCCGCCTGCCACCGTCTAAGCTATTAGTATTGGGTGCGCTGGCGACACTGCCAAAATTGATATAAGGCCCGCCAATTTGAATCGAGTGAGCAGGGTTGCGGGCGTGCAACGTAAACTCAGTAGGTACCGTGGCGATTTTTTCCATAATCAAGCCACGATCGAAATACATTCGCGTGCCATCATCACCGAGCTTGGCACCGGCTTCCACCATTAAGCGACGCGCTTCTTCATTCAGCACATCGATACCCACCTCTTCCAAAATACGCATCGAGGTATCGTGAATCATATCCAGCTGCTCAGCGGTGGCGACTTCGGTAAACCCGTCCAAGTGCTTTAGCTGTTTCCACGGTAGTTGCTGGAATGCCGCTGGCTCTGAAGTGGCATTACCTTTAGCGCGCCGTCCTCGACGGGATGCTCTGACAGGGGCCTCGCTCATACATGATTCTCCAGTTCTGTAAATTACCGACAGCGCCGTAGGGATACGTGACGTTATCATTCGGGTGAAGTACAATATATCGAATTTAATCCTTTATACTGGATTTGTAAATGCAGAATAATCACAAACCGCTACAACATCTTGGTGGGATCGTCAGAGCTAATCGCAAAGAAAAAAATCTGACTCTGGAAAAGCTGGCATTACTGTGTGGCATCTCGAAAAGCATGCTCTCACAAATTGAGCGCGGTACGGTTAGCCCAACGTTCACCGTGGTCTGGAATCTAACACAGGCACTGGGAATTGATCTCAGCATGCTCGGCGAGTCGGCTACCACCGATAACATTATCCGACATACACCCGCGTATTCCACACCCGTAAAAGGCAGCGCCGACGACCTATGCACCCTTAGAATGCTTAACCCTTTACGTACGGTACTGCCCATCGAGTGGTATGAACTGATCGCCGAAGTCGGTGGTATTCTAAACTCCGAAGCACATGCCAACGGGACCTACGAACACCTCTCTTGCCTCTCTGGCACGTTACAAGTGAAAGCGGGCAGTTTAACGGCGACTGCCTATGCTGGCGATACGCTACGCTACCGCGCCGATCAACCGCATAGTATTCACAATATTGGCGATGAACCTGCGACCGGTCTCTTAGTCGTTGCACTGCCCGCGCAATACAACACAAAGCCAATTTAGAGCGTTCCGTTATATTATAATTTGTTCGATATATCGAAAGCGTTTGATTTTCTAATTTGAAGCCTGCTAAGGTTTTGGCATTGCTGACCGGAGTCCGACTCTGATAAGCCCACCGGCAAACCGTCGTACTAGCAGGAAATGATATGACTCGCTATTCCGCTTGGAGCGTTTTTAAAAACGGCCTCACCGGCCAAAAGGGTTGGACCCGTGCCTGGCGCGACCCCGAACCGAAAGCCGCTTACGATATTGTGATTATTGGCGGCGGCTTGCATGGCTTGGCCACCGCGTATTATCTGGCTAAAAACCACGGGCTTAAAAATATCGCCGTGGTTGAAAAAGGCTGGATTGGTGGCGGTAATGCAGGACGCAACACCACCATCGTACGCTCCAATTACATGCTCCCCGGTAATCGACAATTCTACGAGCACTCGCTCAAGCTCTGGGAAAACCTAAGCCATGAGCTGAACTACAACGTCATGTTTAGCCAACGCTCTCATATCACTTTGCTACACAGCCCTTCGGCCAGAGATGCCGCCGCACGACGATACAACACCATACGCCTAACGGGCTCGGATGGCGAGCTATGGGATTTGCCCACACTCAAAGAAGAAGTCCCTCACCTTAATTATGACAGTGCGCGCTTCCCGATTATTGGCGCGGCGGTGCAAAAGCGAGCTGGCACAGCCAGACACGATGCCGTAGCTTGGGGCTATGCCCGTGCTGCTGATGCCTTAGGTGTCGATATTATTCAAAACTGCGAAGTCACCGGCATCACTCGCGATAATGGCAAAGTCACCAGTATTCAAACGGCTCGCGGTGATATTAAAACCGGTAAATTAGGTTTAGCCGTAGCAGGAAATACTTCCCGCCTCTGGCAAATGGCGGGACAAGGCAATCTGCCCATCGAATCCCATTTGCTGCAAGCCTTTGTATCGGAGCCGTTAAAACCATTACTCGATCAGGTGGTGGTGTTTGGGGTTGGTGGCGCACACTTTTATATCTCTCAATCGGATAAAGGTGGCATGGTGTTTGGTGCGGATTTAGATTGGTATAAATCGTATTCGCAACGCGGCAACTTACCCGCCGTGCAAGATGTGTGTGAAGCGGCAACCTCAATCATGCCCTGCTTGGGGCGCGTTCGATTACTGCGCCACTGGGCCGGAGTAATGGATATGTCGATGGATGGCTCCGCGTTTATTTGCAAAACCGACATTAGCAATATGTATCTGAATGCGGGATGGAATTACGGCGGCTTTAAATCCAGCCCCGCTTCCGGTTGGTACTTTGCCGATTTGATTGCTAATGATCGCCCCGATCCGGTGATTGCCAACTTTGACCTGAAGCGTTTTGCGCGTGGGTATAACATTGATGAACGCGGCGCGGGGCCAGACCCCAAGCTTCACGGATAAGGGAACGACTATGATACGAATTAATTGTCCTTTCTGTGGCGAGCGCGACCACAGCGAATTTACCTACGGCAGCGATGCGTCGATTCAATACCCTGCACTCGATGCACCGATTGAGGAATGGCACGATGCAGTCTTTATGCGTGAAAACATTCGCGGTGTACAAGCGGAAACCTGGCATCATGTGAATGGCTGCCGCATGTGGCTGATCATCGAGCGAGATACCATGACGCACGAAATCCACTCAATCCGCCCTGCGCATGCTGGCATGGCTGCTGCATTGGAGGCTTCCAAATGAGTGCCAAACGATTAGCCCATGGCGGACGTATTGATCGCAATAAACCGATAATGTTTAGCTGGGATGGCAAAGCGTTTATCGGCTATGAAGGCGATACATTGGCCTCGGCACTATTAGCTAACAAGCAATACGTACTGGGCCGTAGTTTTAAGTACCACCGACCCCGCGGCATTATGTCGGCAGGGGTTGAAGAGTCCGGTGCGATTATTACCATTGGCGCGGATAATCGCCGTGACCCCAATGTCAAAGCAACCCAACAAGTATTACAAGCAGGCCTGATCGCCAGCGGCCAAAACGCATGGCCCACTGTGCGTAATGATCTGAATGCCATCAATGGCTTATTCGGGCGATTTTTCTCAGCGGGGTTTTACTATAAAACCTTTATGGGCTTGCCGCCATTTGAATGGGGTAAAGGCACTGGCTTATGGATGAAGTACGAGAAAATTATCCGCAAAGCCGCCGGCATGGGAACGGCCTCACGCGAGCCTGATCCTGATAAATATGACCATGCGCATGGCTTTTGCGATGTGTTGGTAGTGGGCTCCGGCCCTGCGGGATTAGCTGCGGCATTAGAGGCTGCGCAAGCGGGTTTGGATGTGTTGCTGGTTGAGCAAGATAGTGAGTTGGGTGGTGATTTATTAAACCGTGCGGATGAGGAGTTCGAAGCGCATTTGCAAAGCCAATTGGCTGCGCTGAAAGACGCAGGCGTTCGAATGATGCCCCGCACGACCGCATTTGGTTTATATGACTATGGCACAGCGGGTTTGCTGGAAAATGTCACCGGTCATCTGACGCATCCTGAAACCCATCAACCACGCCAGCGATTTTGGACCGTGCGCGCTAAGCAAACGATTCTCGCAACAGGCGCAATGGAGCGGCATTTAGCCTTTGGCAATAACGACAAACCGGGGATCATGACGGCGAATGCGGGTCGGGTTTATCTGAACCGGTATGGTGTGCTGCCGGGTGAGAATATTATTGTCTCGACGAATAATGATTCGGCTTATGGGGTTGCGGCCGAGCTGGCTGAGGCCGGTGCGAAAGTGACGTTATTGGATGCGCGGGATAGCGTTTCTGAATCGCTAAAAGCGTCGGTTAAACATGAGCGCATTGATCTGCGATTTAATACTGTGCCATTACGCGCTCGTGGTGGTCGCCGGATTAATAAACTGGAAATTGCTGAGGCAGCTAACTCAAAGAGCGACAAACTAGAATGGAAGGCCGCAGGCAGTATTGATTGTGATTTACTGCTGGTATCTGCCGGTTGGTCGCCAGTGGTGAACTTGATTTCACATCGCAGTGTGCGGCCATTTTGGAATGCAGAGAATGCTTGCTTTATTGCGCCAGAAATTAAAGAGCCTATTTATATGGCTGGTGCAGCAGCAGGTGTTTGGCACACTGAGGCTTGTGAGCAGTCAGGACAGTTTGCGGCGGCTAAGGCGATTGCTGGTTTGGCAGGTACAAAAACAGCCCCAACTAATTCACCAGAAATCGGCGGCTGGGAAACCCCAATCCTGCCTTTATATGAAATTACAGTCCCCGACAAAAAGTACAAATGCTTCGTCGACCCACAACACGATGTCACCACCGACGACATCCGCCTGGCCCATCAGGAAGGCTTTGTTTCTGTTGAACACCTAAAGCGCTACACCACTTTAGGTATGGCAACCGATGGCGGGAAAATGGGTAATATCATCGGCTTGGCGCTAATGGCTGAAGCCTTAGGAAAAGAGATCCCACAAGTCGGCACCACTACATTCCGTCCACCTTACACGCCGGTTTCCATAGGTGCTTTACGTGGCCGCAATGTCGATCATCATTTCCGTCCTTTGCGCCGCACAGCCATGCACGAATGGAACTTAGCTCATGGCGCAACCATGACCGATGCCGGACTCTGGCAGCGCCCGTGGTATTTTGCACGCGAAGGTGAAACCATTACCGAAGCGTATATTCGCGAAGCCACCACCGTGCGCAAAACGGTTGGCCTGTGCGATGTGACTTCACTCGGTAAAATAGCCATTCAGGGGCCAGACGCCACGGAATTTTTAAATCGCGTTTACAGCAACCCCTTCGCCAAGCTGCCAATTGGCAAAGCACGTTACGGCATTATGCTGCGCGATGATGGCATCGTGATGGATGATGGCACCACCTGGCGCTTATCTGAAACCGACTACTTCATGACCACCACTACGGCACAAGCGGGCAAAGTCATGGTATTTTTGGAAGAGCTATTGCAAACCCGCTGGCAGGATTTGAAAGTGCATGTCACCTCAGTGTCTGAGCAATGGGCGGGCTGCGCAATTGCCGGACCAAAATCCCGCGATGTATTGAACGCTTGCGTGGAAGATCCATCACTCATCACCAATGAAGCATTGCCATTTATGGGCGTGCTAAATACCACGTTGAAAGGCGGCATTCCTTGCCGCATTGCACGCATTAGTTTCTCCGGTGAACGTGCCTTTGAAGCTTATGTACCTTCCGACTATGCCTCTGCCATGATGGATTTGTTGTGGCCAGCTGCCGAGTCTCTGGATGGTTGCTTGTATGGCTTGGAAGCGCTGGGCGCATTGCGAATTGAAAAAGGCCATGTCACCGGTGCCGAGCTGGATGGCCGTGTAACCATTGATGATGCAGGCTTAGGCAAAATGGCATCACCAACTAAGTCATTTATCGGCAGTAGCTTACGCCAGCGCCCCGACCTAATTCACGAAGGTCGAGAGCAACTCGTGGGCATCTTCCCAAAAGATCGCAGCAAAACCTTTAATGCCGGTGCGATTTTGTGTGACGAAACCGAAGCTTCCGGACATGGCAAAGGCCGTATTACCGCCGTCACCCACTCCCCTGCACTCGGCCACTGGATTGGCCTTGGCTTTATCGAGGGCGGCCATGAGGCATGGGCTGGCAAAACAGTAATCGCCGCCGACCCCGTGCGCGATGGCAATATCGAAGTCGAAATCGTCTCACCCCATATGTATGACCCAAGCGGAGAAAGAATGCATGGCTAATCGAGAGTCCGCATTGGCGGCGCATTATCAAGCCGGTCACTTTGGCGCAAATCATACCGGCGTAACCTTAAGTGAGATAAGCAATTTACAGCTTAAACAGATCGCGGCATGGCCAGATACTTTGATGGCTGTTGGTGCAAAAGCGGCGGAAATCGCAGGCTGTGATGCAGCGCCTAAGCCTGGCAAAAGTGCCGTGGGTAGTAAAGCGAGTTTATTGCGAATTGAGCCGTTGAAGTGGTTGCTGTTAGGTGATGCTGAACTGCCCGAGTTAAGCGCGGAGGAAGGTGCAGTACTGGACTTATCCCACTCACGAACCTGTGTTCGAATTGAGGGAGAATACGCGGCAGAGCTATTAAATCGTCATTTGCCGCTGGATTTACGAGAGGCTTCGTTTACAGATGAGAGCGTAGCCTCTACGGCATTTCATCATGTTGGCGTGACATTGCTTCGTCGTGATGGCGGCTATGAATTATTTGTGCCACGAGGGTTTGCGGTCTCGCTTTGGGAGTTGCTGGTGGAGAGTGCGGAGCAGTTTGGGGTTGAGATTGTGTAGCCAACACACTTAACTCTCTCAAAATACCGAAAACTCGCACCACCGGTATTTTATATTTTTTAAACACTTTACTGGAATAAGTTGATAAGCTCCAGACTCACAGCTGAAAAAACAAGCTACCTGTCAGGTATCTTAACAGGCTAATTCGTAAGGTTAGTAAGCAAGGAGAGTAAGGGCTTGATCATTAAGTACATTGAAATAACTAACTATCGGGGGATAAAAGAAAAGCAACAAATCCCCCTAAACAACTACACCTCAGTTGTGGGCCAGAATGATGCGGGAAAGTCTATAGTGCTGAGTGCAATAGCCACATTCTTAGACCCTAAGAATCACCCTATTTCTTCAACTGACTTCAATGATCCCGGCAAACAAATAGAGATTTCCTGTCAATTCTCATCGGATGATCTACGCAGTCTTCTTGAGTCGAAAGTTAAATCAAAAGTCAAAAAAACTGATGGTTTAGACTGCTTCCTAAATGACCTTCTGATCAACGAAAGCTTAACTATAAAAAAAATAGTTTCAGCCCCCAAGAATGATACTTTGGTAAAAAAAAGCTTTGAGCTAGAACAAATTCTCATGAGTGATTTTGAGCCTGAAGACTTCCGTTTTCTTTACGGAAAAACAGATGAACAATTGCGTGAAATACTCGAGCGCTACAATATTGAGATTCCAGTGCAAGGCAAAGGTCGAAACTCAAAGGTCGAAAAAATACAGCACATTATAGAATACTGCGTAGCTCAGAGCTTTGGCAGAACTAATAACTATATTGATGACGCATATAAAGTTACCTCCTTGCTTCCAGAGGTTGAGTTATTTAAGGCTGACTATGGCCTAGAAGCAGATACAAGATTTAAGTCCACCTCAGTAAGTGAGGTACAGGATTACTTAGATAGAGAGAGCACTGATAATCACAAGCTTGCTCTGGTCGAGAAAGAAATTGCTGCAGAAATGCAAAAAGAAGCGGACTCAGTTAAGGGCTATATGACTGAATATGTATCAGGCCTCAAAGGTGTGGAAATAAAGCCCGTATTTTCTTGGAAAGATGCCATTAAAAGCGTCGATGTATCATTTCAACTTGAGGGAGACCACAAGCCGATACCGATGAGTCATAAAGGAGCAGGCTATCGGCGCCTATTCATGGTGGCTAGATTTCGATACTTAGCTGAGAAAAATAAAGGGCTAAGAGTCATTTATCTGATTGAAGAGCCAGAGACTTTTCTCCATCCCTCTGCTCAAAAGGATCTGCTGAGTGCCTTTTTAGAACTTTCTGATGAAAACCAAGTAATTATAGCTACACATAGCCCAGTATTTGTAGGTGCTACGAGTATAGAATCGGTAATCTTATGCAAGAAGACAAATGGGTCTTCATATGAGAACCACTCTCTGCGAGGAGCGCAAAGCTTCATGGATAGCATCGTTGATGAATTAGGAATAAAGCCATCATACAACTTGAGAGACAAACACGAAAAAATTGTATTCGTAGAAAGCCATAACGATGCCCGATTTTATGACCTGATTTCTAAAGAGCTGATTGGGAGCTCACTACTTGGAGTAGATCATGTTCTTGTATTGCCGTTTGGGGGAGGTGAAGACATAGACAGCTTCTTAAATATAGATTATTTTGATGGCTCTGGCAGAGAGCTTTACTTAATTATTGATAGCGACAAGCATCAAGGAAAGTTAGAAAAGCAATCAGTAAGAGCTTCCAGTTTTAGAGATAATAAACAAAAAGGCAGATCTTACATCCTCCATAAAAGTTGTCTGGAAAACTATTACCACCCACGAGCTTTTGAGCGGATGTATAGCCTTGAAGTCGGTAGTTTTCCAGACATTGAACCGAACACCAATATGAAAAAACTCATTAAAGAATACAAAGATGGCTACAACCCAAGGCCCAACTTTAAGGAGAAAAACAACTTTGATGTTTTTGGAGAAATGACAAAAGCGGAGTGGCAGTCGGTAATTGAGACTGAATTATTAGAGTTTTTGAGAGAGATTGTTACTTAATGACCTGATCAAATTAAGCGTAAGCCAAGCCTGAGAGTGTTTAGATAGTACCCAGTAATCAAATACTGGGGTAACACAATGAGAGCACATCAACACCGAGGCCATATTCACCACTCTGCAACCACTTACGGAAAATCCGTACAAGGTGCAGCTTTGGAAGTTTACTTGCCGAGCAAGCAAGCCGAGCTACTAATCTTCGCTGGTATTCATGGCGAAGAGCCGGAAACCACGGTGTTGTTATCCAAAGCATTGCGTTGTTTAGATGTGCCTTTAACTCACTGCGCAGTAGTGCTTGCGGCGAATCCAGATGGCTTGGTTCGCGGCACTCGCGCTAATGCTAATGGCGTGGATTTAAACCGCAACTTCCCCGCTCAAAACTGGCAAGAGGCTGATGTTTGCCATCGCTGGGAGCATGGTCGCCCGCAGGAAGTTGCACTCTCTTCGGGTAGCCATGCTGCTTCTGAGCCGGAGACTCAAGCACTGATTAAGCTGATCACTGACTTACAGCCCAATCACATTATTTCTATGCATGGGCCGTTGGGCTGTATTGATGATCCACTGGCGTCACCGCTTGGGCAATGGATGGCGCAGCAAACTGACTTACCCTTGGTACCTGATGTTGGTGATCCTACGCCGGGTTCGTTTGGCTCTTGGTGTGCAGATGGGGATTTGCCGGTGATTACTTATGAGTTACCGGCAGAGTCGATCTGGTCAATGCAGGCGAAGCATTTGGGTGTGTTGAATGCCTTGTTACTGGGGAAATACTCCTTAAATTAAATTGAAGAACTAGCCATACCTTAGCCCCTCAGCTGGACTTAAATACCTAGCCACACCTTGCCCAACTCTAAGCTTGATACCCTCTCCTCAAAAATCATATCAAGCTCAATTGGGCGAGAAGCAAATACCGAAAATCGCCAAAAAAATACCCCTCATCTGTCCTCCGCACGAAATAACAAAATATAAGCCATATAATAAAGACAACAAGTCTAAATTTTCCTACACTTAGAATCGAACGCTATTGATTCACCACGCTTTTGATAAAAATAGTACACGACAAACGCGTGCAAGCCACTTATCTACCACCGAAAAAACGTTATAAAACAGAGGAGAGAACCGATGAAATCTGTCAATGGGTGGAGTTTGAACCGCCCGCTATTACTGATAACGCTAGTCACTGCGCTATTGAGCCCCCCGCTCTACGCAGAGTCTCCCAAAAACCTAAATATCGACATTAGTACGCCCGCCAGCCTAGCCGCCGGTGAATCCGGAGTTGTACAACTCACCCTAACGCCGCATACCGGCGCTGATTATTTAACAATCGACGTGAGCTCATCCGGAGCCTTGCAGGCCTCACTAAACCAGCAACTAGACAGCGACAGCACATTAACAATTGAACTGCCCGTTAGCGCTAATAACGTAGCCGATGAAGGCGAGATCACCATTAGTGTCACCGCATTTTCAGATAGCGGCCTTGAGCTATTTAAGCGCATGACAAAGCTCTATGGCGTTGAGGAAAATGACGTTGTTTACCTAAACGCATCCAGCCCTTTATATGCCAAAATTGCAGCTAGAGATGCCTCTGGCTTACAGCGTAAAAGTGATGAAGTCTCATCCTTATTCCGCGCCACAACGGTTGAAACGAATGCCCCAATGCCTGCTGCGAAACGCCGCGCCAGTGAAGTCTTAGTCGACCAGGCCTTTCCAATTCCAGCCCAAAAAGCGCTGACCAAGCCAGTCACCATGACGGTTAATGGTACGGTGCTGTGGACCGATAGCGCCGGTAATACTCACCCGCTACCCGGTGCAAAAGTCGAAATTTATGATGACGACATACTAGGGGACGACCTCCTACAAACCACTACCACAAATGCCAGCGGCATGTACTCGGTGGTTGTCGATCATGATGATGTGGTCGAAGGGCCGGACGTTTATGTCAAAGTACTGGCCAGCTCAAGCGTTGCGGATGTCAAACCCGATACCGCGTCCGGCAGCACCTACTTTATGCAGTCAACCGTGCATGAGGACCAAGCCGATGGCAGTACTTTAGTCGTCAACCTCACGGCGGATAACAGCAGCATCGGTGGCCAAGCATTTAGTGTGCATCACGCCTTAGTCGCTGGTGGCGCGTATATTTCATTACTTAACGGCTCAGCGCCCGCCAAGCTAACCACCCGCTTCCCAACCACTGAATCGACGTCATTATTCAATGGCTCCGAGCTGCATATTCTGCAACTCGATCGCTGGGATTGGGATGTGACCTTGCATGAGTACGGCCATTACGTTATGGATGCCTACAACTTTGAGGATAATCCAGGTGGCCCTCACAGCAGCAGTGCCAATCTCTCAACCAGCCGTGGCAGTAAAGATGTCGGCGTGCGTTTAGCATGGGGCGAAGGCTGGCCTACGTTCTTCGCGGTATCGGGATTACACCAGATGGGCTTTGCCTCGCTAGGCATTCCCAATGTCGGCGATATGCAATATCAGGATACTGAAGACACCACCATTACCAACCACCTTGAGAATGATATTGGCGTCGGTGAAGACAACGAACTGTCCGTCATGACCACGCTATGGGATTTGGTAGATGCTGCTGCTGATGGCGAAGAAATCGCCATGTCACCCCGATCATTATTCCAGTCGATTAAAAACTCCGGTGCGACCAAAATTGGTGATGTGTGGGATGCCTTGGTTGCCGGTAAAGCGAATGAAGAAAAAGCCAGCCATGGTAAGTTATTCGGACTACACAAGATCGCTCCTGAGCAACTGACACCATCTGATCGCTCAACACTGGATACCACAACCAACTTCACTTGGAACAAAAATGGCGCCGGTGCAGGCAACCCACTAAACGACAATCATGTGCGCTTTTTTGCCAGCAACTTTACAACAGAAACACATGATGCATCACTGGGTAATGTCGCGACTTACACGCCATCTGCTGCCGATGTTGATGCGGCATTAAGTGAAGGCTCGCTAGTGCGTTGGGTAGTCACTGCAAAAAGCACGACCGCTCCTGCAACACCGAGTGCATCCACTGAATACTGGAGTGATGTGCGCATCCTTAATGGTGCGTCAGTGGTATTCGTGATCGACGATACCGGCTCCATGTCTGAAGAAATTAGTGGTGTGAGTCAGGCTTTGGCTAACTACATCACAGCTTTAGAAGGCTCTCTAGGTGAAGGCGAAGAAGCACCAACCATTCACCTGCTTACCTTTAAAGACAATGTCACCCACCGCCTCACCACCAATGACTTAAGTGCCATGCGTGATGCGGTTAATGGACTCAGTGCCTCTGGCGGTGGCGATTGCCCTGAGTACAGTGCTCACGGCTTGCTGGCGGCTAGTAAACTCGTTCGTGCTGGCGGTACTATTCTGGTGGCGACCGATGCATCTGCTCAGCCGGGTGTTGATATGGCGGGCGTTATTTCTGACCTGCGTAGCCGTGGCGTTACAGTGAACACCATTCTTTCCGGTGATTGCTCCAGCGAAACCTTCAAGCCTAGCTTGCTTGCAGATGCTCAGGGTAAACCCGGCTTTGATGAGGAAGGCGATGAAATCGGTGGCTCAATCGAAGTTCCGGGCACGGCTGATGGCGTCGATATTGTTGGCGACAGCATTGAGACTGCCAGCGAAATTAATACCGGTGCCATCTTAATCGGTACGATCGAAACCAGCGAAGACAAGGACTTCTTTAAAGCCGCACTAGAGGCCGGTAACACTTACACCCTCGCACTCAGCCAAATGAATGCCAGCAAATACACCACGCTTAGATTGCTGGACGATGAAGGTATCGAGCAAGATATGAAGCTTAGCGGCTACGCCTCTTCGACACTCACTGCCTACAATGAAACCATTGAAACGGCTAGCTTCACACCAGAGGCCGATGGCACGTATTATCTGGAGCTAAGCTCTAGCTATGAAGATGCTAACTATCGGGTGGTTATCTCAGGCGATGCCTTTAGCGCGTTAACAGCAAGCTCTGTTCAGCTGTTCTCCGTGATCTCGGCTGAAACCGGTGGTACTTTCGCGAAGATCGATGAAGTAAACAGTGGTGATGACAGTGAGTACGTCAATACCATCTTCAATATCCTACGCTCAACCACTGAGCCAGCGGTTATTACTTCCAGCATCCGTAAGCTTCCTCGCGGTGCACGTGCAACGGTCTTCTTTACTGGCCTGAACACCAACTGGGGTTCAGCCACTGAGGTTAGCTTTAGTCTGGCTGACGGTAGCGATATCAGCGGCGTTACCATCTCTGATATTCAAATCCTGTCACCAACCTCTCTATCCTTTGTGGTGGATGTTGCAGAGACTGCCGATCTGGTCACCCTCAACCTAATCGCCAAAACGGCGCTGGGTAGTGGTGTAGAGATTGCGGAAGGCAAAGGCATTATCACCATTGAAACGGCAACCACTGCCGCGAGTGTTCTCAGCCTGACACCGACTCGCCTGATTCAAGGCACCACCGCTACGCTGACCATTCAGGGAATCAATACTACATTCACTGATGATATGGCTGTGGAGCTTGGCACCGGTGTAACGGTTGACTCGGTTACTCGTGTTAGCGATACCGAAGCCACGATTGAGGTAACGGTTGCAGCCGGTGCGCCAATCGGTTTCAGAACGCTCACCGCAGGCAGTATGACGCTAGACGATGCGCTATTGATTGGTTCAGAAAGCTCAATTTCGGTGATTAGCGAGATTTCACCGAAAAATCTGCAGCAATCCCAAACCACTTCGGTAACCGTGTCTGGTACTAATACTCACTTTGAAACGGGTGTGACGACTGCCTCATTTGGTGATAACGTGACGGTTAATAGCGTGACGGTAAACTCACCGACTGAAGCGATTGTGAATGTGACAGTTGATGCCGATGCGGCGATTGGCTTCCGTAATATCACACTATCCACAGATGGTGAGTCTGCAACCTTACTGAACGGTTTGTACATCGACAAACAAGTGCTGCTTATGGTGCCTGATGTGGTTGGCAAAACCAAAGATGAGGCCATTGCTGCAATTGAAGCGGCCGGATTAGTTGTCGGTAGTATCAAGGAAGAGCACAGCAAAACGGTCGCTTCTGGTGATGTCATGAGCCAGACTCCAACGGCAGATAGCCCAGTCAACGCCGGTAGCTTGATCGACCTGATCATATCCAAAGGCAAAAGTGGCGGTGGCTCGATGAGCCCTTGGTTGCTGATGTTATTGGGTGGTGTTGGCTTTATCGCAGCAGCGCGTAAACGGAGAACGAAGTGAAGCGTGTTATTTACCTAAGCTGCTTTTTGGGGGCCTGCAATATGCCGGCCTCCGATAGCAACGCCTTAACGCCTGATAGTGCTCGTTATGACTATCAGATCGTTGGTGGAAAACAGGGAGCCTTGGTGGAGCAGTTACAAATTGACTGCACTGCCAAGCAGGCTATTCTCAGCCGCGAAACGCAGGAGAAGGCCTCGGTCTATCGCCATGTAGCAGCGGTTAGTGCTGAGCAATGCGCAACTCTGGCTAGCTTGGCCACGCCCTTATGTATGGAAGCTGACAAGCAACAAAGCGATGTGTTTGATGCAGCCGGTTATACGCTGACTTGTAGTAGCGGCGATCTACCAGCAGTCAGTTTTAACTGGCAAGGTACGCTAAGGGCTGCGCCTGACGGTTTAAGGCCTTGGCATGATTACACGCGAAGCTTGATTACCTCAGCTTTTCCGGGTGTGAACACCTACCCCTAAGGCTGATTAAAACACGGCAAGAAGCCATTCCGGGGCGAGCAATCTCCCCGGAATTTTTTTAATACAAATCCCCAAACTGATCCTGACAGGTCAAAAACAAGCGCACATCAAATTCCAGCTGGTGATAATCCGGTTCCATATAATTACACAACTTATAGAATGCCTTGTTGTGATCCTTTTCCTTTAAATGCGCTAATTCGTGCACGCAGATCATCCTCAGAAAAGGTAATGGCGCACGCTTAAACACCGAGCCAATTCGGATTTCATTCTTCGACTTTAGCTTGCCGCCCTGCACTCGCGAGATTTGCGTATGCAAGCCAAGCGCCTGATTAATCACCTGAATCTTGTCATCGTAAACCACTTTACTCAGCGCCGATGACTGCTTGAGGTAGCTGCTTTTCAAATCCAGCACATAATCGTACAGCGCTTTATTAGAGCCAAACTCATGCGCCGTCGGATAACGCTTTAGCAAGACCTCCCCCAAGCGCTGCTAATCAATCAAGCGTTGCACTTGCTGCAGCACGTTCGGGGGATAGCCTTTCAGATAGTAATTCAGATCTGCCATTGGGAATTATGCTTTGCGCGGTAAGCGCGTGACCAAGCTAGAGGTATCAAAACGATTACCACCATTGGCTTGCACTTCAGCGTAGAAGGTATCGACCAACTCAGCGACTGGCAGCTCAGAACCATTACGCTGCGCTTCTTCAAAACACAAGCTCAGGTCTTTACGCATCCAATCCACAGCAAAACCATAGTCAAATTTGCCATCAATCATGGTCTCATGACGGTTATCCATCTGCCAGGATTGTGCCGCACCTTTGCCGATCACATCAAAGACCTGCTTAGCATCTAAACCTGCATTTTCAGCAAATGCGACACCTTCAGATAGTGCCTGCACTAAACCAGCGATACAAATCTGATTCACCATTTTGGTTAACTGGCCGGCACCGGCATCACCCATTAACTGAGCTGACTTAGCAAAGCAATCAATCAATGGTTTAACGCGATCAAATGTGGCCTGCTCGCCGCCGCACATTACAGTGAGGACGCCATTTTCAGCACCGAGCTGGCCACCAGAAACCGGGCCATCAATAAAGCCAAAGCCTAACTCACTGGCTTTGGCCGCTAACTCACGAGCGACATTAGCGGAGGCAGTGGTGTGATCGACAAAGATTGCACCGGCTGCCATGGTTTGAAAAGCACCCACTTCGCCGGTGGTGACACTACGCAAATCATCGTCGTTACCCACGCAGGAGAATACGAAGTCAGCGCCTTTTGCAGCAGCCGCTGGAGTGGTTTCAAAGCGTCCACCGTGCTCGGCAACCCAAGCTTCGGCTTTGCTGGTGGTGCGATTGTAAACACACACTGAGTGTCCGGCAGCGGCCAGGTGCCCGGCCATTGGATAACCCATTACTCCTAAGCCGATAAAAGCGACATTAAATTTGCTCATGCGTGTTCCCCTCACGTGTGGATAATTGGTTGAATAAATTGAGTCGGGCTATTGTGCCTTAGCTGGCGGGCAGGCGCCAATAAATTGGCAATAGAGTATCAATGGCTCGATGAATTTGTATCGGTCGATATGTACAGCTTACTGATGGTAGTTCGCCCAACAGGCTGCTGAGCTTTTTACTTACTGCTGGACTTTCATTCCATGTAATTGAGCGGCACCGCACTAGCCGACCAAATCTTCACCGTCAACGGGTCGCCCACAAACTGCTGCGGCACGGCCGGAATCAAACCCGCCGAGGTAAAATACCTTCGAATTTCCTCATCCGTAAAGCCAAGCCTGCGGTGCTGATATTCCTTACGCATATACTCTTCAGTGTGCGCCGCAAAATCCACCACAAACAAACGCCCGGTCGGCATTAATACCCGCGCCGCTTCACGAATCGCTTCGGCGGGGTCATCACTAAAATGCAGCACCAGATTCATTGTGATCAAATCAAAACTCTGATCATCCATCGGCAGCTGATACATATCACCCTTGCGCACCTGCAAATGCGACAAACCCGCTTGCTTAAGATTAGTCCGCGCCACCGCCAACATGCCGCTGGTAAAGTCGATGCCAATACCTCGCTGCGTACGGTCGGCTAATAGCTCCAGAGTCCGTCCTGTTCCGGTACCGATATCCAGTAGGTCACTGACCTTGTTTTCACCAACAGCCGCTCTGAGTGCGGCTTCGATTTCTTCTTGCGCGACATGGAATTGGCGCACCTCTTCCCAGTGTCCGGCGATCTTGTCGAAGTAGGCTTGAGCTTCCAACGCGCGGGCATCGGTGACTTGTTTAAGGCGCGACAAATCCCGACTGAGGACCGCATCATCCTCATGCAGCAAGGCGACCAAAGCCTGTGCTAATGGCGCAACCGAGGCGCGATCGGACAACCGATAAAATACCTGCGCACCTTCCGGAAAACGCTCCAATAAACCAGCTTCCACCATCAGCTTTAAATGGCGTGAGACACGCGGCTGGCTTTGTCCGAGGATCTTCGTCAGCTCCGTTACGCTCAGCTCACTTCGGGCGCACAGGGCCAATAAGCGCAAACGGGTATGTTCGCCTGCTGCGCGCAATGCGGCTAACAAAGTATCAAGATTTTGCATTCACTCATCCAGTCATATAAAGATATGTTTATATTTGCATATCAGGTGTGATATTGTTCTGCGCTACTCTACCACACACGTTCACCCGAAATACCATAGGATTTAACCATGTCAGCCAACTCGCAAGCCTTTGAAGACGCTCTGAAAAAACGCATCTTAATTCTCGATGGCGCAATGGGCACCATGATCCAGCGGCACGAGCTGGAAGAAGCTGACTATCGGGGTGAACGGTTTGCCGACTGGCCAAGCGACCTGCGTGGTAACAATGATCTGTTGAGCCTGACTCAGCCAGACCTGATTAAAGGCATCCATACCGAGTACTTAGAAGCTGGTGCGGACATTATCGAAACCAATACCTTTAACGGCACGCAAATCGCGATGGCGGATTATGGAATGGAATCGCTAGCTGCTGAGATCTGTGAAGAGTCTGCACGCTTAGCTCGTCAGGCCTGTGATGAGATCGAAGCAAAAATTCCGGGACAGCCACGCTACGTTGCCGGTGTTATTGGCCCAACCAATCGTACCGCGAGCTTGTCTCCCGATGTGAACGATCCGGGCTTTCGTAACGTCACTTTTGATGACTTGGTTGAAGCCTACTCTGAAGCCTGCGAAGCACTGATTCGTGGTGGTTCTGATCTGATTCTGATCGAAACTATTTTTGACTGCCTGAATGCCAAAGCAGCTATTTTTGCGGTTGAGCAAGTGTTTGAAGACCAAGGTTTCCGCCTGCCGATTATGATCTCCGGTACCATTACCGATGCCTCAGGTCGTACCCTATCCGGTCAAACCACGGAAGCGTTCTGGAACTCCATGTGCCATGCCAAGCCAGTGTCTATCGGCTTGAACTGTGCGCTGGGTGCTAAAGAATTGCGTCAGTACGTGGAAGAGCTATCCCGCGTTGCAGACACCCATGTGTCTGCTCATCCGAACGCGGGTCTGCCAAACGCATTTGGTGGTTATGACGAGACGCCAGAAGACATGGCGGCGCACGTTCAGGAATGGGCGCAAAGTGGCTTCTTAAATATTATCGGTGGCTGCTGTGGTACCAGCCCTGCGCACATTAAAGCGATGCGCGAAGCGGTTGATGGCTTGCCGCCTCGTGAGATTCCGGAAATTCCGGTGGCGTGTCGTTTATCTGGGCTTGAGCCACTGACGATTACGGCTGACTCACTGTTCTTAAATGTGGGCGAGCGCACAAACGTGACTGGTTCGGCTGTATTTAAGCGCATGATCGTTGAAGAAGATTATGATGCTGCCTTGACCGTGGCTTTGCAGCAAGTTGAAAACGGCGCGCAAATCATCGACATCAATATGGATGAAGGTCTGCTGGACTCGAAGAAAGTCATGCAGCGCTTCCTAAACCTGATTGCCGCTGAGCCAGATATTTCACGCGTACCGGTGATGATCGACTCCTCAAAATGGGAAGTGATCGAAGCGGGTTTGAAATGCGTGCAAGGCAAGTGTGTGGTCAACTCGATCAGCATGAAAGAAGGTGTTGAGCAATTCATCCAACACGCTAAATTGTGCATGCGCTACGGTGCGGCCGTGGTGGTCATGGCATTTGATGAAGAAGGCCAAGCCGACACCATTGATCGCAAAGTAGAAATCTGCACACGCGCCTACAACATTCTGGTGAATGAAGTTGGCTTCCCACCGCAAGACATTATCTTCGACCCGAATATCTTCGCGATTGCGACGGGTATGGAAGAGCACAATAACTACGGCATCGACTTTATCGAAGCCACGCGCCAGATCAAGCAAACCCTGCCACATGCAATGGTGTCGGGCGGTTTGTCGAATGTCTCGTTCTCATTCCGTGGTAATAATCCGGTGCGTGAAGCCATTCATGCGGTGTTCCTGTATCACGCGATTCAGGCTGGTATGGACATGGGTATCGTAAATGCCGGACAGCTAGCCATTTACGAAGATATCCCGGAAGAGCTGCGCGATGCAGTAGAAGATGTGGTGCTAAACCGCAAGCCGGAAGCCACTGAGAACCTGCTGGAGATCGCTGAGAAATACCGTGGCGATGGCTCCAAAGCGGAGAAGCAAGACGAAGAATGGCGCAAGCTGCCCGTAAATAAGCGCCTTGAATATGCGCTGGTTAAAGGAATTACCGAATTCATTACAGCGGATACTGCCGAGGCGCTGGAAGCCGTTGGCCGCCCGCTTGAGCTAATCGAAGGCCCGCTAATGGCCGGTATGAACGTGGTCGGTGATTTGTTTGGTGCCGGTAAAATGTTCCTGCCACAAGTGGTGAAATCAGCCCGTGTAATGAAGCAAGCCGTTGCCTACCTTGAGCCATTTATGGACGCTGAAAAAGAAGGCGTCGATAAGAGTAATGGCCGCGTGATCATGGCAACCGCTAAAGGTGACGTGCATGATATCGGTAAGAATATCGTCGGCGTGGTACTGCAATGTAACGGTTACGAAGTCATCGACTTAGGCGTTATGTGTAAGGCTGAAACCATTTTTGCGGCGGCCCGTGAACATAAAGCTGACGTGATCGGTATCTCCGGTTTGATCACACCATCGCTGGAAGAAATGTCGCACGTCGCTAAAGAAATGGCACGTCAGGGCTTTGATATTCCATTGCTAATTGGTGGCGCAACAACCTCCAAAATGCACACGGCGGTGAAAATTGCGCCGCACTACAAGCAACCGGTTGTGTATGTACCGGATGCGTCGCGCTGTGTGGGTGTGGTGAATAAGCTGTTGAGTGAGACGCTGCGCGAGCCGTACCTTGCCGAGCTGGAAACCGAATACGATCAGTACCGCGAGCGCTTTAATGCCAAGATGAAAAAGCAGGACTTCCTGCGTTTGGAAATTGCGCGTTCTAATAAATTAGCTACCGACTGGGCGCATTATGATGCGACTAAGCCAGCGGTTGAAGGCGTGCAGGTCATTGAGAAAATGGACTTGCGGGTACTGGCCGAGCTAATCGACTGGACGCCATTCTTCCACACCTGGCAGCTGCGCAAGAAGTACCCACAGATTCTGGAAGATCCTGAGTTGGGTGAAGAAGCGACTAAGCTATTTGCCGACGCTAAGCTGATGCTCGAACGCTTTATCAAAGATGACACGGTTCAGGCGCATGCGGTATTTGGTATTTTCCCTGCCAATACCGTGAATGATGACGACATCGAGATTTACACCGATGAGGCCCGGTCTGAAGTGTTTGATACGGTGATTGGCTTACGCCAGCAGACGGTACATCCGACGGATCGCCCTAACCTGTCGCTGTCTGACTTTATTGCACCTAAAGAAAGTGGTGTGCAGGATTATATTGGAGCCTTTGCCGTAACGGCGGGTATCGGTTTGGATAAGCTGGTTGCTGAGTATGACGCGGATCAGGATGACTACCACAGCATTATGGCCAAAGCGATTGCCGATCGCTTGGCTGAAGCATTTGCCGAGTATTTGCACCGCGAAGTGCGTACCAAGCATTGGGGTTATATGGCCGATGAAAACTTGTCGCAAGAGGCGTTGATTAAAGAGCAGTATCAAGGAATTCGCCCTGCGCCGGGTTATCCCGCGAACCCTGACCATACCCAGAAAGATACGATTTGGGATCTGTTGAAGCCTGAGGAAAATGCGGGGATTTCAATGACAGAGAGCTGGGCGATGTTGCCTGCGGCTTCTGTTAGTGGATGGTATTTCTCGCATCCTGAGTCGCAGTATTTTGGTGTAGCGAAGATTGATCAGGAGCAGATTGCTGATTATGCCAAGCGTAAGGGCGTGACTGTGGAGAAGGCGGAGAGCTTGTTGGCGCCTAATTTGGGGTATGTGCCAAGCACTTAACTTTCCACCGAAATCCTAAAACCGATACCATCATCACAGCTGCCCCAGATCCATTATTGCGGGCAGCTGATCTAATCCCCCTGGAGTCGTAATACCACGAGCCTCCACGAAAAACATATCCGTCGCCCTGCCTTACCTCTGGATCTACCGCTGCTTTTCTCCCAAGCCTCTCCAACCAAGCATCCTGACACCACTCTGATACATTCCCATGCATTTCATATAAACCCCATGAATTAGCTGGAAGAGACTTAACAGGTAATGGTTTTACCCGAAATACTCCCTCCCCCTGCGAATCATCCATATAGTTGACTTGATTTGGTGTGACCTGCTGGCCAAATGAAAAAGGGCTTGTTGTTCCAGCACGACATGCATATTCCCATTGAGCTTCCGTAGGCAATCGAGCTCTCAGCCTCTTAAACTGAAAATTAAGCGTATTAATAAACTCTTGAGTCTCATTCCAACCCACCTTGTATACAGGAAGGTTTTTATCTCCAGTAAAGCAAGCTGGTAGAGAACCTGTCACCGCTTCCCACAACTCTTGTGTAACAGCACTTTCTCCCAACCAAAAACCCTGAGTCAAGGTCACCAGATGCTGATCTTCATCACTAAAACGCCCAACCTCTGAATCTGGAGACCCCATCAGAAAAGCACCTGCTTCAATATAGCGAAAACGTTGCTTTATATGTTGGATTTGGATGTCGGCATATTTGCCGAATTGGTCTTCTCCCGATTTGGATGCCCATTTAGGACTAGTTGAGAAAGTATCGGATGGAGGCTTAACCGCTTTCAAGACAGGGTTTATATCTAGCTTGGAAAATATAGCATCAAAAAGCTGCTCCCAATTCACTTGAATAGAAAAATCTAACACCTGCAAATGCCTGATCCACAAAGGCATTCTCACATGTTCAGCAATAACCGGAATAATCGGTAAGCCAATTTCTCTGGCCATGCTGATTTCGTTGTATACCCAGTCAGAGGTGCGGATTTTTTCTGAGATAACCAGCACCACTAAATCGCTGGTTTCTAGCTCAAATTCCAGCTTGGTATCCCATCGGTCCCCAGGCTTTAAGCCAATTACATCAAGGAATACCTCAAAGCCAGCGGCCTGAAGTTGCTGCTGGGCTTCTGTTGCGAGGCTTTGACCATGGCTTTCGTCACGACCGTAACTGATGAATATTTTGGGCATAGGTGAGTAATTTTAGACAAGTGGGGGAATAATACGACAATTCACTCCATGCAGGAACATTCATGATACGGGTCGTAAGCATCAGCACAACTTTATTAGAAAATTTGCTCCCGAATACTTTGTAGCAAGATAATTGTACACCTGAAAATCCGAGCATAGATCTCTTAACCTTTCCGCAATAAACTGGTCATATGACCAGTTAGATAAAGGAGAGAAAATATGCACACATGGCCAGTACAAGACGCCAAAGCCCGCTTTATTGAGTTGCTTGATGCCTGCATTGCTGAAGGGCCTCAGATGGTTTCACGCCGAGGCACAGAAACAGCAGTATTAGTGTCTCTAATCGAATGGAAGCGCCTGCAAAGTGCAGCAAGACCTTCATTAAAAGCCTTACTACTTAGCGATGAAACCCGCACAGAGGAACTTCCCTTGCCTGCGCGAGGCCAAGCACGTCGCCGTAACAATCGGTGAAATTCAGGCAGACATTGAAATGACTCGCGCTCTCCTTGCGCTAATTCCATAGCATTTTACAACTCTTGTAATCTACCGTAGACTGACATACCAGCTATACAAACTGATATGTTTATATAAGCCAAGTCCCAAACTAGAATGTCTAACTCGTCTAACGAGGTGGGCCAATTTGATGTGCAACAGACTAAACGCAGCATCAACAAACGTGCCCATTTTAGTAAAACCAGCCATTCAAAATTAAGATTTGCTTATTGGAAAATAGCTTGTATAGTATTTAACGTCGACGCTATGTGGCTGAAGTATTTGAATAAATAGCAATCGACCGATTAAAAACTGTTTTTATTATGCTTTCTTGGAGGAAGATCATGCTAAAGAAGATTATCACGTCAGTGGCGGTTGCTGCCTGCGTCGGAGTTTTATCAACGACAAGTGCCATTGCGGCAGAAACACTGAAATGGGCGCACGTCTATGAGACGGGTTCCAACTATCACACCGCTGCACTGTGGGCTGCTGAAGAAGTTAAAAAGCGCACCGATGGCCGCGTAGAAATCAAAGTATTCCCCGCTTCCTCGCTTGGAAAAGAAGTTGAGATTAATGAAGGTTTAGGCATCGGCTCCGTCGATATTATCTACACCGGCCCTAACTTTGCTGAACGTTATTATGGCCCGATTGCCATCTCTGATTACCCATTTATCATGCGTGATTATGATCACTGGAAGAAGTATCGCGACAGTGAATTATTCGCAGAGCTTTCAGAAGGCTACAAGGATGCAACCGGTCATACCGTGTCAACACTGGGCTACTATGGCCAACGCCATGTCACGTCAAACAAACCAATCTTAAAGCCAGAAGATATGAAAGGCTTGAAGATTCGCGTACCGAACTCGCCACTGATGTTGATGTTCCCTCGCGCGGTCGATGCGAACCCAACGCCAATGGCATTCTCTGAAGTATATCTGGCGCTCCAGCAAGGCGTGGTGGATGCACAGGAAAACCCACTGCCAACCATTAAGTTCAAGAAATTCTACGAAGTACAATCCAATATCAACCTGACTGGCCACATCCTCAACTCTTTGTTGACGATTGTTTCAGACTCGGCCGTTGATCGCGTGGGTGATGACTTTGATACGCTCAATACCGTGCTTAAAGAATCTGCCGCGAAATACTCAGATGAGATTTACACCTCTGAGCAAGACTTGGTTGCGTGGTTCCGCGAGCAAGGCACCAAGGTCAATGAAGTGGATAAAAAGCCATTCAAAGATGCCGTTACTCCGATGCTAACTGCAGACGGTGTCCCTTACACATTGGATCATTTCAATCGTTTGGGTGCTATCGAGTAACAGGCTTAGGGATGCTTAGATGATGTCTTCAAAAGACAGCCTAGCGGGCGATGCGCACGATGCATCGCCCGTCATAGACTTTAAATGGGTCGATCTACCGGGCCTTCTCGCTCTCTGGCTACTCGCCGTCATTGTATTTACTCAATTTTTTACCCGCTACGTACTCAATGACAGCTTGGCCTGGACCGAAGAAATTGCCCGCTATATCTTAATTTTAGTTGCCTTTTTAGGCGCCGTTTCAGTGAGTCGCAAAGGAACTCACATCTTCTTAGAATTTTTCTACCGTTATTTATCACCCGCTGCAGGTCGCTATCTCTCCATGTTGATGGATGTGATCAGCACCGCGTTCTATGGCTACCTAACCATTATGGCCGTCCAGCTCGCCTTGAAAACCAGAACCAAAATGGCCTCTGTCGAAATCCCAAAAAGCTTGTTGTATTGGTGTGTCGCTGTCGGTTTGGCTGCGATGACGATTTACTCCGTGGTTTGGTTGGTTCGTAAATATCGCCAAACACCCGAAGAGCTCATCAAAGAGCTTGAACAACGCGCCCTTTCTGAAGCCATGGAGTAGGTAGAAACGATGTCAATTTTATACTTATTTCTGATTTTATTGGTGCTGCTGATCGCCGGTGCGCCCGTTGCAGTCGCGTTGGGTGTGGCTTCCTTAGTATTCATCTTGTTCGATGGCATGCCGAGCCTGGTCGTGCTGCATAATATGGTGGCGGGAATTAACTCATTCCCGCTCATTGCCGTGCCATTTTTTATTATGGCCGGTCACTTGATGAATACCTCAGGCATCACCACCAAGATCTTCGCCTTTGCCCGTGCGGCAGTAGGATGGATGTATGGCGGCCTTGGGCATGTGAATGTGGGCGCGAGTGTGATTTTTGCGGGGATGTCCGGA